>NZ_JBEXMJ010000004.1:300000-435387 GCF_040610475.1 Actinopolymorpha sp. NPDC004070 | reverse complement strand
CAAAAGCGTGGCGACGCGTTCGCGGAGTTGGTCGCCAGGTGGGCTGAATGGGAAGCCTCGCCCAACCGCGGCCGAGGACGGGACTGCGTCACCGTGCTGATCGATTTGCAGAACCTGATGAACGGGGTCGGGTACGGCACGATCGACGACCTCAACCCCGTCCGGCCCATGCCGTGTGGCTGCCAGACCCCCGACGCCCAACGCCAAGCCCAGCGCCAAGCCAGGCGCCAGGCCAAGGGCCAGCCCCAGGACGAGACCGCCAAGCGCACCGAGGGTTCTGAGGCGGGACAGCCCGGGTCGGGAGAGTCCGGGCCAGACAAGACCCGCCCCGGCACCGCAGAGGCCACGCCTGCCAACTCCAATCCCAGCAAGCAGAGCGACGACGCCGGAGACACCGAGCCGAGCGGCAATGCCGGGTCGAGCGGCAATGCCGGGCCGAGCGGCAATGCCGCCGCGGGTGCCGCGTCGCAATCCGACGTTGACGAAGAGGTCGTTGACCCGGAGCTGACGGACGGTCCCGGCGAGACAGCCCAGCCGGCCGACACCGGCGACCCACACACGGGAGCCGATCTGGGCGAGACGACAGACCTGCGCGAAGCGAGCGGGGCCAACGGCGACGACCTGGGTCGTCCCGGTGGTCAGTGGACGACGAGTAGACGGAATCGTCAACCGGGCAAGGAGGAGCTGTCACCCGACCCATTCCGCGCACACCATCCAGTCGACGCACCCAGCCCACCCGGTCCGGGCAGCGTCGCGGATCGAATACCCGGACCGCGAGAACCCGGCCGGCACCCACACTTGAACACCGCAACCGGATTGAATCCCGAAGGTGGACCGGGATTTGGACCCGATCCGGAAACTGATACCGGACCCGAGGACTGTGACCTCGGGGCACAAGAGGCCGCCGGCGCCGAGCCTGAGATCGAGGAGGGTGCGGCGGGGCCGGAGGCTGCCCACGAACCCAGCGAGCCCGGTGACACCAGCGAACCCGACGACACCGGCGAGCCCGATGACACCACTGATCCCGAGGACCTCACTGACCCCATGGGGCGCATCGACCCGCACGACGGTTGCAGCAAGTGCGGCGGTGGCGGCTCGGCCAGGATCTTCGGCCTGCGCGGCGAGCCGATCTCGGTGGCCACGATCCGGCGGATGGCGTGTGACGCGAACATCATCCCTGTCGTCCTCGGTGGCGACGGTGAGGTCCTCGACGTCGGAATGGCCGACAGGTTCTTCACCGAAGCGCAACGCCGGGCATTAGCGGTCCGCGACGGGTCTCACTGTCACTTCCCAGGCTGCCAGGTCCCCGAACGCCGCTGCGTCGCCCACCACATGACGGCCTGGGACGACTTCGGGCCGACGGACCTCGACAACGGAGTCCTCCTGTGCAAAACCCACCACACCTTCGTCCACCACCGCGGCTGGACGGTCCGCATGGGCGCACACGGCCACCCGGAGTACATCCCGCCGGAGTGGGTGGACCCGCATCAGAAAGTGCTCCGGCCATGACAGTCGACGTCAACCTGACCGTGTCACGTCATAGCGCGGTGTGGTGGCCAGCAGGGGCGACACGTCCTCGCCCGGGACGAGTTCGGCCGGTTCGGAGTTACGGGCGAACAGCAGTGCGCCGTTGTCGCCACCGAGACGTGCCACCGAACCGCTCACCCGCAGCCAGGAGCCTTCACGGAGTCCGAGCACCGGGACGTCGTTCTCCTCCAGGAACTCCCGAATCCGCTCCTCTCGTGTCTCGCCCATGTGGGTGCTCGCCGGCGCAGGGTCGAGGTAGTGCGGGTTGATCTGGAACGGAACGAACCCGAACGTCTCGAACGACGGCGGCGACACGATCGGCATGTCGTTGGTCGTCCGCAGTGTGGGTGCGGCCATGTTGGTGCCCGCGCTCGCACCCATGTAGCGCAGGGCTCCGGCGCGCACCCGGTCACCGATCGTCTCCAGCAGCCCGGTCGCGTACAACGTCTTCAACAGCCGGAAGGAGTTGCCGCCGCCGACGAAGACCACCTCGGCCCGGGCCACCTCCTGTCTCGGATCGGCCACGGTGTGCACCCCGACGACGGTGATTCCGCGCGGCGCCAGAGCCGCGGCCACGATCGCCGTGTAGGCGTCGTGGTCGGCCAGCGCGTACGGCACGAACGTCAACCGGCGGTTGGCGCCGATGAAGTCGTCAACCTCGTCCAGCGCGTGGGCGAGGAACTCCCGCCCGTGGTTGCGGGAGTTGGAGAGCAGCAGCAGGTCCATGCGCACAGGGTCTCAGGACCGTTCGGGTACGGCCGGCCGGCCGGTTGCGGTGGTCAGCTGCGCACGGTCGGCGGGCGGAGCACCGCGAACGGGTCGGTGATGAACATGTCCCGGCAGGTGAACCGGAACAACGCGGCGGGGCGGCCGCCGGTCGGCCCGGAGCCGGCGGTCTGGCCGGTGGCCTCCAGCTGTCCGCGCCTGGTCAGCACCCGCTGCAGGTTGGTCGCCGAGACCCGGTGCCCGAGTGCTGCGGAGTAGACCTCGCGGAGCTCGGAGACGGTGAACGTCGGGGGAGCGAGGGCGAACCCGAGGTTGGTGTAGGACAGTTTGGACCGCAGCCGGTCGCGGGCGCGCAACACGATGGCCTGGTGGTCGAACGCGGTCTTCGGGAGATCCTCGATCGGAAACCAGCGGGTGTCCTCGGGGATCTCCGGGTCGTTGTCGCTCGGCACCAGCCCCAGGAACGCCGTGGCCAGGACCCGCGGCCCGGGCATCCGGTCGGGTGCGCTGAACACCGCGAGCTGCTCGACGTGGGACAGCTGGCGTACGTCGACCTTCTCGGCGAGCTGCCGGCGTACGGAGCTCTCGACGTCCTCGACGGCGCCCAGCCGGCCGCCGGGCAGTGCCCACCTGCCCACCTGGGGCTCGCGGGCGCGCTGCCAGAGCAGAACCTGCAGCGACCGGGACCGGACCTGGAGGACCGCTGCCAGCACCTCATGCCCCAATCGACTCACGCGGTGATAGTATCTCGGGAAGTTTTCGCTCGTAAGTCGAAAACCCCAGGCGCCGGAAGCCTGGACGAAGACCCGGGGCACCCGCTCCGGGTGAGGAAACCTGCCGGGAGGGTCACATGACCCCTGTCACTGAAGCGGTCCGCGCGGACACGGCCTACGACGAGGTGGTGCCGGACGACGCGTGGCGAGAAGAGGTACGCCGGCTTGCCGCCGAGCACGACGCGGTGCTGCTCGCGCACAACTACCAGATCCCCGAGATCCAGGACATCGCCGACCACACCGGCGACTCCCTCGCGCTCAGCCGCATCGCCGCGGCCAGCGAGGCGTCCACCATCGTCTTCTGCGGCGTGCACTTCATGGCGGAGTCGGCGAAGATCCTCAGCCCCGACAAGACCGTCCTGATCCCCGACGCGCGGGCCGGCTGCTCCCTGGCCGACTCGATCACCGCCGACCAGCTGCGGGCCTGGAAGGCCGAGCACCCCGGCGCGGTGGTCGTGTCGTACGTCAACACCACCGCCGAGGTGAAGGCCGAGACCGACATCTGCTGCACGTCCGCGAACGCGGTCGAGGTGGTGGCCTCGGTCCCCGCCGACCGGGAGGTGCTGTTCCTGCCGGACATGTTCCTCGGCGCCCACGTCAAGCGGGAGACCGGCCGGGACAACCTGCACATCTGGGCGGGGGAGTGCCACGTCCACGCCGGCATCAACGGGGCCGAGCTGGCCGACCGGGCCGCCGCAGAGCCCGACGCGGAGCTGTTCATCCACCCCGAGTGCGGCTGTGCCACCTCGGCGCTCTACCTCGCCGGTGAGGGTACGGTGGCGGCGGACCGGGTGAAGATCCTCTCCACCGGCGGGATGCTCGACCAGGCCAGGGAGACGAAGGCGCGGTCGGTGCTGGTGGCCACCGAGATCGGCATGCTGCACCAGCTTCGCAAGGCCGCGCCGGGCGTCGACTTCCGTGCGGTGAACGACCGGGCCTCGTGCCGCTACATGAAGATGATCACGCCGGGAGCATTGCTGCGCAGCCTCCGCGAGGGCACCGACGAGGTGCACGTCGCGCCGGAGATCGCCGCACGGGCGCGCGGAGCGGTGCAGAGGATGATCGAGGTCGGCAACCCCGGGGGTGGCGAATGAGCAGCCGCTGGGAGGCGGCTGCCGATCTGGTCGTCGTGGGTACGGGCGTGGCCGGGCTGAGCGCCGCGCTGGAGGCGACCCGCGCCGGGCTGCGGGTCGTCGTGGTCACCAAGGCCGAGGCCGACGCCGGCAACACCCGCTGGGCGCAAGGCGGGGTTGCGGTCGTACTCCCGGGCCAACACGAGGCCGGTGACAGCGTGCGCAAGCACGTCGACGACACCCTGGTCGCCGGAGCGGGCCTGTGCGACCCGGCCGCGGTGGCGACGATCCTGGCCGACGGGCCGGACGCGGTGAACCGGCTGCGCGCCGACGGGGCCGTGTTCGACCCCGCCGGTGACGACCAGCCCGGTCGCCGGGGCCTGCTGGCGCTGGCCCGGGAGGGCGGGCACACGGCGTTCCGGGTGGTGCACGCCGGCGGTGACGCCACCGGCTCCGAGGTCGAACGCGCCCTGCTGGCGGGCGTACGCAACCAGCGGTTGACACTGCTCGAACGCCACGTCGCCGCAAGGATCCTGCGCACCGAAGGCGGAGCGGTGGCCGGGCTGCTGGTGCTCGCCGACGACGGCGTGACCGGAATCCTCCGGGCACCCGCCGTGCTGCTCGCCACCGGCGGCCTCGGCCAGCTCTACGAGACCACCACCAACCCCGACGTCGCCACCGCCGACGGGATCGCGCTGGCCCTGCGCGCGGGCGCGGCGGTGGCCGACCTGGAGTTCGTGCAGTTCCACCCGACCGTCCTCTACCCCGGGCGAGGTGCCACGGGTTCGCGTCCCCTGGTCACCGAGGCCGTCCGTGGCGAGGGCGCGGTCCTGGTGGACGCCGCGGGCGAACGCGTCATGGAAGGCGTACACCCGCTCGGCGACCTCGCGCCCCGGGACGTGGTCGCGGCGGCGATCATCCGCCGGCTGGCCGATGTTCCCGGCGGGGTGGACGACCACGTGTTCCTGGACGCCACCCACCTGAAGGCGGATGCCTTCCGTGCGCGCTTCCCCACGGTGTACGCCGCATGCCGGGCGATCGGCGTGGACCCCGCGTCCGAACCGATCCCGGTGGCACCGTCCGCGCACTTCAGCTGCGGCGGCGTGGTGACCTCGGTCGACGGCCGGACCGCGGTGCCGGGTCTGTACGCGGCGGGGGAGGTGGCCCGCACCGGCCTGCACGGCGCCAACCGGCTGGCCTCCAACAGCCTGCTCGAAGGGCTTGTGGTGGGACACCGGACGGCGAGGGCCGTCGTCGCGGACCGGTCCACCGGCAGGGCCGCGGCCCGGTCGGCGGACCGGCTCGACCACCAGGTGGACGACCTGCTGACGTCCGAGCCGGTCGCGGACCGCCCCGCACTCCAGCAGTTGATGAGCCGGCACGCGGCGATCGGCAGGGACCAGGCCGGGCTCGCGATCGTGGCCAAGTCGCTGGACGCCATGGCCACGCGCAGGCAGCCTTCGGGGCGGGCCGACGCCGAGGATGCCGCGCTCCACCTGGCGGCCCGCACGCTGGTGCTCGCGGCGTCCACGCGGACCGAATCCCGTGGCTGCCACGTCCGGCACGACCATCCCGTACGAGACGACCAACGGTGGCGGCGCAGCCTGGTGGTGGGCCTGGACGAGTCCGGCGAGCCCACCCTGCGGCCCGCCCTCGACCTGGGAGGTGTGGCATGACGGTGCCCACAGGTGTAACCCGCAGTCCGGACGCCGCACCGGCGGCACAGGGCTTCTCGCCCGGCGTGGCCGAGACACTGGCCCGGGCCGGGCTGGATGTCGACGACACCTTGCGCGTGCTCAGCACGGCGCTGGCGGAGGACCTGCGCTACGGCCCGGACGAGACGACGGCAGCGACCGTGCCGGCCGACGCGGTGGCCGAGGCGGAGGTCACCCCGCGCGTGCCGGGCGTCCTCGCCGGAGGGGTCCTCGTACCCGCCGTCTTCGACCTGCTGGCGCCCGGTGAGGTGGAGGTGCTCCACCAGGTGGAGGACGGCACCAGGCTGCGGGCCGGCGAGCCCGCACTGGTCCTGCGCGGACCGGTCCGCACCCTGCTCACGGGGGAGCGGCCGGCCCTCAACCTGGTGTGCCACCTGTCGGGGATCGCGACGCTCACCGCCGCCTGGGTGGACGCCGTCGCCGGTACCGGCTGCGCCGTGCGCGACAGCCGCAAGACGCTGCCCGGCCTTCGGCTGCTGCAGAAATACGCCGTCCGGTGCGGCGGTGGCGTCAACCACCGGCTCGGGCTCGGTGACGCCGTGCTGGTGAAGGACAACCACGTGATTGCCGCCGGGTCGGCGGCAGCAGCACTGGAAGCGGCCCGCCGGCACGCCCCGCAGCTGTCGGCGGAGGTGGAGGTGACGACGCTGGCCGAGCTCGACTCGGTGCTGGAGGCCAAGGCGGAGCTGGTGCTGGTGGACAACTTCACGCCGCAGGAGTGCGCGGAGGCGGTTCGGCGTACCCGCGCGGCCGGGACCGGGACGCTGCTGGAGGCCTCCGGTGGACTCACCCTCGACGTCGCCCGGGCGTACGCGGAGACCGGCGTCGACTACCTCGCGGTCGGTGCGCTGACGCACTCGGCGCCAGCGCTCGACCTCGGCCTGGACCTGCACGGCCAGGGCTAGGCCGACGCCCCGAAGGTCCTGGGCGGACAGTGAATATTGGACGGGCCGGTCCCGACACGCGTGGCGCGGGGCCGGCCCTTGCCGAGGTGTCAACCGCGGCTTGCGCCGGGTCGTTCACCAGGTGACGGGGAAGCTGTGCATGCCGAAGATGCCCGCGTCGTACCTGAACGCCAGCTCCTCGTCGGGCAGGTCGGTCCGCAGTCCGGGGATCCGGTCGAAGAGCGTGCGGTAGGCGATCTCGAGTTCGGCACGGGCGAGGTTCTGCCCGAGACACTGGTGTACGCCGTACCCGAACGCGAGATGGTGACGGGCATCCCGGCGTACGTCCAGCCGGTCGGGATCGCCGAACACCCGGTCGTCGCGGCCGGCCGAGGCGCCGAGGACGAAGATGCCGTCGCCCGCGCTCACCCGAACCCCGCCGATCTCCAGGTCCTCCACGGCCATCCGGTCGAACGCCACCCAGTCCACCACCGACTGGTAACGAAGCAGTTCCTCGACCGCCCTTGGCCACAGGTCCGGGTCCGCGCGGACCTCGGCCAGCTGGCCGGGCTCGCGCAGCAGGGTGAACACACCCAGCGGAATCATCGACGCTGTGGTCTCGTGCCCGGCGACCAGCAGCAGAAACGCCATGCCCACAAGGGCATCCAGCGTGAGGTCCCCCTTCGCGACGGGTCCGCGTACGAGCCGCCCGATCAGGTTGTCCTCCGGTGCGGCGGCTGCCCGGCGAACCAGGTCGTCGAGGTAGTCGCGGATCTCCATGACGGCCTGCATCCCGTCCCGGGGATCGGTCGAGGCGGCCACCATGCGCCGGGTGCGGGACTGGAAGAGCTCCCGGTCGGCGTACGGCACTCCCAGCAGTTCGCAGATCACCATGGACGGCACCGGCAGGCCGAACTCGGCCACCAGGTCCACCGGCGGCCCGGCGGCGAGCATCGCGTCGATGCGTTCGTCGGTGATCCGCTGGATCCGTGGCCGCAACTGGTTGATCCGGCGGACGCTGAACTCGGGGATCAGCATGCGGCGGAGAACGTCGTGCTCGGGCGGGTCCTGGTCGATGAAGAAACCCGCCCGGAGCTTGTCCCGGGCCGCACTTTGCTCCTCGGTGACCTCGCGCTCGTCGAGGACCGGAAAGTCGGGCCGGCTGGAGTCGGTGCTGACCCGCCGGTCGGTGAGCACCTGGCGAGCCTCGGCCCACCGGGTGACCACCCACACGACCGTGCCGTTCGGGGCGCGCACCCGGACGAGCGGGCCGCGAGCGCGGAGTTCGGCGTACTCGGGCGGCGGGGCGTACGGGCAGGTCCGCACCATCGGGAACGCCGGAGCCTGGCCGGGGCGGTCGGAAGTGACGGTGTGGTCGGAAGTGACGGTGCGGTCGGAAGTGACGGTGCTGTCGGCGTGGTCGGACGAGGACCGGATGGTCATAGTGTTCCCCCTACGGTGGGCCTCTCCTCCAACTTACTTACAGGAAAGTAAGCTAGTTGGTAGGTGGGAGTCAAGCACGGACAGCGGGAGGAGTGCCGGTACGCACATGGCCGGGCGACGAAGTGACACCCGGGAACGCATCCAGCAGGTCGCGCTGGAGCTCTTCGCTGCACAGGGATACGAGCAGACGTCCCTGCGGGAGGTGGCCGACCGGCTGAACATCACCCGGCCCGCGCTCTACTACCACTTCAGGACCAAGGAGGACATCCTCACCGGCGTACTCGACGACCTGGGCACCTCGATCGACGAGTTGGTCCGGTGGGCGAAGGAGCAGCCGCGGACGACGGAGGCCCGCCGGCAGATCCTGCGCCGGATCGCCGAACTGCTCGACGGTCAGTGGCGCCCGCTGGTGAGGTTCGCCCAGGTCAACCAGAACGCGATGCGCGACAGCCCGAGCGGTGAACGGATGCGGGAACGCATGCTCGCGCTGGTGACCCTGCTGAGTGATCCGGACGCCGAACCCACCGCGCGGTTCGAGGCACAGCTCGCCGTCATCGCCCTGATTCTGGGCACCTCGCCGTTCCCGGCCGGTCTCGACCTCGGCGAGGCCGAACGCGCCGAGATCGCCCTGCGGGTCGCCGACAAACTGGTCGCCGGGCTCGACTGATCGCCGGGCTCGACTGATCGCCGGGCTCGACCGATCGCCGGGCTCGACCGAACGGCCGCGATCGTTCGGCGGGGTCAAGCGCTCGGGTTTCGGGCGCGAGCTGGGGCGTTACGGCATCGAGGAGTTCGTCAACCACAAGCTGATCCACTTCAGCCGCTGAGCCCCAGCAGCCGGAGCGCCTCGGCGCCGAGGCGCTCCGCGCTGCCGGGTGCGAACGCCGCCCGCGCGCCGTAGTAGAGGTGCGCCTGCTCCACCTCGTACCCGCCGAGGGCGTACTCCTCGCGGGTGGGGAAGTAGCCGGGACAGCCGTCGGCGTACCCGAACACCGCAAGGGGATCCGGTGCCGCGCACCGGAGCGCCATAGCGGTGGCCGCGAACGGCTCACCAGGCAGGGCGACCAACCGGATGCCGCACCAGTCGAGGACGCTGACCCGGCCCGTCCAGCTGCTGCCGTCCAGGCGTTCGAGATCCAGTTCGGCCGACCTCGCGCCGACCGGCCCTTCGACCGGGCACGTCCGGGTGTCAAGGACCGCTTGCGCTACTGCCGTGCCTACGCGTTCGCATGCGCCGTACGTGCGAGTGTCGCTGGCCCGCAGCGTGGACGCGTCGGCGGAGTGGCCGGTGTTGGCGTCGCCGCAGCATCCGGTGAGGAAGACCGCGACGGCGCCGGGATGGGCAAGCTCGAGTTGACGGCGAACCACTCCGGGATAGTCGGCCGTCCACAACGTGTTGTCCGCGCCGAGTACGACCGGATGGCACGCGTAGGCGGTGAGGATCGTGACCGTCGCGCCGGTCTCGTCGGTCCACACCAGCACCGGAAGGGCGGAGTCGACCGGGCCGCCGTGCCGCCGCCGGTTGCGGGCCACGCCCGGGTCCGCGCCGCTGCCGAACCGCAACCGTGCGGGGCGGGCATGGTGAAGTGCGGTGCGTACGGCGTCGACGCAGGCGTCCTCCAGCAGGCGGAGGTGACCGGGGTCGACCGGCCCGCCCAGTCGGCCTGGGACCACGGCCGGCCCGCCGTGGGTGTGGGTGGCGGCCACCACCGCGTCGGCGACTTCGCCGCGCAGGCGTTCGCGGATCCGCCGGCAGGTGTCCTCGTGCAGCCCGCAGGCGTCCACGGTGACGACGGCGGTGCCGTCGACGGTGACCGCCCGGACGGTGAGCGGGTCGTGGGCGCCGGTCGCCCGCGAGGTGCGGGCGAGGAACCCCGACATCGCCAGCCCGGCAGGCGGCGTGACGTCCACCGTCGCCGCGCCGACCTGGCTCGTCCCGTCACCGGGCAGGCTCACCCCACCACCGGCGTTCCGGCGGCCACGACCTTGTCCACTGTCAAGGTCGGGTTGCCCGGGCTCCAGTGGAACGTCACCAGGTCCGCGGGTGCACCCGCCGCCAACCGGCCCCGGCCACCCACGAACCGTCCAGGGGAACTCGTCGCCAGTGCCAGCGCCTCGGCGAGGGAGAACCGGCCGAGGTTCGCCACGTGGGCCACGCCGTCGGTGACCGGGCGCGCCGCGCCGGCGAGGTAGGGCGTACCGACGTGGGAGAGCCGGCCCTGGGCGGACAACTCCACCGCACCGCCGACCGGTGTCTGGTAGACCCCCGGCGGGGATCCGGCGAGGGTGGTGGCGTCCGACACCAGGACTGACCGTTCCGGCCCCTTGGCGGCGAGCATGGCCACCAACGTGTCCGCCGGCAGGTGGTGCCCGTCGGCGATGAAGCCGGCGGTGAGCCGGTCGTCGGCGAGCTGGGCCCACACGTAGTTGGGATGGCGGGGGAGCACCGCGTGCGCGCCGTTGCCGAGGTGGGTCGAGAAGGTCGCGCCGGCGTCCGCGGCCGCATGGATCTGCTCGGGGGTGGCACCGGTGTGGCCGACCGACACCAGCACCCCGTGGTCGGCAAGCGCGCGGACGTAGGACGGGCTGCCGGGGAAGTGCGGCGACATGGTGACCATGCCCACCAGGCCCTCGCCGGCCTGCTGCCAGCGGTCGAACTCCGCGACATCCGGCGGGCGGATCTGCGCGGCGTCGTGCACGCCGCGGGGGCCGTCCTCCGAAGACAGATGGGGACCCTCCACGTGGACGTACGGAACGGCGTGCCGCACCATCGGGTCCTCGGCACGCGCCGCCACCACCCTGCGCAGGCAGGTGACGATGTGCTCCTCCGAGGCGGTGACGATGGTCGGCACCACGGTGGTGACCCCGACCTTCCACAACGCTCGTACCATCGCGACGATCGTGTCCGGTCCTGCGTCCGCGGCGTTCACGTCGAACCCCGCGAAGCCGTTGACCTGCAGGTCGACCAGGCCAGGAGCCAACCAGGGTTCGGTTTCCGCGCCGGTCGTCGCGTCGTCGGCGTCGTCGGCGGCGTCGGCACTGTCAAGGTGGACTTGCGTGATCAGCCCGTCCGCCACCTCGACCGTGCATCGCCGGCCGGTCGAGGGGTCGCGGCCGGAGATCTCGAACGTGGGAGCCGTGGTCATCCGTGGACTCATCTCCGGGCTCGTCTTCGGGTTGGTGCCGGGATCAGTCGAGCTCACCGGCGGAGTCCTGGTCGAGGTAGAGGACACACGCGGGGTGCGTGCGCAACGCGGTGGCGGGGCAGGCCTCGCCGATGGGGTCGTTCAGCGTACGCCGGACCGCCTCCGCCTTCGCCTGCCCCGGCACGACGCAGAACAGGTGGTCGGCGTCGAGCAGCCGGGGCACCGTCAGAGTGAGCGCTCGCGGTGGAACGTCGTCGAAGGTGGGGAAGCAGCCGTCGTCGACCTGCTGCTGACGGCAGGTGTCGTCGAGCTCGACCACCTTCACCGCCGCTGGGTCGGCGAAGTCGGCGACCGGCGGGTCGTTGAACGCGATGTGCCCGTTGACACCGATGCCCAGGCACACCAGGTCGATCGGCTCGGCCGCGAGCAGGTCGGCGTACTCCCGTGCCCGGGCGTCGGGGTCGCCGTCGGTGCGCATCAGGTGCACCTCCTTGAACGGCACCCGGTCGAAGATCGCCCGGCGAAGCCACTGCCCGAACCGCTGTGGCGCGTCCTGCGGCAGCCCGATGTAGTCGTCCATCTGGAACGCCGTCACCCGGGTCCAGTCGATGCCCACCTCGGCCGCGAGCGCGTCCAGGGTCTCCTGTTGGCTCGGCGCCGCGGCGAACACCATGCGCACGGAGTCCTGGTAGTTCAGTCGCTCGCGCAACTGCGCGGCGACGTCGGCGGCTGCCGCGTAGCCGAGGCTCGCACGGTCGGGAAAGACGCGGACGATCGGTTCGGTCACGGATGTTTCCTCTCGACGTCGTTGGGTGTGCGGCGGCCGGTGTCGCCGGGTGTGGCGAGGAGCTCGGCCTGGAGGAGCAGTGCGCGAGCGATGTGGAACGGATCCTTCACCGGCAGGGCGACCGTGCGGTCCAGCGGTGTGCCGTCGCGGGTGCGGATCTGCACCCACTCCTTTCCGCGGCCGGCGGGGAACGTGCCGTAGGTGTAGCTTCGCAGGCGCTCGTACCACCCCAGGAGTTCGGGTGCGTACGCCGGAAACCTCACCGCCAGCAGGCGCGTCGCGTACAACGCCTCCGCGTGCGGCCACCACAGCTTGGTGTCCCAGGTGTCGCGGACCAGCACCTCGTAGGAATCGTCGAGGCTCTGGCCGCGGGGCTCGCCACCGTCACGGTCGGCGTACCGGAACAGCCCACCGTGCTCGTCGTCCCAGCCGATCCGCAACGCGTGCAGAGCCGCCTCGGGAATCCAGGCCCGGTCGCCGCCTGTGCTGCCTGTGCCGAGCACGTCGGCCACCCCGCGGACGCTGTCCGCGGCGTGCAGCAGGAACCACAGACACTCCAGTGCGTGTCCCGGCGTACGGTGCCGGGCGAGCAGGGTGTCGCCGCGGCCCGGGACGCGAGGAACCAGCTCTCGCAGGTCGTCGCCCTCGCGGAGTTCGTGTGCGATCGTGGCCGCCGCCTCGACGGCGATCGCGGCGGCCGAGCCGGCACGCGTAGCTCGGTACACCTCCGTCGCCGTGCCCACGCAGATCATCGGCAGCGACAGCGCGGTGAAGTCCGGGTGGATCGGATAGGGGTCGGTGCGCGCCTGTCCGCTCCGAACTCGCGTGGCGGCCGACTCGAGCAGTGTCAACGCCAGCTTGCCCGACTCGGCGGCGTCCGCGGCATCGGCGTCATCCGCGGCATCGGCCCGGTCGGAGCCCCGGTCGACCCGGGCCCAGGCGGCCAGGCCGAGTGCGGTGAAGCAGTCGGCGAAGACGCTGGTGTGCAGTCCGGCACCCGGCGACGGCTCGCGCGGAGTCCCGGCAGCGTCGGTGACGTACGCCGTGGTCGCGTCCGGCAGGACCGCGTGCGTACGAACGAACGCCGCGCTCTGCCCGGCGAGCGCGCGCAGGTCCGCGGCGTCAAGCACACCTTGCGCGGGCAGCACGCCGCGTTCGACCGCGTCGGCGACGCTTGCCAGCAGCCAGATCCAGCGCCCCTGGGACCAGGTGTACTTGTCGGTGGACAGCAGGCGGTCGCCGGCGTTGTCCCAGCAGGTGAAGACGCCGCCGTCGGTGCGGTCCGGCGCGTCGCGCAGCCACCAGGCCAGCACGACGCGCACAAGATGGTCGACGATCCAGGCGTACTCACCGGATTCCGCGGCCCCGTTGCCGTCGGCAGCGTAGTCGGCACCGCTGCCACCGGGGCTGGGAGCCGGAGTCACCTCGGGCATGTGCGGTCACCTCACCCTTCGGACGAAGACGAGGAGCGAACACAGCACCGGACCCGCCACCGTGAAGGCACCGAGCACCGACCAGCCGCGTGTCGCCACGTCACTCCTCCCGCACGGGGCCCGGAACAGGCACGGAATGCCCGAAGAGTCTTCCGTGCAAGCGGTTGCACGTCAATCGCGGACGGGACAGGCGTGCATGCCGATACCGGCAACCTGGCAGCGTTGTTCGTCCGTTCGCGGTGTGCAACCGTTTGCAGGCATGACGGAGAACGCGCGCCCTTCGGTCGGTGTGGCCGTGGTCGGTGCGGGCGTGATGGGTGCCGCGCACGCCGCGGTGGTGGCCGCCGATCCGCGCGCGAGGCTGGTCGGGGTGGCGAGCGTGCCCGACACCGCCGCGCGCGAGGTCGCCCGACGGCACGGCGCGGAGTTGGCCACCGACGACTACCGCACGCTGCTCGGGCGTACCGATGTCGATCTGGTCATCGTCGCCACCCCGGACCACCTGCACACCGCGATCGCGGTCGAGGCCGCGCGGGCCGGCAAGGCGATCCTGGTGGAGAAGCCGCTGGCCACCAGCCTGTCCGACGCGGACGAGGTGATCGCCGCCGTCGAGCGGTCCGGCGTCGCGGCGATGACGTCGTTCAACCACCGCTGGATTCCGAGCTACGCGCAGGCGAAGGCGGCGATCGAGGCGGGCCGGATCGGCCGGCCGCGGATGGCGTACGCCCGCAAGAACGACCGGATCCACGTACCCACGCAGATGTTGTCCTGGGCGGGCGACACCACCTCCGCGTGGTTCCTGTCCAGCCACGACATCGACCTGGTGTGCTGGTTCTTCGGCGAGGACCGCGCGGTCGAGGTGTACGCCACGGCCGTGCGGGGAGTGCTCGACGGCCGGGGCGTGCACACCCCGGACGCGATCCAGGCGCAGGTGCGGTTCGCCTCCGGTGCGGTGGCGACGTTCGAGTCCTGCTGGATCTACCCCGACACCTACCCGACGATGACCGACTCGTTCATCGAGGTGGTCGGCGAGCACGGCGTGGTGCACCTGGACCGCAAGGACGACCAGGTGGAGGTGGCCACGCCCACGGAGTTCGAGTACCCCCGCATCTCGATCATGCCGGTGCTGCACGGCGTGCCGGCGGGCGCGCTGGCGTACGCGGTCGGTCACATGATCGGCTGCGTCGTAGACGGGACTCCGCCGCTGGTCAGCCTGGCCGAGAGCCGGCGGGTGACGGCGATCCTGGCCGCGGTGCACGAGTCCGTCACCGTCGGCGGCCCGGTCGCGGTCGCGAGCTGAGCAGGCGTTCCGGGACAGGCGACGGATGAGCAGGCGCACAGGCAGGTCGGGCACCGGATGAGCAACGCTGCCCGGCGGCGGGACGTGGCTCCGACGATCCGCGAGGTGGCGGAGGCGGCCGGGATGTCGCGGGCCACCGTCTCCCGGGCGTTCGGCCGGCCCGAACTCCTGCGCCCCGGCGACGGTGGCGCACGTCCGCGCCATGGCCGCGGAGCTGGCTACCGCCCGACGCGGTGGCGCGCGGGCTGTCCACCGGCGCCACCATCGCGCTGGTCGTCCCGGACATCGCCAACCCGTTCTTCCCGCCGCTGGTGCGCGGTGCGCGGCAGGCAGCGGACCCGGCGGGGTACGGCGTCTTCCTCGGCCACCGCCCGGTAGGCCGGGCCGGCCGCGGGTCGGTGCCCATGGGCCATTGCGGCCGGGTCAGTGCTCGGTGGGCCGGGTCAGCTCGACGGGAAGTTCCTTCGCGGCGGAACGGTCCAGCAGCCACAGGGTGCGCTGCCGGCCGCGTACGCCCGCCGCGGGGATCTGCACCGGTCCGGCACCGCCCAGGGCGAGGCGCACGGCACCGGCCTTCTCCTCACCGGCCACCAGGAACCACACCTCGCGGGCGGCGTTGAGCGCGGGGAACGTCAGCGACAACCTGGTCGGCGGCGGCTTCGGCGCACCGTGCACCGCGACCACCGACTCCTCCTCCTCGTGCACCGCGGGATGCTCGGGGAAGAGCGACGCGACGTGCCCGTCCGGCCCCACGCCGAGCATGAGGACGTCGAACCGCGGAACCGGCCCGTGGTCCTCCGGCCGGGCCGCGGCGCGGAGTTCCTCGGCGTACCAGCGGGCGGCGTCCTCCGGACGGTCTCCCGCAGGCCCGTCCGAGGCCGGCATCGGGTGCACTCGGTCCGCGGGGATCGGCACGTGGTCGAGCAGGGCCGCCCGCGCTCCGGTCTCGTTGCGTTCGGGGTCGCCGGCCGGCACGAAGCGTTCGTCGCCCCACCAGACGTCCAGGCGCGACCAGTCGATGGCGTCCCGGGCCGGTGCGTCGGCGAGTGCGGCGAGGACGGCGGTGCCGATGCCGCCGCCGGTGAGGACCACGTGCGCGGTGCGCCCACCGACCTGGCCGTCGACCAGCCGGGTCACCAGGCGGGCCGCGACGGCGCGGGCCAGGAGGTCCTTGTCGGCGTGGACCACCACCTCGGGCGCACCCATCAGGCGCCGTCCGAGTCGGTACGACGGCGCGCCGACCGGCCGGCGCTCCTCGGGGCGGACGCCCGCTCGGCGGCGGCCTTCCGGCCGGGCGCCTTCTTCGCCGCCTCCCTGGCGGGGGCCTTCTTCGCGGCGGCTTCCTTCGCCGGCGCCTTCGTCGCACCGGCCTTCTTGGCTGCGGCCTTCTTCGCGGGTGCCTGCCTGGCCGCGGTGTCCTCGGCGGGGGCCTTCTTCGCCGCCTTCTTGGCCGCCTTCTTGGCCACCTTCCTGGCGGGCTCCGGCGCGTCCTCGGCAGGCGCGCGGTCGGCAGCCGACTTCTTCGCCGGGCGGGCCGGCGCGTCGGTACCGGTCGCTCCGTCACCGCCGGACCCGCTCGCGGAACGCTCGTCGGCGGACGTACGCACGGACCCGTTGGCCGAGCCCTTGCCCTTTCCGTGTGCCCGGTCGAGGAGTTCGGAGACGGTCTCGGCGTACACGTCGTCGGGGTCGAGGCGGCGCAACTCCTCGGCCAGCAACTCGAAGGTGTCCCGCCGCTTCAGGGCCACGTGGCGCTCGGGCTGGCCGGGCACGGAGTACCGCGCCAGCCGGCCGTCGGGCCGGGTGATGGCGATGTCGCCGGCGTCGGTGTGCAGCAGGGCCGCGGTGATGCCCGGCCCCCGGCTGGACTTCACCTTGGTGGGCACCCGCAGCCGCCGGCACAGCCAGGCGGCCAGCAGGTCGGCGCTGGCGTTGCCGCGCTCGGCCTCGACGGTCGCGCCGGTGATCCGGCTGTGCGGCTGGTCCAGCGCGGCCGCCATCAGGGCCCGCCACGGGGTGATACGGGTCCACGACAGGTCGGTGTCACCGGGCTGGTAGCTGCCGCAGTGGGAAATGAGCATCTCCAGCGACCGGCGCGAGGCCGCCGAGTCGGTCACCCGCCGCTGCGCCAACCGGCCCACGGCGTCCTGCGAGGGCACCTCGGGCGCCTTGTTCGGCCACCACACGACCACCGGCGACTCCGGCAGCAGCAGCGGCATCACCACCGACTCGGCGTGCCGGGCGAGCTCGCCGTACAGGCGGAGCAGGACGCTCTCACCGGAGCCGGCCTCGCCGCCGACTCTGACCTCCGCGTCCAGCCGGGCCGAGCCGCGACCGCCGCGGGGGATGACGCCGAGGATGCGGGACGGGTGTTCCTTCGCCGCCTCCATCGCCGCCCGGAGGGCGTCGTAGTGGCTGCTCTCGTCGGCGACGACCACCAGCGTGAGCACCATGCCCATCGCCGGGCTGCCCGAGCTGGCGCGCGCCCTGACCAGCGCGGAAGCGATCTTGCTCGCGGTGGTGCCGGACAGATCGATGATCACGGACGCCTCCAGGCCCGGCCGTCGCGGGCCAACATCTCGTCGGCGGACGCCGGCCCCCAGGTGCCGGCGGGGTACTGCTCGGGCTTGGTGTGCTCGGCCCAGTAGTCGACGATCGGGTCGAGGATCCGCCAGGACAGCTCCACTTCCTCGTGCTGCGGGAAGAGCGGTGAGTCGCCGAGCAGCACGTCGAGGATCAGTCGTTCGTACGCCTCCGGGGAGGACTCGGTGAACGCGCCGCCGTAGGCGAAGTCCATCGTCACGTCGCGGATCTCCATCTGGCTGCCCGGCACCTTCGAGCCGAACCGCAGGGTGATCCCCTCGTCGGGCTGGATCCGCATCACCAGCGTGTTGTTGCCCAGCTCCTCGGTCGCGGTGGACGCGAACGGCAGGTGCGGCGCCTTCTTGAACACCACGGCCACCTCGGTGACCCGGCGGGCGAGCCGCTTGCCGGTCCGCAGGTAGATGGGGACGCCCGCCCACCGGCGGTTGTCGATGTCCAGCTTGACCGCGGCGTAGGTCTCGGTCCGGGAGTCCGGCGGGATACCCTCCTCCTGGAGGTATCCGCGTACCTTTATCCCGCCCGCCCAGCCCTCGGAGTACTGCCCGTGCGCGGTGTGCAGGTCGAGCCGGCGGGGCAGCTGGATCGCGGCCAGGACCTTCTGTTTCTCCAGCCGCAGGCTGGCCGCGTCGAAGCTCACCGGCTCCTCCATCGCGGTCAGCGCGACGAGCTGGAGCAGGTGGTTCTGGATCACGTCGCGGGCCGCGCCGATGCCGTCGTAGTAGCCGGCCCGGCCGCCGATGCCGACGTCCTCGGCCATGGTGATCTGCAGGTGGTCGACGTAGTTGGAGTTCCAGACCGGCTCGAACAACTGGTTGGCGAAACGCAGCGCCAGGATGTTCTGGACGGTCTCCTTGCCGAGGTAGTGGTCGATGCGGAAGACCTGCTCGGGGGAGAAGACCTCCGAGACGATGGCGTTCAGCTCGCGTGCGCTGGCCAGGTCGTGCCCGAACGGCTTCTCCACCACGACCCGTCGCCAGTGGTCCTCGCCCTGGTCGGCCAGGCCGTGCTTCTTCAGCTGGCGCACGGTGACCGAGAAGAACTTCGGTGGCACCGAGAGGTAGAAGACGTGGTTGCCGTTGGTGCCGCGTTCGCGGTCGAGGTCGTCGATGGTGGCGCGCAGCCGCTCGAACGACGCGTCGTCGTCGAGCTCGCCGGGTACGAACCGGAAGCCCTCCGACAGCTGCTTCCACACCTCTTCGCGGAACGGCGTCCGGGCGTACTCCTTGACCGCGTCGTGCACGACGCGCTCGAAATCCTCGTGCTCCCAGTCGCGCCGGGCGAAGCCGACCAGGGCGAACCCCGGCGGAAGCAATCCGCGGTTGGCGAGGTCGTAGACGGCCGGCATCAGTTTCTTGCGGGCCAGGTCGCCGGTGACGCCGAATATCACCAGTCCGCACGGGCCGGCGATGCGCGGGAGCCGGCGGTCCTGCGGGTCGCGCAGCGGGTTGGTCTCGGCCGTCGTCACCGCCGCCATCGGCCGGTGCAGGGGCTCGGTGTCGGCCGGTACCCCCACGATGTTGGAGCCGGCGCCCCGCTGGGAGCCGGCCTCGGTCCTTCCTCCTGCGTCGGTCATGTGCGCACCTTTCCGGCCGCGTCCAGCAGCTGGGTGAGACCGGCCGACCGGTCGGTCAGGTGGAATCGCAGGGTGGGGAATCCCTTGTCCCGCAGAATGCCGAGGTCGCCGACGGCCTGGGCGTAGATCAGCTGCCCGAAGGTGTACGGCCGGCCGGGGACCTCGAGGTCGTCGGTGACGGCCCCGGTGATCTCCACGAACGCGCCGTTGGGGTGCCCACCCTTGTGGTACTGCCCAGTCGAGTGCAGGTACCTCGGCCCGAAGCCGAAGGTCACCTGGAACGGGACCGAGGCGGCGAGGGCAGGACGCAGACGGGCGGCCTCGGCGTCGGCGTCGCGGTCGAGGTAGGCCAGCAGCGCGAGATAGCCGTGGTCGGGCACCGCCTCGACGATGGCGGCCAGGGCCTGTTCGACGGTGCTCGCACCGGCCAGCACCTTGTCGTCGCCGTAGACCTCGACCGCGCCCTCGACGAAGGCGGGGGATGAAGCGGACTCCTGCGTGGGCGGCTGGTCCAGCAGCGAACGGGCGGCCTTCTTGGCCTCCTCGACGTTGGGCTGGTCGAAGGGGTTGATCCCGATCAGCCGGCCGGCGACCGCGACCGCCGTCTCCCACAGCTGGAACAACGCGCCGAGCGAACCGTCGGTCACGACCAGACCGGGCACGGTCTGCTCGGGGGCGCCGATCGCCACCGGGGTGACGTCGGGTCCGGGGTTCGCCCAGCCGGGGGTGGTGGCGGAGGTGCCGCCGACGTCGACCGGCAGCAGGCCGCGGCCGAGCTTTCCGGTCGACTCGGCGATGAGCTGCTCGGCCCACGCGCCGAACCCGGTGACGGAGGTGGTTCCCTCACCCAGCACGACCTTGTCCCGACCGGCCTGGTGCCCGGCGCCCAGAGCGGCGCCCAGGGCCAGGGCGGGGTTGTCGGCGCTGTCCTGCGCCAGCGTCGGGAGCACGGCCTCGGCCTGATCGAGCAACTCCGCGACGTCGGCGCCTGCCAGCCCCGCCGGAACCAGCCCGAAAGCGGTCAGTGCGCTGTAGCGGCCGCCGACGTTCGGGTCGGCGAGGAACACCTTGCGGTAGCCCTCACGTTCGGCGAGCTCGGCGAACGGCGAGCCCGGGTCGGTGACCACGACGATCCGGCTGGGGCCGTCGATGCCCGCGTCGGCGAACGCCTTGAGGTAGGCCCGCCGGTGGCTGTCGGTCTCCACGGTCGACCCGGACTTGCTCGACACGACCAGGACGGTGCGGTCGAGGTCCTGGCGGATCGCCCGCGCGATGACCGACGGGTCGGTCGAGTCCAGCACTGTCAACGGCACGTTGGCGGTGGCGGTGATCACCTCCGGCGCCAGCGACGAGCCGCCCATGCCGGACAGGACGATGTGGTCCAGGCCCTCCTGGCGCAGCTGCGCCTGCAGCGCCTCGATCTCGGCCAGCAGCGGCCGGGACGTACGCGGGAGGTCGACCCAGCCCAGCCGGACCGACGCCTCCGGCTCGGCGTCCGGGCCCCACAGCGTGGCGTCCTTCGCGGCGAGCCTGGAGGCCACCTGGTCCTCGACCAGCCGGCTGACCGTGTCTTCCGCGGGCCGGGTGACCTCGACGGTGAGCCCTTCGGCGCTCACTTCTTGTTTCCCCCCTCGAGCGCGGCGCGTACGGTGTCGAGGAGTTCCTTCCAGCTGGCCGCGAACTTCTCCACGCCCTCGACCTCGAGCTGCTCGACCACCTCGTCGTAGCTGATGCCGAGCTTCTCCAGATCGGCGATCACCTGCCGGGCCTCGTCGTAGCGGCCGCGCACGGTGTCCCCCCGTACCTCGCCGTGGTCGGCGAACGCGTTCAGCGTGGCCTCCGGCATGGTGTTGACCACACCGTCGGTGACCAGTTCGGTGACGTAGATCGTGTCCGGCATGTTGGGGTCCTTGGTGGAGGTGGACGCCCACAGCGGCCGCTGCGGCTTCGCACCGGCGGCCGCCAGCGCCTTCCACCGGTCGGAGGAGAAGACCTCCTCATACGCCTCGAACGCCAACCGCGCGTTGGCGATGGCCGCCTTGCCCTTCAGGGACTTGGCCTCGTCGGTGCCGATCTTGTCCAGGCGCTTGTCGTACTCGGTGTCGACCCGGCTGACGAAGAAGGACGCCACGCTGCCGATGCGGCTCAGGTCGAGGCCCTTCTCCTTGGCCTTCTCCAGCCCGGTCATGAACGCGTTCATCACGTCCCGGTAGCGCTGGAGGGCGAAGATCAGCGTGACATTGACACTGATGCCCTCGGCGAGCGCGGCGGTGATCGCCGACAGCCCTTCGCGGGTGGCCGGGATCTTGATGAAGAGGTTGGGCCGGTCGACCAGCCACCACAGGGCGCGTGCCTCGGCCACGGTCTTCAGGGTGTGCTTGGCCAGGCGCGGGTCGACCTCCAGCGACACCCGGCCGTCGACGCCGTCGGTGCGGTCGTAGACCGGGCGCAGGACGTCGCAGGCCCAGCGGATGTCGTACGTCGTGATCGCGCGCACGGCCTCCTCGAGGTCGACGCCCCGGGCGGCGAGATCGCGGGTCTGTTCGGCGTAGTCGTCGGCGTTCCCGACCGCTTTGGCGAAGATCGTCGGGTTGCTCGTCACTCCGACGACGTGCTTGTCGGCGACGAGTTCGGCGAGGTTGCCGGTGGAGAGGCGGCCACGCGAGACGTCGTCGATCCAGACGGCCACGCCCGCGTCGGACAGTGCGGCAAGTCGGTCGTTCATCGAGTCTCCTTAGCTGTGTGGGTGTCGGGCTCAGCCGCGTACCGCCGCCAGGCTCTCCCTGGCGGCTTGCGCCACCGTGCCCGCCGTAAACCCGAACTCCTCGAACAGGGTCTGGTAATCCGCCGAGGCCCCGAAGTGTTCGATCGAGACGATCCGGCCGGCATCACCGGCGAAGCGGTACCACGGCTGGGCGATGCCGGCCTCGACGCACACCCTGGCCCGCACGGTCGGCGGGAGGACGGTGTCGCGGTAGGACTTGTCCTGCGCGTCGAACCACTCCACGCACGGCATCGAGACGACCCGTGCCGCGATGCCCTCCTCGGCGAGTTGCTCACGGGCGGCCACCGCCATCTGCAGCTCGGAGCCGGTCGCGATCAGGATCACGTCGGGCACCGCGTCACCCGGTGCGTCGACCAGGACGTAGCCGCCGCGGCCGACCTCGCTCGCCGGCGCGAAGCCGCTGCCCTCCGAACGGTCGAAGGTCGGGAGGTTCTGCCGGGACAGCGCGAACCCCTTGGGGCTGTCGGGCCGGGAGAGGGCGAACTGCCACGCTGCCGCCGTCTCGTTGGCGTCGCCGGGGCGGATGATCTGCAGTCCCGGAATCGCCCGCAGCGAGGCGAGGTGCTCGATCGGCTGGTGGGTCGGCCCGTCCTCGCCCAGGCCGATCGAGTCGTGCGTCCAGACGTAGAGGACCGGCAGCTGCATCAGCGCCGCCAGCCGCACCGCCGGGCGCATGTAGTCGCTGAACACCAGGAACGTCGCGCCGTAGGGCCGCGTCCCACCGTGCAGGGCGATGCCGTTGAGGATCGCGCCCATGCCGTGCTCGCGGATGCCGAAGTGCAGCACCCGGCCGTACCAGTCTCCGGCGAACTCCTTGGTGGAGTACTCCGGTGGGATGAACGACGGCTCGCCGTCGGGCGTGGAGTTGTTGGATTCCGCGAGATCGGCCGAGCCGCCCCACAGCTCCGGCAGCACCGGGGCGAGCGCGGAGATCACCGCACCGGAGGCCTTGCGGGTGGCGACGGCCTTGCCCGCCTCGAACGTCGGGATCCGGTCGGCCCAGCCCTCGGGCAGCCGGCGCTCGCGCATCCGGTCCAGCAACTGGGCGCGCTCGGGGTTCTTGGTCCGCCAGGCGGAGAAGGCGCGGGTCCAGTCCCGGTGCGCCTGGCCGCCGCGCTCGCGCACCTTGCGTACGTGCTCGAGGACCTCGTCCTCCACCACGAACGTCTTGTCCGGGTCGAAGCCCAGGATGCGCTTGGTCGCGGCCACCTCGTCGGCGCCGAGTGCGGCACCGTGCGCCTTGCCGGTGTTCTGGGCGTGCGGTGCGGGCCAGGCGATGATGGTGCGCAGGACGATCAGCGACGGACGGTCGGTCTCGGCGATCGCCTTCTCGTAGGCGTCGTACAGCGCCTGGACGTCCTCGACGTACTCCTCGGAGCGCTTCCACTCCACGGTCTGCACGTGCCAGCCGTAGGCCTCGTAGCGCTCGGCGACGTTCTCCGACAAGGCGACGGTGGTGTCGTCCTCGATGGAGATCTTGTTCTCGTCGTACAACGCGATCAGGTGGCCGAGCTTCTGGTGACCGGCCAGCGAGCTGACCTCGTGGCTGATGCCCTCCTCGATGTCACCGTCACTGACGATCGTGTAGATCCGGTGGTCGAACGGGCTCTGGCCGGCCGGGGCGTCCGGGTCGAGCAGGCCACGCTCGCGGCGGGCGGCCATGGCCATGCCGACGGCGTTGCCCAGCCCCTGTCCGAGCGGCCCGGTCGTCGTCTCCACCCCTGCGGTGTGCCCGTGCTCGGGGTGACCGGGGGTGCGGCTGCCCCACTTGCGGAAGTGTTTGAGGTCTTCCAGATCGAGCAGGCCGGCGAAGAAGAGCTGGATGTAGAGCGTGAGGCTGGTATGTCCGGCCGAGAGCACGAACCGGTCGCGCCCGATCCAGTCGGGGTCGGCCGGGTCGTAGCGCATCAGCCGCTGGAAGAGGAGGTACGCCGCGGGCGCCAGGCTCATCGCGGTGCCGGGGTGGCCGTTGCCGGATTTCTCGACCGCATCCATGGCGAGCGCGCGGATGGTGTCCACCGCCCGCTTGTCCACGTCGGTCCAGTCGAGGGGGGCAGGTGCGTCGCTGGAAGTCATACGGCTGATCGACTCCTGTCAGAGGATGCGGAAGCCATCATTTGCGAGCCTACCCACGTGCGGATCTGCTCGCGCGGCCGCGCCGTCCACCGCGCGACCCGCTCGGAGCGAGATCGTTGCCGCGCGGTGCGGCGCAGTCGTCGGGTCTACCCCGCCCGGGACGCCGGAACCGTGCCCCACCTTCGCCGATGTGCCCGAACTGTGGGGGTATGAGCCCCGGCCGGCGGGCCACCGCAAGCCCGGGGACGGCCCACCGGGGAACGGCTCCTAGACTTGCGGCGATCGTGCGGCCGGACCGTCCGGCCGATATGTACTCCTGGTGACGAGGTGTTCGTGGCGGCAGTCGACTCCGGCCCCCTCGCTTCTGGCCCCACCACCTCGGGGTCGCACACCTCGGGCCACCACTCCGCGGGGCCGAATGCGGGTGACGGAGGCACCTCCCCGCCGCGCCGGGCACACTGGCGCGACGTCGTGTCGGCGTACGTCGCGCTCACCAAGCCGCGCATCATCGAGCTCCTCCTCGTCACCACCGTGCCGGTGATGTTCCTCGCCCAGCGAGGCGTCCCGTCGCTCGGCCTGGTGCTCGCCACGATGATCGGCGGCATCGCCGCCGCGGGCAGCGCCAACACCCTCAACTGCGTACTCGACCGCGACATCGACGAGCGGATGCGCCGCACCCGCCGCCGGCCACTGCCCCGGCACGCGGTGGGCCCGCGTAACGCCGCGGTCTTCGGCATCGTGCTCGGCCTGGTCGCCACGCTGTGGCTGGGCTTCTTCGTCAACTGGCTGTCGGCCGGGCTCGCGCTGGCCGCGAACGCGTTCTACATCCTCGTCTACACGCTGGTGCTGAAGCGGCGTACGTCACAGAACATCGTGTGGGGCGGCATCGCGGGCTGCTTCCCGGTGGTGATCGGGTGGACGGCGGTGCGCGGGTCCCTCGACTGGGCGCCGCTGGCGCTGGTGCTGGTGGTGTTCTTCTGGACACCGCCGCACACGTGGACGCTGGCGATGCGCTACCGCGAGGACTACGCCGAGGCCGGTGTGCCGATGCTGCCGGTGGTCGCCACCGAGCGCGCCGTCGCCTGGCAGGTGGTGGCCTACTCCGCCGCCACGGTGCTGGCCTCCCTGGCGCTGTGGCCGATCGCACCGACCGGCTGGTTGTACCCCGTCGCCGCGGCCGTGCTGGGCGCCGTCGTCATGGTGGAGGCGTTCGCGCTGGTACGCCGGGTGGCACGCGGGGAGTCCGGGACCGCGCTGCGGCCGATGCGCTTCTTCCACTGGTCCAACCTCTACCTCGCGCTGCTGTTCGTGGCGGTCGCGCTGGACCCGCTGATCACGCGCTGAGCCGGTCGGTTCCGCGGTACTGGTTCGGTGCTGGTTCTGTGCTGGTTCGGTACTGTTCCGAGGCCCTGACCGTTCCCGAACACTCACCCCGTACCGACGCTCCCGCTGCGTAGGCTGGGGGCCGGTCGCCGCGCGCCGGGCGCGGCGGTGAACGGGCAGTGAGGGGTGCACCGCACAGATGGCTGGTACGGCAGCGCACGGTCCACAGAACTCTTCTTCCGGCGACGTGAAGGTCGCGGTCGACCTGGACGGCCTTCCGTCCCGGCACCTCGACTGGCCCGACTGCCGCAATGCGCGTGACCTCGGCGGCCTGCCGACCGGCGACGGCCGGGCGATCCGGCACCGCGCGCTGATCCGCACCGACAGCCCGCACCGCCTCACCGAGCAGGGTGTGGCCGCCGTCCACGCGTACGGCGTGAGCCGCGTCATCGACCTGCGCCGGGACGTCGAGTGCGAGCGAGCGCCCAGTCCGTTCGCCGGTACGCCGCTGCACTGTCACGTGCCCGTCCAGAACCCCGCCGACCCCGACCACGAGTGGCTCACTCTCGCCGAGATCTACACGGCGATGCTCGACCTGCGGCCGAAACTGTTCGCCACGGCCGTGGCCGCGATCGCCGACGCCCCGCCCGGCGGGGTGGTGGTGCACTGCGCCGGGGGTAAGGACCGCACCGGGATGGTCGTCGCGATGGCGCTGCACCTCGCCGGCGTGGAGACGGCCACCATCGCCGCCGACTATGCCCTGACCGAGGGCCGGCTCGCGGAGGAGAACGCCGCCACGCTCGCGGCCATCAGCGATCCGCGGGTGCGGGAGATCATGCGCGGGCTCCAGCCGACGCCGCCGGAGGTGATGCTGACCACGCTGGATCACCTGGACAGCAGGTACGGCGGAGTGGCGAGCTACCTCGAACGCGGCGGGTTCGGAGCCGACCGGGCACAGGTGCTGCGGGACCGGTTGGTCGGCTGAGGTCCGGCCCCGCCGGTCGGGCCCAGGTCCCGAAGGGCCGGGGTCAGCGGGTGGGCCGCGCCTCGTGGGCGCAGCGGGTGGCGGGGTCGCCGCAGCACTGCTGCAGCCCGGCCAGCGGGTGGTGGTCGACCGGTGTTCCGCGGCGTACGGTCGCCCACGCGACCAGGCCGCCCGCCGCGCACACCACCGCCGCGATCACCATCGCCCGGCCGTAGCCCGGCCCCAGCGGGCCGCCGCCCATGGCCACGCCCGCGACCGGCGGCAGGATCGCCACCGCCAGCAGGCCCGCGGTGCGCGCCACCGCGTTGTTGACGCCCGACGCCGTGCCCACCCGCGCCTCCGGCACCGACGCGAGCACGGTGGAGGTCAGCGGCGCCACGGTGATCGACAGGCCCAGCCCGAACACCACGACCGAGGGCAGCACAACCGTCCAGTACGACGTACCCGGCACGATCCTCGCCATCAGCGCGAGGCCCGCCGCGGCGACCAGCGGCCCGATCGTCATCGGCAGCCGGGGGCCGATGCGCTGGGCGAGGTCGCCGATCCTGGGGGAGAGCAGCATCATCAGCACCGTCAACGGCAGGTTGGCAACGCCCGCGGCCAGCGCGGAGTAGCCGAGGGACTGCTGCAGTTGCAGCGCCAGCAGGAACAACGCACCGCCCAGGGCGGCGTACACCGCGAGCGTGGTGAGGTTGGCGCCGCTGAACTGCCGGGAGCCGAAGATGTCCAGCGGGAGCAGCGGATCGGGCGAACGCCGCTCCACCAGCGGGAAGGCGACCAGGCCCGCGACGCCGAGGACCACCGCGACGATGGTCGCGGGCACCCAGCCTTGGGCGGGTGCCTCGATCAGTGTGTACGTCAGGCCCGCGAGTCCCGCGACGACGCAGACGGTGCCGAGCACGTCGAGCCGATGGGCCCCTGTCGGCGCCCGGCTCTCCGGCACGTGCCGTACGGTCAGCGCCAGCGCGACCACGGCGATCGGGAGGTTGATCAGGAAGACCCACCGCCAGGACGCGGCCACCACCAGCCAGCCGCCTACGAACGGGCCGACCGCCGCGGCCACGCCGGTGAGGCCGGCCCAGGTTCCTACTGCCCGGCCCCGGTCCTCGGAGTGGATCGAGGCGTCGATCAGGGAGAGGCTGCCGGGCACGAGCAGGGCGCCGCCGACTCCCTGGGCGAGCCGGGCGGCCACGAGTACCGGCCCGGTGGGCGCCAGCCCGCAGGCCAGCGAGGCGAGCGTGAACACGACCAGACCGAGCGTGAACATCCGCCGCCGGCCGTACCGGTCGCCGAGCGCACCGCCGAGCAGGAGCAGCGCACTGAGAGTGAGCAGATAGCCGTCCAGCACCCACTGCTGGACCAGCAGCCCGCCGCCGAGGGAGCGCCCGATGGCGGGCAGCGCGATGGTGACCACCGTGCCGTCCAGCAGGGCCATGCCGGAACCGAGGATCGCCGCGGTCAATACCCACCGCCCGGTGGCGGAGGCGAGGGACACCCGGCGACCGTCGGTGGCGGCTCCGGAACCGCCGGAGCCGGGGGAGCCGCCACCGGGGGCGGTGTTGCTCATGGTGGCCGAGCCTACGGAACCCGCCAGTGGCCGCGATGGGCCACCTGGGTATGATTCCTCTGCGACGGCGTCCGCCGTCTCTCCTGTGGGCGAGCCGCCCGCATGGTCGCCCTCCGAGCGTTGTCCCGTTTCCGCCTGCCAGGCCCTTCTCGCGTGCCGGCCGGGCGTCGCGCGCACCGCGGACCGGAAGTCGCGGCCGCAGCCATTCACGGAGCTGTCTTTCTACATGCCCCAGTACTCCGAGGCGGAACACACCCGCCGCGTTCGTCGTACCACCTCTGACTTCAGCAGTGCCTCTCGTTCCTCCGGTTCCTCCTACGGTTCCAGCCGTTCCGCGGGTTCTTCCCGCTCCTCCGCCGGGTCGGGCTCCTACGGTCCGCGCCGGCGTGGTGACGCGGCGCCTGCGGGCCGTTCCCGCGGCCGCGCCACCCGCCCGCCGCGCAGCGGCCGGCCGACGTCCGCGCCCGCGCAGGACGGACTGGACGCGTACGAGCGCGAGCTGGACGCCGCCCTGGACGCGGCCGCAGTCACCGAACCCACCGACGCGCCCGCGAGCTTCGCCGACACCGGCCTGCCCGAGCGGTTGGTCGAGGCGCTGTCCCGGCGCGGGATCGACCGGCCGTTCGCCATCCAGGCCCGCACCCTGCCCGACACCCTCGCCGGACGGGACGTGCTGGGCCGGGCGCAGACCGGCTCCGGCAAGACGCTGGCCTTCGGTCTGCCGATGCTCGCCCGGCTTAGCGCCGGCGTCGCCTCCCGCCGCCCGGGCACGCCTCGCGGCCTGGTGCTGGTGCCGACCCGCGAGCTCGCCCAGCAGGTTGCCGACGTGCTGACCCCGCTGGCCCGGCGGGTCAATGCCTCGCTCACCACCATCTACGGCGGCGCGTCCATGCGGCGCCAGGTGCTGGCGCTGCGCGGCGGCGTCGACGTCGTGGTCGCCACCCCCGGCCGGCTGATCGACCTGATCGAGCAGGGCGAGTGCTCGCTCGGCGAGGTCGAGGTCACGGTGCTGGACGAGGCCGACTACATGGCCGACCTCGGCTTCCTGCCCGCGGTCACCAAGCTGCTGGACATGACCCCCGCCGGCGGGCAGCGGATGCTGTTCTCGGCCACGCTGGACCGCGGCGTGAGCCGGCTGGTCCGCACCTACCTCACCGACCCGGCCGTGCACGCGGTCGCGCCGGCCGCGGCGCCGGTGGAGTCGGTCGAGCACCGGGTCTTCACGCTGCGCCCGGACGACAAGGTGGCGGTGGCCGCGGAGATAGCGGCCCGCCCCGGCCGCACGCTGTTCTTCGTCCGCACCAAGCACGGCGCGGACCGGCTGGTCCGCCAGCTCGGCCACGCGGGTGTCGACGCGGCGGCGATCCACGGCAACCTCAAGCAGGGTGCCCGGCGACGGGCCCTCGCCGGGTTCGCCTCCGGTTCGCCCCGGGTGCTCATCGCCACCGACGTGGCCGCCCGCGGGATCCACGTCGACGACGTGGACCTCGTGGTGCACTACGACCCGTCCGCCGACCACAAGGACTACCTCCACCGGTCCGGCCGCACGGCCCGCGCCGGCGCGTCCGGCATGGTCATCTCGCTGGTCCAGCCCGACCAGCGCCGCGACGTGGCCAAGCTGCACAAGCTGGCGAAGGTCACGCCCAACGCGGTCGACGTCGAGCCCGGGCACGAGGCCGTCCGGGACGTCGCCGCCTCCGGTACGCCGATCGTGGTGACCCGGCCCGCGCCGGCCGAGTCCTCCGGTGCGCGTGGCGGGCACAGCCGCGGTGGCCGGGGTGGTTCCGGCGGACGCCGGTCGCGTCGTCCCGGTGGCGGCCGTCCCGGCGGCGACCACGCCAACCACGGCGGTCGCCGGGGCGAGGGCCGCAGCAGCCGCGCCTCCTGAGGCCGCCCCGAGAGGGGCAGTTGAACGAAGTACGAGGACCCGCGGTGGCCAGGTGCCACCGCGGGTCCTCGCTGTTTTCTACGAAGTTCTACGAGGGTCCCGCGGACCCCCGCGGAGGGGGAATCGCTGGTCCGGCCCGCCGGTCAGGCCCGTCCGCCGGCCGGTGCGACGCCGCGGACGGTGAACGCGGTGGAGGCCCCCGCGGACGTGTCCGCCGCTTCCCGTGCCCCGGGTACGTCGTCCGCGGTCGCCGCCGGTCCACGCGTACCGACGAGCACCCAGGTCGCGACCGCGAGCGTGAGCGCCGCGCCGCCGACGTGCACCCCGACCAGCGTCGCGGGCAGGCCGGTGAAGTACTGCACGAACCCGACCGCACCCTGGCCCACCTCGACCAGCAGCAGGGCGAGCGCGGCCCGCCGGGCGCGCGCCGGTGCGCCGGTGGCCCACACCGCGGCCAGCATCCCGGCCGTCAGCCCGATCAGCAGGAACACCACGTCGGCGTGCACCTGGCTCGCGGCGGCCGGGTCCATGCCGTTGCGCCGCGCCTGCAGGTCACCGGCATGCGGGCCGCTTCCGGTGACCACCGTGCCGAGGTAGAGGACCGCGACCGCGGTGGCGAACAGGCCGTACGCCAGACCACGGACGGGCCGGGGAACGGTCGCCACCATCGGCCCGCCGGGTTCGCGGGTGCGCCGGGCGAGCACCACGGCCACCGCAACCAGGGCCGGGGAGACCATGAAGTGCGCGCCCACCACCCACGGGTTCAGGTGGGTGAGCACGGTGATGCCGCCCACGACGGCCTGCGCGGGAATGCCCAGCAGCAGGATCCCGGACAGCCACCGCAGGTCACGGCGGCGCGGCAGGTAGCGCATCGCCGCCAGCCAGGTCAGCCCCACCACGATGGCCAGGACGAACGTCAGCAGCCGGTTGCCGAACTCGATCGCGCCGTGCCAGCCGAGCTCCGGATGCGCGGTGAACGAGGTGTCGGTGCACCTCGGCCAGGTGGGGCAGCCGAGCCCCGAACCGGTCAGCCGGACGGCGCCGCCGGTGACCACGATGGCGAGGTTGGCGACCAGGGACGCGACGGCCAGGCCGCGGATCCGGCCGAGAGTGGGGCGGGGGACCTGCACGCGCCAAGGGTATGCGGCCACTCCCGGACGCCTGTCGGCTCCCCTCGGACGTCCGGCCGGGCCGGGGCGCGATGTCCGGCTCGAGCGATTAGGGCGGGCTCGGGTGGCGAGGGCGAGTCGGGCGGCTCACTCCCAGCGGAAAGTACGCGAGGTGGCCACCGCCGCCGCGAGCAGCCAGACGACCAGGATGCCCACGGAGCCCGCTACAGCGCTCCAGGCGGGACCGCCCGCGCCGAAGACGTGCCGCAGCCCCTCGGCCAGCGCTGCCGACGGCAGCCAGCCGATCACCGGCTGGATCGCGGCCGGGTAGGACGTCACCGGCACCAGCGTCGCGCCGCACACCACCAGCAGCAGGTAGACGAGGTTCGCACCGGCCAGGGTCGCCTCCGCCCGCAGCGTCCCGGCCATCAGCAGTCCCAGGGCGGCGAACGCGCTCGTACCCGCGACCACCAGGACGACGACCGCGCCGACCGTGCCGGCACCGAGGTGGGGCCGCCAGTCCAGGGCGTACGCCACGGCGCCGATCAGGACGACCTGCACGACCTCCACCATCAGCACGGCCAGCACCTTCCCGGCCAGCAGCCCGGTGCGCGGCAGGGGAGAGACGCCGAGCCGCTTGAGCACGCCGTACCTGCGTTCGAAGGCGGTTGCGATGGCCAGGCTGGTGAACGCCGTGGACATCACCGCGAGGCCGATGACGCCGGGCGCGAGCACGTCGATCCGCCGCTGGGGCCCGAGGGACAGGCCGGGGGCGAGCGTGCCGGCGGCCAGCAGCAGCAGGGGGATGACCAGGGCGAGGACCACCTGTTCGCCGTTGCGGAACAGCAGCCGCGCCTCCATCAGGCCCTGGGCGAGCACCATCCGGGGCAGGGAGGCCGCGCCGGGACGAGGCGCGAAGGTGGCGGCACTCACGCGCGCAGCTCCCGTCCGGTGAGTTCGAGGAAGACGTCCTCGAGGGTGTGGCGTTCGACCGCGAGGTCGTCGGCGAGCACGCCGTTGGCGGCGCACCAGGCGGTGACCGTGGCGAGCAGTTGCGGGTCGATCTCGCCGAGGACGAGGTAGCTGCCGGGCGCGGGTTCGCGTACCTCGCTCCCGGCCGGGAGGGCGGCCCGCAGCGAGCGGACGTCGAGGCCCATCGGCCCGCGGAAGCGCAGCGAGTTGGCGGCACCCCGCGAGGTGAGCTCGGCGGGGGAGCCGGAGGCGATCACCCGGCCGTGGTCGATGACGTACACCTGGTCGGCGAGGCGTTCGGCCTCCTCCATGTAGTGCGTGGTGAGGACCAGCGACACGCCGTCGCGGCGGAGCTCCTCGACCAGCTCCCAGGTGGAGCGGCGAGCGAGCGGGTCCAGCCCGGCGGTGGGCTCGTCCAGGACGACCAGCTCGGGCCGGCCGACCAGGGCCGTGGCCAGGGCCAGGCGCTGTTTCTGCCCACCGGACAGCCGGCGGTAGGGCGTACGGCCGCAGCTGCCGAGGTCGAGCCGGTCCACCAACAGGTCGACGTCCAGCGGGTGCGCGTGCAGCCGCGCGACGTGGCGGATCATCTCCCTGGCCCGGGCGCCCGACCACGCGCCGCCCTCCTGCAGCATCACGCCGAGGCGGGGCATCAGCGCCTGCCGGTCGGCCACCGGGTCCAGGCCGAGAACGCTCACCCGGCCGCGGTCGGGGCGGCGGTAACCCTCGGCCGTCTCGATCGTGGAGGTCTTGCCGGCGCCGTTGGGGCCGAGGATGGCGGTCACGCTGCCCTGCCGGACGGTGAGGCTCAGCCCGTCCACCGCGGTGACGGCCGAACCGCCCCGCCCGTAACGCACCACGAGATCCTCGATCTCGATCACCAGATCGCCCACTCTGGGAGTCTAGGTCGGCCGCCTGGGAGGCCCGACCGCCGGGATTCGGCGGCCGAGCTGTCCGGTTCGTCCCGGAACGGGACCCGGTGTGACCAACGTCGCAACCCGATCCGCTCCTCACATCGGGGCAGTTAGGGCGGCCTCACTAGCCTGTCGGGACGAATAACAGCACAATGGCGTTGTGAAAAACCCCCGGACGATTCCGGTGGCTCCGGCCCCGCCGGCGCCGCGCTCCGCACCCCCGGGCACAGTGCCCGCCGGGGTGAGCGGTGCTGCGCATGCGGACGCCGAGGCCGGGCATGAGTCCACCCGGGAACGGGTTGCCCGGGTGATCCTCGAGCGCGGGCCGCAGACCGCGGCGGCGCTCGCCGACCGACTGGGCGTCACCCCCGCGGCGATCCGCCGCCACCTGGACGCGATGGTGGCCGAGGGTGTCGTCGCGGCCCGTGAGCAGCGGATTCGCGGCCCCCGTGGCCGCGGGCGGCCGGCCAAGGTCTTCGCCATCACCGACGAGGGCCGCAGCGCGTTCCACCAGGCCTACGACGACCTGGCGGTCAGCGCCCTGCGTTACATCCGCGAGACCGGTGGGGAGGACGCGCTGGAAGCTTTCGCGCGCCTGCTCGTCGGCCGGCTCGAGGAGCGCTACCGCTCGGTCGCCACGGCGTTCCCCGCGGACGAGGGAACAACCGCGCTCGCCGAGGCGCTGTCGGAGGACGGGTACGCTGCCTCGGTCGAGCCGGCCGGTGCCGGCGAGCAGCTGTGCCAGCACCACTGCCCGGTGGCCCACGTGGCCGAGCAGTTCCCGCAGCTGTGCGAGGCGGAGACGGAGGTGTTCTCCCGGCTGCTCGGGCGGCACGTCCAGCGCCTCGCGACCATCGCGCACGGAGACGGCGTGTGCACGACCCACGTACCCCGTCCCGCCAGGCCCGCCCGGCCCGGCGCCTCGCAGGCTGCCGAGCAGACCACGAGCCCGGACACCACCACGGACTCGACGAACCCCACTACGCACGCCACGACCCGCAGTGTTCGATCCCGGACTGGGAGGAATTCTTCATGAGCACGACCGCGCATCCCGAACTCGAGGGCCTCGGCCGCTACGAGTACGGCTGGGCCGACTCCGACACCGCGGGCTCGACCGCCAAACGCGGCCTGTCCGAGGAGGTCGTGCGGGAGATCTCCGCGCTCAAGAACGAACCCGAGTGGATGCTCGACCTGCGGATGCGGGGACTGAAGTTCTTCTACCGCAAGCCGATGCCCACCTGGGGCGCCGACCTGTCGACGATCGACTTCGACAACATCAAGTACTTCGTGCGGTCCACGGAGAAGCAGGCCACCACCTGGGACGAGCTGCCCGAGGACATCAAGAACACCTACGACAAGCTGGGCATCCCCGAGGCGGAGAAGCAGCGGCTGATCGCCGGTGTCGCGGCGCAGTACGAGTCCGAGGTCGTCTACCACAAGATCCGCGAGGACCTCGAGGAGCAGGGTGTCATCTTCGTCGACACCGACACCGGCCTGCGTGAGTACCCCGAGCTGTTCAAGGAGTACTTCGGCACGGTGATCCCGGCCGGCGACAACAAGTTCGCCGCGCTCAACACCGCGGTCTGGAGCGGCGGCAGCTTCATCTACGTGCCGAAGGGCGTGCACGTGGAGATCCCGCTGCAGGCGTACTTCCGGATCAACACCGAGAACATGGGGCAGTTCGAGCGGACGCTGATCATCGTCGACGAGGGCGCCTACGTGCACTACGTCGAGGGCTGCACCGCGCCGATCTACTCCACCGACTCGCTGCACTCCGCGGTGGTCGAGATCATCGTGAAGAAGAACGCCCGCTGCCGCTACACCACGATCCAGAACTGGTCCAACAACGTCTACAACCTCGTCACCAAGCGGGCGACCGCCGCCGAGGGCGCGACGATGGAGTGGGTCGACGGCAACCTCGGGTCCAAGATCACGATGAAGTACCCCGCGATCTACCTCATGGGCGAGCACGCCAAGGGCGAGACGCTCTCCATCGCGTTCGCCGGTGAGGGCCAGCACCAGGACGCGGGCGCCAAGATGGTGCACTGCGCGCCGCGTACGTCCTCCTCGATCATCTCCAAGTCGGTGGCCCGCGGCGGCGGCCGCACCTCCTACCGCGGCCTGGTCGAGGTGCAGGACGGCGCCGACCACTCCAAGAGCACGGTGAAGTGCGACGCGCTGCTGGTCGACCAGGTGAGCCGGTCCGACACCTATCCCTACGTCGACGTGCGCGAGGACGACGTGGAGATGGCGCACGAGGCCACGGTCTCCAAGGTGACCGACGACCAGCTCTTCTACCTCATGAGCCGCGGGCTCAACGAGGACGAGGCGATGGCGATGATCGTGCGCGGCTTCGTGGAGCCGATCGCGCGTGAGCTGCCGATGGAGTACGCGCTGGAGATGAACCGGCTGATCGAGCTGCAGATGGAGGGGTCCGTCGGCTGATCCCCGCGGTGGAGGTGCGGCCGGCGACTCCGGTCGCCTCGGCCGCACCACACCCCGCCGACGACCTGTTGGTACGACGAGAAGGTGAGAGCGACACCCGACATGCCCGATCACGACCAGACCCACACCGGAGCCGAGGCCGCGCAGGAACGCGCAGCCGTGGCGTCCCAGGTGCTCTCGCCCGACACCGGTGCCGCCGCCGGCCCGCCGCCGACCCCCGCGGGATCGGCCGGCCAGGCGCACTCCCACGGCGCGGGCGCGGACGGCAAGCCCGCGTCCCACCTGCACCCGGAGGGCTCCTTCGACCTGGCCGACCACCCGGTCCCGACGGGCCGGGAGGAGGTGTGGCGGTTCACCCCGCTGAAGCGGCTGCGCGGCCTCACCGACGGTTCGGCGGAGGCCACCGGCAAGGTGGTCGTCGACGTCTCCGCGGGCCCGGAGGTCCGGGTGGAGACCGTGGGCCGCGACGACCCGCGGCTCGGCTCGGTGTACAAGCCGGGTGACCGGGTGAGCGCCCAGGCGTGGACGTCGTTCGGGCAGGCCACCGTGGTGACGGTCCCGGCCGAGGCACGCCCGGCCGACCCCGTGGTGGTCACAGTGCGCGGCGAGGCGGCCGAGGGTGCGAGCTACGCCCACACCTTCGTCGACGTCCAGCCGTACGCCGAGGCGGTCGTGGTCCTCGACCACGTGGGCTCGGCGACCTACGCCGACAACGTCGAGCTCTCCGTCGGCGACGGCGCCAAGGTGACGCTGGTGTCGGTGCAGGACTGGGCCGACGACGCCGTGCACGCGGGGCACCAGGCGCTGCGGATCGGGCGGGACTCCCACGTCCGCCACGTCGTGGTGACCTTCGGCGGCGACCTCGTACGCCTGTACAGCCATCTGTCCTACGCCGGTCCGGGCGGTGAGGTCGAGGCGCTCGGCCTGTACTTCGCCGACGCCGACCAGCACCTGGAGCACCGGCTGTTCGTCGACCACAACCAGCCGCACACCCGCAGCAACGTCGAGTACAAGGGCGCGCTGCAGGGCGCGGGCGCGCACACCGTGTGGGTCGGCGACGTGCTGATCCGCAAGGTGGCCGAGGGAATCCAGACGTACGAGCACAACCGCAACCTGATGTTGACAGACGGCTGCCGGGCGGACTCCGTACCCAACCTGGAGATCGAGACCGGCGAGATCGAGGGCGCGGGCCACGCCAGCGCCACCGGCCGGTTCGACGACGAGCAGCTGTTCTACCTCCAGTCGCGCGGCGTACCGGCCGACGAGGCCCGCCGGCTGGTGGTGCACGGCTTCTTCGCCGACCTCATCCGGCACATCGGTGTCCCCTCGCTGCGCGAGCGGCTGATGGCCCACGTCGAGGAGGAGCTCGAGCGCAACGTCGGGCTGCCTCCGGCCTCCTCCACCGCGGTGCCCTTGTCGAGCGCGGCCGCGCAGGAGGTGGGAGCGTGACCGACTACGTTCGCGCCTGCCCGCTGGCCGACCTGCCGGAGACCGGTGCGGTCCCCGTCGTCGTCGACGGCGTGCCCGTCGCGGTCGTGCGCAGCAGCGAGGGCGACATCCACGCGATCCACGACGTCTGCTCGCACGCGGAGGTGGCGTTGTCGGAGGGCGAGGTCGAGGACGGCGAGATCGAGTGCTGGCTGCACGGCTCGCGGTTCGACCTGAACTCCGGCACCCCGACCGGACTGCCGGCCACCGAGCCGGTGCCGGTCTACCCCGTGAAGATCGACGGCGACGACGTGCTGGTCGACGTCCACCACCCGCTCAACTCCCAAGCCTGACCCCGCAAGAACTGGAGCCTGAATCCGTGAGCACCCTCGAGATCCGCGACCTGCACGTCTCCGTCGAGACCGAGGCCGGCCCGAAGGAGATCCTGCGCGGGGTCAACCTGACCGTGAGGTCGGGGGAGACCCACGCGATCATGGGTCCCAACGGGTCGGGCAAGTCGACGCTGGCCTACTCCATCGCCGGCCACCCGAAGTACCAGATCACCCGCGGCACGGTCACCCTCGACGGTGAGGACGTGCTGTCCCTGGCCGTGGACGAGCGGGCCCGTGCCGGCCTGTTCCTCGCCATGCAGTACCCCGTCGAGGTGGCCGGGGTGTCCGTGGCCAACTTCCTGCGTACGGCCAAGACCGCCGTCGACGGCAAGGCACCCAACCTCCGCAGCTGGGTGAAGGACGTCAACGGCGCCCTGCAGCAGCTCGGCATGGGGTCGGACTTCGCCCAGCGCAACGTCAACGAGGGCTTCTCCGGCGGTGAGAAGAAGCGGCACGAGATCGCGCAGCTGGAGCTGCTCGACCCGAAGTTCGCGATCCTCGACGAGACCGACTCCGGGCTCGACATCGACGCGCTGAAGGTCGTCTCCGACGGCGTCAACCGCTTCCACGGCAAGGGTGACAAGGGTGTCCTGCTGATCACCCACTACACCCGCATCCTGCGCTACATCACCCCCGACCACGTGCACGTCTTCGTCGACGGCCGGGTCGCGGAGGAGGGTGGCCCCGAGCTGGCCGAGAAGCTGGAGGCCGAGGGGTACGCGAGCTACCAGAAGGCGGGCTCGTCGTCATGACCGCCGACCGGACCGGCCTGGACGTGGAGCGGATCCGCAAGGACTTCCCGATCCTCGAGCGGGTCATGCCCGGTGGCCGGCCGCTGGTCTACCTCGACAGCGGGGCCACCTCGCACAAGCCCCGCCAGGTGCTCGACGCCGAGCGCGACTTCTACGAGCAGCACAACGCCGCGGTGCACCGGGGCGCGCACCGGCTCGCGGAGGAGGCGACCGACCTCTACGAGTCCGCACGGGCCCGGATCGCCGCGTTCGTCGGTGCCGGCGCGAACGAGGTGGTGTTCACCAAGAACACCACCGAGGGCATCAACCTCGTGGCGTACGCGATGAGCAACGCCGCCACCGCCCGGCCCGAGGCGGAGCGCTTCCGGATCGGACCCGGAGACGAGGTTGTCGTCACCGAGATGGAACACCACGCCAACCTCGTTCCCTGGCAGGAGCTCTGCCGGCGCACCGGCGCCACACTGCGGTGGTTCGGCCTCACCGACGAGGGTCGGCTGGACCTCTCCGGGATCGACGGGCTGATCAACGAGCGCACCAAGGTCGTGGCGCTGACCCACCAGTCCAACGTGCTCGGTACGGTCAACCCGCTCGACCTGATCGTGCCCCGCGCACACGCCGTCGGCGCGCTGGTCGTGCTGGACGCCGCGCAGTCCGTGCCGCACCAGCCGGTCGACTTCGCGAGCCTGGGCGTGGACTTCCTGGTGTTCTCCGGCCACAAGATGCTCGGGCCCACCGGGATCGGCGTCCTCGTGGGGCGCAACGAGCTGCTGGCCGCGATGCCACCGTTCCTCACCGGCGGGTCGATGATCGAGGTGGTGCGGATGGAGGGGACGACGTTCGCCCCGCCGCCGCAGCGGTTCGAGGCCGGCGTGCCCAACATCGCGCAGGCCATCGGCCTCGGTGCCGCGGTCGACTACCTCCAGGCCGTGGGCATGGAGGCGGTCGAGGCACACGAACGCGACCTCACGGCGTACGCGCTGGAACGCCTGCCGGCGATCCCCGGCGTGCGGGTCATCGGGCCGCCCACCGCGGAGGCCCGCGGCGGTGCGGTGTCCTTCGTCGTCGACGAGATCCACCCGCACGACGTGGGCCAGGTCCTCGACGAGCTGGGCATCATGGTGCGCGTCGGACACCACTGCGCCTGGCCGATCGTGCGCCGCTACAAGATTCCGGCCACCACCCGGGCGACGTTCTACCTCTACAACAACCGCGCCGAGATCGACGTACTCGCCGACGGGATCGAGCAGGTGCAGCGGTTCTTCGGCGTCGCCGGCACGACCGTCGGGACCAGCGGGGCGTCCGGCGCGACCACCACGAGCTGACAGCGGAACGACAGGACGGTGCTGACCTGATGCAGGTCGAGGCGTTGTACCAGGACATCATCCTGGACCACTACAAGAACCCGCACGGCAAGGGCCTGCGGGAGCCGTTCGAGGCCGAGGCTTACCACGTCAACCCCACCTGCGGTGACGAGGTGACGCTGCGCGTGCACCTCGAGGGGGAGGGGACCGACGCGAAGATCGCCGACGTGTCGTACGACAGCATGGGGTGCTCGATCAGTCAGGCGTCGGCGTCGGTGCTGTACGACCTGGTGAACGGCAAGACCGTCAAGGAAGCCTTGCGGCTGCACGACGAGTTCCTCACGCTGATGCAGTCCAAGGGGCAGCTCGAGCCCGACGAGGACGTGCTGGAGGACGGTATCGCGTTCGCCGGCGTGTCCAAGTACCCCGCCCGGATCAAGTGCGCGTTGCTGTCCTGGATGGCGTGGAAGGACGCGACCGCGAAGGCGCAGGCGGACCAGCCGGACGGCGTGGGCACGCAGGGCGCGTCCGGCGCGACGGCGGCAGCCGGTGCCGGCGACCAGCACACAGGCGACGAGAACAACGACGAGAAGGGAGCCGGCCGATGAGCGAGGCCGTGAAGACGAGCGAGGACGACCTGCTCGAGGCGATGAAGGACGTCGTCGACCCGGAACTGGGCATCAACGTCGTCGACCTCGGCCTGGTGTACGGCGTGAGCCTGGACGACGAGGGCGTGGCGACCATCGACATGACCCTGACCTCGGCCGCGTGTCCCCTGACCGACGTGATCGAGGACCAGACGCAGGTCGCCCTCGACGGCATCGTGCAGGCGTTCCGGATCAACTGGGTCTGGATGCCGCCGTGGGGCCCGGACAAGATCACCGACGAGGGTCGGGAACAGCTGCGTGCCCTCGGCTTCAACGTCTGACGCGGCTTCGGAACCGGTCTCCGGACCGGCTTCCGGGCCGGCTTCCGGCGTAGGGGAAACCACCCGCGAGCTGACCGTCGGGCCTGAACGGCTCGACCGTTGGCTGGCGGGTTTTCTCACCCGGCACGGCGGACCGGCGGCTGGCTCCGGTGGTGCGGACGCGCCGGCGGGCGAGTGCTCGGCCGGAGGGTCGGTCGAGGTGTCGGCCGACGGCACCTCGGTGACGGTGTACGCCGCCGACGGTGCCCGGGTGGAGGGCGACGTGCCGTTCCCGCCCCTGGTGCCGCCGGGCGGTTCGGATCCCGCGCCGCCGTACGCCGGGCTGGTCGCGCACGCGACGCGCGAGCGCACGGTCGGCGTCGTGCTGGTGCGGATGGGCGGCTACGCCGCGGGGGTGTTCGACGGCGCGGTGCTGCGGACGTCGAAGGTCGGTTCGCGACTGGTGCAGGGCCGCACCGCCGCCGGCGGCTGGTCGCAGCAGCGCTTCGCCCGGCGCCGGGAGAAGCAGGCCAGGGAGGCGTTCGCCGCGGCGGCGGACGTGGCGGCCCGGGTGGTGCTGCCGCACCTGTCCGACCTGGCGGCCGTGGTCGTCGGCGGTGACCGCAGGGCCGTGGGCCAGGTGCTGCAGGACCCGAGACTGGCACCGCTGCGGGCGCTGGTGACCGGCCCGCACCTGGACGTGCCCGATCCCAAGCTCGCCGTGCTGCGGGCGACGCCGGAACGGTTCCGAGCCGTCCGGCTGCGGCTCATCGAGCCGGACCCGCCGGCCCCGTCGGCCGAGCCGGACCGGACTGCCTGAACCATCACGCCCGGATCGTCACGCCCGCGCCGTCGCGGCTGCTACCGCGCCTCCGCAGGACTGCCGGTCGCACGGCCGGCGTTCTCGCGATACCGCGCGCAGGCGTCGGCGATCAACGTCACCGTGTCGGCGTCGGCCGGGTCCGGTGAGCAGATCAGCTCCGAGACCCCCTCGGCCTCCCAAGCGGCGAACGCCGCGGCCACGTCGTCCACGTCACCGCGGATCAGCCGCTCTGGCTTCTCCTCGGCGTTGGCGGCGGTCGGCGCGGCCACCTGCACACCGGCGGTGCGGGCCAGGGTGGCCGGGTCGCGGCCGATGTCGCGGCAGGCCTGGTCGAGGGCGGCGTTGGCCTGGCGGAAGCGGTCGCCGGGCAGGCCGAACCACGCGAGGTTCCACAGGTCGGCGTACTGCGCGGCGAGACCGAGCATCCGCGGCCGGACGCCCGCGACCAGCACCGGCGGCACCGGACGATCGGGCCGGTCGCGCACCGGCGCGTCCTGCACCCGGTGGTATTCACCGGAGAACGTAGCCCGCCCGCTGCGCAGCATCGTGGTGATGATCTGCAGCGCCTCGTCGAACCGGCCCACCCGGTGGTCGAAGGGCAGATCGAAGGCCTGGAACTCCGGCTCGTGCCACCCCGCGCCGACGCCGAGGACAAGCCGGCCGCCGCTGACCTCCTGCAGCGTGTCGGCCATCCGGGCCAGCACGCCGGGCGGACGGAACGCCGTGCACAGGACCAGAGCGCCCAGGCGGACGGTCGAAGTGGCCTCGGCCAGCGCGGTGAGAATGGTCCAGGCCTCCCAGGGAGACCCGGCACCGTCGTCGACGGAGTCACCGACGAGGTGGTCGTAGACCCAGAGAGAGTCCAGGCCCTGCGCCTCGGCATGGACGGCGAGATCGCGGATGCCGGCGTAGCCGCGGGGCACTCCGGGCTCCTGCTCGTCACCCATCGGCAGAATCAGACCTACGTGCACGCCGGCTCCTCTCACCGCCCCCGGGGCTCTGCGGGGTTCGCGCTCGCAGATTAGCCCCCGGCGGGCTTACGGGCGAGGCGCGCGAGCCGGCCGGTCCGCCCGCGAGTCCGTGTTCGGCTCCCACGCCGACGCCCCGCCCGGCGGGTACGGCTCGGCAGGAGGTGGTCGCGGCCGGTGATGGCCATCGCCGGAAACGATGCCGGTAATGCCGCCAAGTGGGATAATCGCTCGCAATTCGAAACCCCGTGACCTACGCACCGCCGGAAGGGTGAGGTCAACGAATCGTGAGGATTCGCCGAACGAACCAGGCCCGGCCACCGAGACGTCCACCACCTCAATGACCTCCGGGACATCCATGACGTCCGGGCGGCGCCGCGGCGTCCAGTCCATCGACCGCGCCGTCACCATCCTGCGGTGCTTCGACACCGCGCATCCCGAGCTCGGCATCAGCGACATCGCGCGCCGCACCGGGCTGTCGACGAGCACCACCCACCGGTTGCTCAGCGCGCTGCAGGACAACGGCCTGGTACGCCAGTCCCGCGACCGCCGCTACGCGCTCGGCCCGCTGCTGCTGCGGCTGGCCAGGGTCGGCGCCGCACCGGCCAGCGTCCTCGACGCCGCCCGGCCGGTGATGACCCGGCTGCGCGACGACGTGGACGAGACGGTCGGCCTGCACGTGCTCCTGCCCACCCGCGAACGCGCGGTCATCGACCAGGTGGAGAGCCGGCAGCCACTTCGGCGTACCTACACCGAGTTCGGCGCCCCGATCCCGCTGCTTCTCGGCGCGCCCGGCAAGGTGCTGCTCGCCGCACTGCCGTACGACGTGCAGGAGCTGGTGCTCGCCCGGCCGTTCACGGCCGCGACCCGGCCCGGCGCACCGGGCGAGGCCGCCGAGCCGGACGTGCTGCGCAAGCAACTGGTCGGCATCCGCCGGCGCAACGTCGCCTTCTCCCGGGCCGAGCGCACGTCGGGGATCCGCACCGTCGCCGCGGCCGTCTTCGACGGTGCCGACCTGCCGGTCGCCTCGCTCAGTGTCTCCGCGCCGGCCGGGCGGATGCCGGAGGAACGCATGGAGGAGTACGCCCCGCTGGTCGTCGCCGCGGCGTGGTCGATCTCCGAGCAACTCGGCGCCACCCGGGAGGGAGTTGCGGCGTACCTCACCCGGGCGGAGCCGCCACCGGCCTGACGAGGGTCATCCCGGTCGTCGGTGTCATCGGTGTCGTCGGTGTCATCGGTCCTCGGGGTCGTCCTCGACGCCGCGGGCGGCCAGCGCCTCACCGATCGCGTCGGCCCGTTTGAGCAGCCGGATGACCAGCGGGACGATCAGCGCGGCCGGGCTGCGCTCCAGGCCGCGGGCGCGCTGGGCCTCCCGGGTCTCGGCGAACGTCTGCGCGACCAGAGGTACGCAGCGCACCGTCAGCGCGAGCACCAGCCCCACCCGTGCCGGGCTCACCCCCACCCGCCGCAGCGGCCGCAGGCACGCCTCGAACGCGTCCAGCATCGCCGACACCCTGGTGGTGAGGGTGACCAGCGCGGCCAGCGTGACCATCAGGAGCAGCTGACCCACGACCAGCACCGCCCGGTGCGGACCGGCGGTGACCCACTGGAACGCCAGCAGCGGCACCGCGAACCACAGCACCGGCCGCAGCTGCGCGAGACCCACCCGCCACGGGATCCGGGCGAGCCCGGCGGCCAGCAACGTCACCGCGAACGCCAGCGCGAGGGCCGGCACGGTAGTGATCCGCAGGACACCGACGGCGGCCACCGCCAGGCCGGCGAGCTTCGCCCCGGCCGGCGCGCGGTGCAGCAGTGAGCCGCCCGGCTGGTACAACCCGAGCGTGCCGGAGGCCGAGGACGCGCTCACGCGAGCAGCTCCTCGTACGCCGCGACCGCCGACGCCGGATCGGTGTCCGCGGCCACCCGGCCCTCGTGCAGCACCAGCACCCGGTCGAACCCGTCCAGCAGCTGCAGGTGGTGGGTGACGAGGACGACCCGCTGAGGCAGCGAGGCCAGCAGTTCGGTGACCATCCGCGCGTTGCGCAGGTCGAGCAGCGTGGTCGGCTCGTCGCAGACCAGCGTGCCGGGTTCGGTGACCAGGACGCCGGCCAGCGCCAGCAGCTGGGTCTGCCCGCCGGAGAGCAGGTGGGCCGGGTGGTCGGCGTACTCGCTGAGTCCGTACGCCGAAAGCGTCGCGTCCACCCGCTCGGCGATCTGGGCCCGGGACAGCCCGGACCGGCGCAGCCCGAACGCGACGTCCTCGGCCACGGTGGGCATCACGACCTGGGCGTCCGGGTCGGTGAACACGAACCCGACCCGGCGGCGCACCTCGCGCCCTGCCGTCCGCGTGTCGTAGCCGTCCACCAGCACCTGCCCGCGGGTCGGCAGCACCAGGCCGTTGAGCAGCCGGGCGAACGTCGACTTGCCCGAGCCGTTGGCGCCGACCACGCCGATGCGGCGCTCGGAGAGTTCGAGGTCCAGCCCGGACAGCACCGTCCGGGAGCCGTAGCGATGGGAGACGCCGCGGAGTTCGATCACGGCCGGCTCCCGGCAGGCACCCTGGCCACCAGCGCGGCCAGTCCCATCCCGCCCCCGACCGCGACCGCGGCCAGCCCTAGGTCGGGGCCGTCCGCGCGCACCATCCGCGAGAACAGCCGCACCAGGACGACCGCGCCGCTCGCGCCCCACGGGTGGCCGAGCGCCAGCGCACCCCCGTCCGGGCAGATCCGTTCCGGGTCCAGGTCGAGGGCGTCGGCGCAGGCGAGGACCTGGCCGGCGAACGCCTCCACGAGCTCGATCGCGCCGACGTCGGCGAGCTTGAGGCCCTGCCGGTCCAGCAGCGTGCGTACGGCGGACACCGGTCCCAGTCCGGGCCGGCCGGGATCGGTGCCGGTGCACGCCCAGTCGACCAGGCGCAGTCCGGCCCAGCCGCGGGCGGCGCGCAGGCGCTCGGACACGACCGCGACGGCGGCCGCACCGTCGTTGATCCCGCAGGAGTTGCCCGCGGTGACGGTGCCTCCGTCGCTTTCGGGGACGAAGGCCGGCCGCAGCCGGGCCAGCCGGGTCACGTCCAGCCCGGCCCGCGGGCGGTCGTCGCGGTCGCAGCCGGCCAGCGGGACGAGCTCCGCGGCGAACCTCCCGGCAGCCGCGGCCGCCACCGCGCGGGCGTGGCTGCGCGCGGCGTAGGCGTCCTGGCGCTCCCGCCCGACACCGGCCTCGCGGGCCACCAGGTCGGCCGCCGCGCCCATCTCCGGGTCGGCGTACGGCGGGGGAGCGAACGGCGCACGGTCGTACGGTCGTGGTGCCCCGCCCGGGGTTGCCGGCCGCCACGCGCGCACCGGTGCCGTCGACGCACTCTCCACCCCGCCGGCGAGGTACAGGTCTCCCCGGCCCGCCCGCACCTGACCAGCCGCCAGCGTCACCGCCTCCAGGCCGCTGCCGCACTGGCGGTCGACCGTCAGGCCGGGCACCGCCGGGCCGAGCCCGGCGCGCAGGGCGGCCACCCGGGCGACGTTCCCGCCGGGACCCATCGTGTTGCCGAGGATCACGTCGGCGACGGCGGTGTGCTGTTCGGCGTCCGGCCCGGCGTCCGGTTCGGCGTCCGGTTCGACGGGGATTCCGATGTCGGCCAGGACGGCGCGCAGCACCGGTGCGGCGAGCTCGTCGGCGGGCAGCCCGGCGAGCCCGCGCCCGGCCGTGGCCAGCGGTGTGCGCCGGGCGGCCACCAGGACGGGGCCGGAGCCGGAGACCGCGCTCACGTCGCCCGCGCTCACGTCAGCACCCGGGCGCCGAGGGTGCCGTCGCGCAGGCCGGCGCCGACCTCGGCTCGCGCGACCTTGCCGGCGGAGGTACGGGGAAGCCGGTCGACGGCGTACCAGAGCCGTGGCCGGTCGGTGGCCGGCAGTCCGGACGCCGCGGCCGCCCGCAGCTCGGCGAGGGTGGGCGCGCGGTCCGGCCGCGGCTCGACGACGGCGGCGACGACCTGGCCCAGCCGTTGGTGGGGCGTACCGACGCAGGCGACCTCGGCCACGCCGGGCACCTGCCGCAGCACGTGTTCGACCGCCTCGGCGACGACGGTCGCACCACCGGTGGTGATCGCCGCGTCGCCGCGGCCGAGGACCGACAGCGTTCCGTCGTCGTGGCGTACGCCGTGGTCGCCGACCGTGGCGAACCCGTCGGGGTCGCGGTCCAGCCCCAGCGCGAGGTAGGGGCCGCGGGCCCAGACCACGCCGTCGCGGACGTCGACGGTCACCTCCGGGAACGGCCGCAACCGATCCGGCGGCAGGGCCGGCCTGCGGATCGCCACGAAGGAGAGTTCGGCCGCGCCGTAGTAGTCGACCACCTCCATGCCCGCCGCCGCGGCGGCCCTGCGGACGCCCGGAGCGAGGTGGGCGCCCCCGCACACGACGGTGCGCAGCCGGCTGGCGGCCGGGTCGAGCCGGTCCAGCAGTTCGGTGAGCATGCCCGGCACCAGGTGCACGGCGGTGCAGGACTCGCAGGCCCGGGCAGCCTCGGCGGGGGACCATGACGGCAGGGCGTGCACGGCGGCGCCCATCGTCAGCGCGTGCAGGGCGCCGTACAGGAACAGGCTCCCGGACAGCCGGCCGGGCACCAGCACCGTGTCCTGCGCGCCGACACCGGTGAGCGCGGAGAACGTCGGGAAGCTGAACGTCCACGACCGGCGGGAGCGAGCCACCGGTCGGGGCGTGCCCGTGCTGCCGGAGGTGAACACCACCAGGCTCACGGCGGTGCCGTGCCGGTCCACCAGCGCGCGGGCGGCGTCCGCGGCGGCTTTGCCTACGGCGTCCGGCCAGTCGGGGTCGGCTACCACGGCGGCCGCCTCCAGCAGGTCGGCCGCGAGGACGGCGGCCAGCAGGTCGGCCGGGTCCGGCTCGGCACAGACCACGGGGTGTCCGGCGGCGACCCCGGACGCGGCGAGCACCTCGGCGCGGCGTTCGGCGCGCGCGGCCAGCTCGCCGTAGGTGACCGTCCCGGACGCACCGACCAGCGCCGGCCGGTCCGGCTCGGCGGCCGCCCGGCGGCGTACGTCGCGGGAGATGGGCATCGAGGCGAACGCTACCGCCGGGCGCGGCGCCCGGAGCCGCTCGGCTTCCCGCCCGCCGGATCGGCGGCATCGTCCTCGGGCTCCTCCGTGCTGTCCGCGTGCTCGTCGGGTTCGGCCGTGCCGAGCGTCGGGTAGCCCGTGTGCACACCGCGGGCGACCAGCGTCGCGAGCACTGCCTTGATCAGGTCGCCGGGCAGGAACACCGCCGCCGCGACCAGGGTGGCCACCAGGCCCGTCGTGCCCGACCGCCATGCCTGCACCGGAACGCCGACCGCGTACACCACCACGATGCCGCCGACGACGTTGGCGACCAGGCCGGCCGGGATGCTGTACGTCCGGTGGCGGGGGAGCAGCCGCTCGGTCAGCCATCCGGTCACCCAGGCGCCCAACGGGAAACCGATGAAGTAGCCGGCCGACGCACCGGCCAGCACCCCGAGCCCGCCCCGCCCCCCGGCCAGCAGCGGCAGCCCGGCGAGGACCAGCGCACAGAACGTCAGCGTGGCCAGCAGCCCGCGGCGCGCACCCAGGATCGACCCGGCCAGCATCGGCCCGAGCGACTGCGCGGTGATCGGCACGGCGCTGCCGAACAGCGCGATCGACCCAGGCAGCCCGAGCACCGCGATCAGGGCCGCGAACAACGCGATCAGCGCCAGATCACGCGTGGATAGCCGGCGGGCGGATGCCGGTGCTGCCATGGCACAACTCCTCGTGGTTCGGTCGGCGCCCGACGCGGGGCCGCATCGAGGGTATGCGGCAGGCCCGCCGGCCCGACCTGCCCTCCGCGCCAACATCCGCCCGCGCCGGTTGGCATGACCTCACAACCGCGGGCCGCCCGCGGACCGACCGGGGGCGGACCGACCGCCTACCGGCCGACAACCGGGTCGCGGCCAGTCGGGACCGCCCCTTACACTGGCAGGCATGCTCATCCGGATTGCGTGACTGGACACTCCGTTGCCCACGTGTCCCCTGTGTCCGTTCGACTCCGGAGCGTTCTCCCGTGATCACCGTAAGCAGTCTCGAACTCCGCGCCGGCGCGCGGCTTCTCCTTTCTGATGTCTCCTTCCGGGTCGCCGCCGGCGACCGGGTGGGTCTGGTCGGCCGCAACGGCGCCGGCAAGACGACCCTGACCCGGATCCTCGCCGGCGAGGGCCAGCCCGCCGCCGGCACCGTCACCCGGTCCGGCTCGGTCGGGTATCTCCCGCAGGACCCCCGTACCGGCGACCTCGAGGTCACCGCCCGCGACCGCGTGCTGTCCGCGCGCGGCCTGGACCAGGTGGTCGAGCAGCTTCGCTCCGCCGAGCTGGAGATGGCCGGGGTCGGCGCGAGCAGCGCCGGGACCGCCGGCACCGACCGCGCGATGCGGAAGTACGCCCGGGCCGAGGAGGAGTTCCTCGCCCGCGGCGGGTACGCCGCCGAGTCCGAGGCCGCGCAGGTCACCGCGAGCCTCGGTCTGCCCGAGCGGGTCCTGGCCCAGCCGCTGCGCACCCTCTCCGGCGGTCAGCGGCGCCGGATCGAGCTGGCCCGGATCCTGTTCTCCGGCTCCGACACCCTGCTCCTCGACGAGCCGACCAACCACCTCGACGCCGATTCGGTCACCTGGCTGCGGGAGTACCTGCGGTCCTACAAGGGCGGCCTGGTGGTGATCAGCCACGACGTGGGCCTGCTCGAGGCGACTGTCAACCGCGTCTTTCACCTGGACGCCAACCGCGCCGAACTGGACGTCTACAACGTCGGGTGGCGCACCTACCTCGACCAGCGTGAGACCGACGACCGGCGGCGCCGGCGCGAGCGCACCAACACCGAGCGCAAGGCGAACGCGCTGATGGCCCAGGCGGACAAGATGCGGGCCAAGGCGACGAAGGCGACCGCGGCCAAGAACATGGCCCGCCGGGCCGAGCGGATGGTCTCCGGGCTGGAGGCCGAGCGCAAGGCCGACCGGGTGGCCAAGATCCGGCTGCCCGAGCCCGCTCCCTGTGGCAAGACGCCGTTGACAGCGCGCGAGCTGTCGAAGTCGTACGGCTCGCTGGAGGTCTTCGGCGACGTCGATCTGGCCATCGACAAGGGCAGCCGGGTGGTCGTCCTCGGGCTGAACGGCGCGGGGAAGACCACGCTGCTCCGGGTGCTGTCCGGGGTGGAGAAGCCCGACACCGGCGAGGTCGTGCCGGGCCACGGGCTCCGGCTCGGCTACTACGCCCAGGAGCACGAGACCCTCGACACCACTCGTACCGTCCGGGAGAACATGCTGGCCGAGGCGCCGCACCTCACCGACACCGAGGCGCGCAAGGTGCTCGGCTCGTTCCTGTTCTCCGGCGACGACGTGGACAAGCCGGCCGGGGTGCTCTCCGGCGGGGAGAAGACCCGGCTGGCGCTGGCCCGGCTGGTGTGCTCGAGCGCCAATGTCCTGCTGCTGGACGAGCCGACGAACAACCTCGACCCGGTGTCGCGGGAGGAGATCCTGGGCGCGATCCGGTCCTACAAGGGCGCGATCGTGCTCGTCACCCACGACGAAGGCGCGGTCGAGGCGCTCGAACCCGAACGCGTCCTGCTGCTCCCCGACGGCGTCGAGGACCTGTGGAACGCCGACTACGCCGACCTGGTGTCGCTCGCCTGAGCCGGCCTCGACGAGACGCCCGATTTCCGCCATTGGGACGACATCACCGGATTGCGAATCGGTAATCAGGGCGATCAGATCTTGCCGACGCGCATGGTCCGACCGATCATCGGGCATTGGTGGGTTGATCGAATGCCGTGCGGCTCTGCCATGTGAGCCGAGGGCAACCGCCAACTCGCCAGCGGAGGCAAGCGTGGTCGAGACATTGAAGAAGGGCGTTCGGGTCACCGGACCACAGCGGGACAAACTCGCCGCGGATCTGAGACGAAAGTACGACGGAGGCAAGAGCATCCGCACGATCGCCCAGGAGACCGGCCGTTCCTACGGGTTCGTGCACCGGTTGCTGAGCGAGTCCGGGGTGCGGCTTCGCAGCAGGGGCGGAGCGACCCGGGCCAAGAAGGTGCGGGCCTGAAGCCGCGCCGCCGTACGCACCCCGTCAGACGCGAGGAACAGACGTACGGAGGCGGGCCACGGCCTTGGGGCCGCGGGGGACACCAGGGAGCTGGGCCGGTCTCTGCGAGATCATGACGCCCTGACGCACGAACCCCCTGGCCGGGGAAGACATTCGCCGGCCAGGGGGTTCACTGTGCGGACCGTTGTCTAGGAAGGGATACCGCGCCTTGAGCATGCACGGTGGTGGCTGGGGCACGATGCGTTCCTTCACCCGGGACCGCTCGGCGGCCCGGCGGCGCCTCGCGCCCGGCACGATCCGGCGGATCGCGGCATTCGCCCGTCCCTACGCCCGGTTCGTCGTCGGCCTGACGGTGTTGCTGGCCGTGGACGCCGCCGCGGGCGCGGTGACGCCGTTGATCTTCCGCGAGATCATCAACAACGGTGTGCTCGGCAGGGACTCCGGGCTGGTGGTCCGGATGGCCCTGGTGGTCGCGGGCATCGCCGTGCTGACCGGCGCCCTCGGCCTGGTCGAGCGCTACTGCGGCGCCCGGATCGGCGAGGGCCTGATCTTCGACATGCGCTCGCGGGTGTTCGCGCACATCCAGCGGATGCCGCTGGCGTTTTTCACCCGTACCCAGACCGGGGCCCTGGTGTCCCGGCTCAACAACGACGTGCTCGGCGCGCAGCAGGCCTTCACCTCCACACTGTCGAACGTCGTGAGCAACCTCCTCACCGCGGTGTTCACGCTGAGCGCGATGTTCGTGCTGTCCTGGCAGATCACGCTGGTGTCCCTGGTCATGCTGCCGCTGTTCCTGCTGCCGGCGCGCTGGCTGGGACGCAAGCTGCAGGCGATCACCCGGGAGTCCTACGACCTCAACGCGCAGATGAACGCCATGCTCACCGAGCGGCTCGGCGTGTCCGGCGCGCTGCTGGTGAAGCTGTTCGGCCGGCACGAGGCGGAGGACGAGGCGTTCGGGCAGCGCGCGGCCAGGGTCCGCGACATCGGGGTCACCCAGGCGATGTACAGCCGGGTGTTCTTCACCGCGCTGATGCTGGTCGCCTCGCTGTCGGTGGCGCTGGTCTACGGCTGGGGCGGCGTGCAGGCGGTGGCCGGTGCGCTGAGTGTGGGGACGCTGGTGGCCCTGACGGCGTACCTCACCCGGCTGTACGGTCCGCTGACCGCGCTGTCCAACGTGCACGTCGACATCATGACCGCGCTGGTGAGCTTCGAGCGGGTGTTCGAGGTGCTCGACCTCGAGCCGCTGGTGAAGAACCTCCCCGGCGCCCACGACCTGCCGGCGGACGTGCCAGCGAGCATCGAGTTCGACCGGGTGAGCTTCGAGTACCCCCGCGCCGCCGACGTCTCACTGGCCTCGCTGGAGACCGTCGCCGTCCTCGACCAGACCGTCTCCACCCAGGTGCTGCACGAGGTGTCGGTGCGGGCGGAGGCCGGCCAGCTGGTCGCGCTGGTCGGGCAGTCCGGTGCGGGCAAGACCACGATGACCCACCTGGTCACCCGGATGTACGACGTCACCGCGGGCGCCCTGCGCGTGGGCGGCATCGACGTCCGCGACCTCACGCTGGAGTCGCTGCGGGACGCGATCGGCGTGGTCACCCAGGACCCGCACATGTTCCACGACACCATCCGGGCCAACCTGCTCTACGCCAAGCCGGACGCAGGCGAGGAGGAGCTGGTCGAGGCGCTGCGGGCCGCGCAGATCTGGACGCTCGTCAGCGGTCTGGCCGACGGGCTGGACACCGTGGTCGGCGAACGCGGTTACCGCCTGTCCGGCGGGGAGAAGCAGCGGCTGGCGATCGCGCGGCTGCTGCTCAAGGCGCCCCGGATCGTGGTCCTGGACGAGGCGACCGCACATCTGGACTCGGAGTCGGAGGCCGCGGTGCAGAAGGCGCTGTCGACCGCGCTGGCCGGCCGGACGTCACTGGTGATCGCGCACCGGCTGTCGACCGTACGCGACGCCGACCTCATCGTCGTGCTGGACGAGGGCCGGATCGCCGAGCGCGGCACCCACGAGCAGCTGCTGGCAGCGGGTGGGCTCTACGCCGAGCTCTACCGAACCCAGTTCGCCATACAGGGACAGGCGCAGGGCACGCTGTAGCGCGTCTTTCCGGCGGACTTCCCGCGTCGCTCAGATCGCGCGGGTGGCGCCGCCGTCGACGGAGACCGTCGTACCGGTCATGTACGACGCCACCGGGGCCAGCACGAACGCCGCCACCCGGCCGAACTCCAGCGGCGCGCCGTACCTCCGCAGCGGGATCTCCGCCTCACGCCGGCGGCGGTATGCCTCCGGGTCCGGGCTCTGGTCGGCGATCTCGCGGGTGCGTTCGGTGTCGAAGCTGCCCGGCAGCAGGGCGTTGACCCGGACCCCGGCCGGTCCCAGCTCGTCGGCCATCGTCTTGGCCAGCCCGGCGAGGCCTGGGCGCAGGCCGTTGGAGATCGCCAGCCCCGGAATCGGAGAGCGCACCGAACTCGACAGGACGAACGCGATCGAGCCGCCGTCGCGGCAGGCCGCGGCGACCGAGCGCGCGAGCCGCAGGCCCCCGAGGAACACCGACTCGAACGCCGACCGCCACTGCTCGTCCTCGGCGTCCATCGCGGTGCCGGGCGCCGGACCACCGACGCTGATCAGCGCGCCGTCCAGCCGCCCCCACTTGGCCATCGCGGTGGCGACGAGGCGTTCGGCCGAGGCGGGATCGGCGTTGTCGGCCGCGACACCGACGGCACGCGCGGTGCCCAGGCTCGCCGCGGCGCGTTGCACGCCCTCCTCGCTGCGCGCGGAGATCACCACGTAGGCGCCCTCCGAGACCAGCACCTCCGCCGCCGCCCGGCCCAGCCCACGACTGGCACCACTGAGTAGGAACACCCGGTCCCGTACGCCAAGATCCACGATGCCTCATCTTTCCTCATGACGGTCACGCCATGCGTACTGACACGCTGGGTGGTCCGACCAGTCTGGGTGTTCGGGAGCGCCGGGCAGGAATCCGTCACGGCGGGTGTGCTTCGGAGCGGCAGCGGAGGCGGGTCCGGCTGCGGCCGGTCGCCGGAACCACCGCGTCCTCGCGTACGGTCGGTGGCATGTCTGGTGGCATGTCTGGTGGCACGTCCGGTGGCACGTCCGGCGAAGACCGCTCCGTGGGCGGGTGGCTGCGCACGGCCGGCGCGGTCACCGTCCTCACCGGCGCCGGTATCTCCACCGACTCCGGCATCCCGGACTTCCGCGGCCCGAACGGCGTGTGGACCCGCGACCCGAAGGCCGAGCGCCTGTCCACCCTGCAGGACTACCTCGCCGACCCGGAGGTACGCGCCGAGGCGTGGCGACGCCGGCTGGACCATCCGGCCTGGTCGGCACGTCCCAACGCCGCCCACGAGGCGCTGGCCCACCTGGAGCGGGCGGACCTCGTGACCTCGGTCGTCACGCAGAACATCGACGGGCTGCACCAGCGCGCGGGCTCGCGGCGGGTGATCGAGATCCACGGCACCATCTGGTGGGTCACGTGTGTGGACTGCGGCCTTCGTACGCCGATGCGCGACGTGCTCGCCCGGGTGGAGGCCGGCGAGGCGGACCCGCGCTGCCTGCGCTGCGGCGGTATCCAGAAGTCGGCCACCATCTCCTTCGGGGAGTCGCTGGACCGCGCGGTGCTGCTGGCCGCGCAGGAGGCGGCGCGCACCTGTGACCTGCTCCTCGCGGTCGGTACGTCGCTGCAGGTCCACCCGGCGGCCGGGTTGTGCGACGTCGCGCTGCGGGCGGGCGCTCGGCTGGTCGTCGTCAACGGCCAGCCGACGCCGTACGACGAGGAGGCCTCGGCGGTCCTGCGTACTCCCATCGGCGAGGTCCTGCCCCGCCTCGCCGCCGCCGCAACCGGCTAGGGATACCCCGGAAACCGCCCGGGCCTTGCCTGTCGGAGGCGTGCCCTAGGGTTCGACGCACTCCGCGAACTCCGCGAACGCCGCGGCAGAAGAGACCCGGACGGACCCCAGGGAGCGCCATGACGCACGCCGTGCCCTCGAGCCGACGCCCGACACCCGCACAGCTGGCCTGGCAGCGCGCCGGGATGGGGATGTTCTGTCACTTCGGCATCAACACGTTCTTCGACAAGGAGTGGAGCGACGGCACGCTGCCGGCCTCGGGGTTCGCGCCGACCGACCTCGACGCGCGGCAGTGGGTGGACACCGCCGCCGACGCCGGCATGCGCTACGTCGTGCTCACCGCCAAGCACCACGACGGGTTCTGCCTGTGGCCGACCGACACCACCGACTACTCCGTCCGGTCCTCGCCGTGGCGGGGCGGGCGCGGGGACGTGGTCGAGGAACTCGCCCAGGCCTGCCGGGACGCGGGTCTCGGCCTCGGTCTCTACCTGTCCCCGTGGGACCGCAACGCCGCCTGTTACGCCGACCCGGCCGCCTACGACGACTTCTACGTCCGCCAGCTGACCGAGCTGTGCACGAGGTACGGCCCGCTGTTCGAGGTGTGGTTCGACGGCGCCGGCTCGGAAGGGCGCGTGTACGACTGGGGCCGGATCATGGACGTGGTCGACGAGCACCAGCCGGACGCGATGGTGTTCAACATGGGCCGGCCCACGATCCGCTGGGTGGGCAACGAGGACGGGCTGGCCGCCGACCCGTGCGACTACGTCGTCTCCGCGGTCGAGGGCGACCCCGGTGGCGAGGGTGGTGACCGGGCGTGGCTCGGCGAGGGCCGCTACCTGCCACCGGAGTGTGACGTGCCGATCCGGCGGCACTGGTTCTGGCAGAGCGACGACCTGGCGACGCTGAAGAGCCTGGAGCACCTGCTGGCGATCCACCACCGCTCGGTGGGCCTCGGCGCCGGCCTGCTGCTGAACGTCCCGCCCGACCGCCGCGGGCTGCTGGACGAACACGACCGCGCCCGGCTGGGCGAGTTCGGCGCAGAGCTGCGGCGGCGGTTCGGATCGGGGCGGCCGGGCGTGCTGACCGCCGAGCCGGACCCCGGCACCGATACCGCCACGGATACCGGCACGACGGTCGTGCGGGTCGACCTCGGTGCGCGGACGTCGTTCGACCACGTCGTTCTCGGGGAGGAACTCGCGGCCGGGCAGCACGTCACCGGGCACGAGGTGCTCGTCGGCGGGACCGTGGTGGCGGCCGGCGGCACCATGGGGGTGCGCCGCATCCACGCCTTCGACGAGGTGACCGCCGACCGGCTGGAGATCCGGCTCAGGGGAGCGGGCGCCGCGATGGCCGAGGTCACCGCACACCGGACGGGAGTGACCCGGGCGCCCGCACTGGAGGAACAGCCGGACATCTCCGCGCAGAAGGTGGACGCGCCGGCGACGTGACCCGGCGACGTGACCCGGCGCCGTGACCCGGCGCCGTGACGGCAGGCCCGGCGGCGGCTTCGGACCTTCGCGAGGCCGTCCGAATCGGCCGGGAGGACCGGAAAACCCCCTGGAGCCGGCCGGGCTGGCTCGGCATACTGGGCACGGACGAGAGCCGTCCCCGTATCGGTGCAACGACACCGACCGGGCGGCGTGAGCAGCCGGCTGAGCGAGAAGGGTCGAGCGATGCGGGTCGGGCAGCGAGCTAGGTGCGCCGAGCTGGGCGCCGAGGTCCGTCTTCGCTGACTCCTCGACCGGCCCTCGGTCCGGCTCGGCGTGAACGCGATTCCCGTTCGCTCCGCCGATCCCACGAACCGAGGGCTTTCTCGTGCGCACCGTCGACATCCGCCGTACCTTCCTGAACTTCTTCACCGACCGCGACCACCAGGTCGTGCCGTCCTCCTCCCTCGTCACCGACGACCCCACCATGCTTTTCACCACCGCCGGCATGGTGCAGTTCAAGCCGTACTTCCTCGGCACTTCCACCCCGCCCTGCTCCCGGCTCACGTCGGCGCAGAAGTGTGTGCGGACCGTCGACATCGACGGGATCGGGCACACCGACCGGCACACGACGTTCTTCGAGATGCTCGGCAACTTCTCCTTCGGCTCCTACGGACCGGACGAGGTGGTGCCCTGGGCGTACGAGTTCCTCACCGAGCGGCTCCGCCTGGACCCCGGCCGGCTGTGGGCGACCGTCTACCGCGACGACGAGGAGACGTCGGCCCGCTGGCAGCGGCTCGGCATCCCCTCCGACCGCATCCAGCGGCTCGGCATGGCCGACAACTACTGGTCCACCGGCGGGCCCGGCCCGTGCGGGCCGTGCACGGAGATCTTCTACGACCGCGGCCCGGAGTTCGGCGGGGAAGGCGGCCCGGCGGCGGCCCCCGACCGGTTCCTCGAGGTCTGGAACCTCGTGTTCATGCGGCACGTACGTGGCGAGGGTGGCACCGGCGACGACTTTCCGATCGTCGGTGACCTGCCCCAGGCGTGTGTGGAGTCCGGGCTCGGCGTCGAGCGGGCGGCGGTGGTGCTGCAGGACGCGCCCCACATCCACCGCACCGACGCGTTGCTGCCGGTGCTGTCGAGCGTGCTCGGCCGGGCGTCCGCGTCGCGCACCCGGTCACCGGAACTGTCCGCCCGGATCGTCGTCGACCACGTGCGCGCGGCGGCGTTCCTGCTCGCCGACGGCGTCCTGCCCGGCCCGGACGGCCGTGGTTACGTGCTGCGCCGGCTGGTACGCCGGGCGGTTCGGCACGCGCGCCTGCTCGGAGTCGAGTCGCCGCTGCTCGCCGACCTCGCGGACCAGGTGGTCGACACGCACGTGGAGTCCTGGCCGGAGCTTTCCGGGCACCGCGCGCTGGTCCGGCAGGCGATCGCGCACGAGGAGGAGGCGTTCGGCCGGACGTTGACGCACGGCACCCGGCTGCTGGACACCGCGATCCGGCGGGCGCGGGCGGAGTCCTCGGGCTCCCCGGGCTCCCCGGAGTCCACCGAGTCCCTGGGATCGGCGCGGCCGTCGGGGCGACCCGCGCTGTCGGGCCGTACTGCGTTCGAACTCCATGACACGTACGGCTTCCCGGTCGACCTCACCGTCGAGGTGGCGGCGGAGGCGGGACTCGGGGTCGACACCGACCGGTTCGCGGCGCTCATGGCGGACCAGCGGGAACGCGCGCGGCAGGCGCGCACCTCGGCGTCCGGCGACGTCGACGTGCCCTACCGCGCGCTGGCCGAACGACAAGGGCCGACCCGGTTCGTCGGCTACGACCGTCACCAGGCGGACGGCACCGTGCTGGCGTTGGTGCGCGACGGCCGCGAGCTCGCGGTGGCGACCGAGGGGGAACGGTGCACTCTCGTCCTGGACCGAACGCCGATGTACGCGGAGTCCGGTGGCCAGGTGGGCGACACCGGCACGATCCGCGTCGGGTCCGGGTCCCGGGGGTCGGACGGTGACACCAGGCTGCGGGTGCTGGACACCAGGCGCGGACCCGGTGGCCTGCACGTCCACGAGGTCGAGGTGGTCCACGGCGAACTCCGGCCCGGTGAGCCGGCGCGGTCGACGGTCGACGTGCAGCGCCGGCAGGCAACCGCGCGTTCGCACAGTGCGACGCACGTCCTGCACGCGGTTCTTCGTGAGCATCTCGGCGACCATGCGCGCCAGCAGGGCTCGCTGGTGGCGCCGGGACGGTTGCGGTTCGACGTGTCCCACTTCGCGCCGCTGGACCCCGACCAGCTGCGGGCGGTCGAGGACGAGGTCAACCAGCGCCTGCTGGCCGACCCCGAGGTGCGCGTGTGGGAGGCCAGCCAGGACGAGGCGCGGGCGGCGGGTGCGATCGCGTTGTTCGGCGAGACGTACGGCGAGGTGGTCCGGGTCGTCGACATCGGCGACTTCTCCCGCGAGCTGTGCGGCGGCACGCACGTCGGGCACGCGAGCGCGGCAGGCCCGGTGCGGATCGTCGGGGAGTCCTCCGTCGGTGCCGGGGTACGCCGGCTGGAGGCGCTCACCGGGCTGGACGCGCTGCGGTACGCCGACCACGAACACCGGCTGCTGGAACAGATCCAGGACCTCCTCGGCGGGTCCGGCCGGTCGGGCAGCGGTGGGCCGGGCCGGTCGGCGGACCGGATACTCGACCAGCTCCGGCGCCGGTTGTCCGACCTGGCCCAGGCTGAACGCGAACTCGGCCGGCGCCGGCGGGCGGACCTGCTGGCGGGTGCGGACCGGCTGCTGAGCCGTCGTCGCGACACCGCGTCCGGCGGCTGGCTGGTGGCGAGCCGGGTGGACGAGCGCGGCGGGGTGGCGGGTGGTGCGGATCAAGGCGACCTGGATCAAGGCGACCTGGATCAAGGCGACCTGGATCCGCGGGACCTGGACCTGCGGGAACTGGCGCAGGCGGTCCTGGAACGCGGCCCGCGGGACCGACCAGGCGGCGTCGTCCTCGCTCGCGCGCTCGACGGCCGGGCGCAGCTGGTGCTGACGGTCGACCCGTCGTCGGCGGGCCGCGGCACTGCCAAGGAGCTGTTGACACCGGCGGGGCGGGCGATCGGTGGCGGCGCGGGAGGCAACGGTTCGTTCGCCCACGCGGGTGGCCGTGACGTCGACCGGTTGGACACCGCGCTCGCGCTGGCGGCCGACCGGCTGACCGACCACCTCGGCGCGACCGCCTGACCGCCTGACCGCGGCGTTTGCCCAAGCTGGGAAGACTTGTGGGTGCCATAAGCCCCATTGGTCTTCCCAGCTCGCCGCGATCTCGTGGTTCGGACGGCTTGCGGCGCGATCCCGCGAAGGGCGGCGCTTCGGTCCAGCGCTCCGGTCCAGAGCTTCGGCATTCTTCCGCGGAAGAATGCCGAAGGCGTTCGACGGACGCGAGGATTCTTCCGCGGAACAATGCCGGGCGCCCTAGCCCGCCAGGGGGGTGCCGAGGGCGCGTCAGACGCATGTCGGCGCGGCGACGGGGAGGACCGACACTGATATGTTCCGCCGGATGACGACGATCGAGCCGCCCGACGGTCACTGGAGCCTGCGCCTGCCGCGCAAGCGCGAAGCCTCAGGTGCGTTGTTCTTCGACTCGGCCGGCCGCGTGCTCGTGGTCAAACCGACCTACACCGACGGGTGGGACTACCCCGGCGGTGTGGTCGACGCCAATGAGGCTCCGTACGCTGCCGCAGCCCGGGAGGTGAAGGAGGAACTCGGCCTGACCCGGCCGCTCGGCAGGCTGCTGGTCGTGGACTGGGAACCCCGCACCGAGGCCATACCGATCGAAGGGCTGATGACCGTGTTCGACGGCGGAGTCCTCACCCCGGAAGAAATCGCGTCGATCACACTTCAGGAAAGTGAACTGGGCGCCTTCGACTTCTGGTCCATCAGGCAGGTCCGGGAGATGCGTCCAGCGCTCTACGGACGCCGCATCAGTGCGGCCATGCGGGCCAGGAAGACCGGCGCCGTCGCCTATCTGGAGAACGGATATCCGCCCGTCTCCTTCTAGCAGGATGCTCCGGTGTCCATGGGAAAGTCGGACGCCGGTCGGGATGTCCAGCCCCACCATGGGGAGCGCCGGAAGAATCGCCTCACGCCGCCGGCGCGGCGTGGTTCGGGTCGCAGCGCACCGGGGTCGCGCCGTTCAGGTGCAGAGCCGAGTTGATCAGGGCGATGTGGCTGTACGCCTGCGGGAAGTTGCCGACCATCCGGCGGTGGCGCGGGTCGTACTCCTCGGCCAGCAGACCGACGTCGTTGCGCAGGTCCAGCAGGCGGCAGAACAGGTCGCGGGCGTCTCGTTTCCGCCCGATCATGGCCAGGTCGTCGGCCAGCCAGAACGTGCAGGCGAGGAAGGTGCCCTCGGTGCCCGGCATCCCGTCGGATCCGCGTTCGCCGCCCTCGTCGCTGGGATAGCGCATCACCAGCCCGTCGCGGGTGAGCTCGCGCTGCACGGCCTCGATAGTGCCCACGACGCGTGGGTCGTCGGGCGGCAGGAAGCCGACCTGCGGGATCAGCAGCAGCGCGGCGTCGACGTCGCGGGATCCGAACGACTGGGTGAAGGTGTTGCGGTCGGCGTCGTACCCCTTCGCGCACACCTCACGGTGGATCTCGTCCCGGACCGCCCGCCACTTCCCGACCGGGCCGCGCAAGCCGTAGTCCTCGACCGCCCTCACCGCGCGGTCCATCGCCACCCAGGCCATCACCTTGGAATGGGTGAACGGCCGGCGCGGACCGCGAACCTCCCAGATCCCCTCGTCGCGGTCGTGCCAGTGCTCGCTGAGGTGGGAGATCAGCACCGCCTGCAGCGACCACGACTCCTCGTGCGGGTCGAGGCCGGCCCGGCGGGCCAGCGCGAGGGCGTCGATCACCTCGCCGTACACGTCCAGCTGAAGCTGGTCGACCGCCTTGTTCCCGACCCGGACCGGGCGGGAGTCGTCGTAGCCGGAAAGCCACGGCAGGTCGTACTCCAGCAGCCGGCGCTCACCGGCCACGCCGTACATGATCTGCAGGTCGGCGGGCGATCCGGCGACCGCGCGCAGCAGCCACTGACCCCACGCGGCGGCCTCCTGGTCGTACCCGCTGCGGATCAGCGCGGACAAGGTCATGGTGGCGTCGCGCAGCCAGCAGTAGCGGTAGTCCCAGTTGCGGCTGCCGCCGATGTCCTCGGGCAGGGAGGTGGTGGCCGCCGCCACGATGCCGCCGGTCGGCTCGTACGTCAGCGCCTTCAACGTCAGCAGCGAACGCAGCACCGGCTCCCGCCAGGGCCCGTCGAAGGTGGACTGCCCCGACCACGCCTTCCACAGCTCCTCGGTGTGGGCGAGTTCCTCGTCGGCGTCGACCGGGGTGGGCGGCGGCAGGTGGGACGGATGCCAGGTGAGCACGAACCGCACCCGGTCGTTCGCGCTCACCTCGAAGTCGGCGTACGTCGCGAAGTCCCGGCCGTACGTGTGGACGTCGGAGCGCAGCCAGACCGCGTCCGGACCGGCGACGGCGGCGACCTGCTGGTCGATCTTGCGAACCCACGGGACGACAGCGCCGTAGTCGAACCGCAGGCGAAGGCAGCTGCGCATCGGCACCCGCCCGGAGACGCCCTCGACGATGCGGACGATATCGGGCGCCTGGTCCCGCGGCGGCATGAAGTCGATCACCCGGACCGCGCCCTCGGGGACCTCCCACTCGGTCTCCAGGATCAGGGTGTCGCCGCGGTAGTGCCGCCGCGCCGCGCGCGCCGAGCCGCCGCGGGGCCGGATCGTCCAGTGGCCGTTGTCGTCGTCACCGAGCAGGGCGGCGAAGCACGCGCCGGAGTCGAAGCGGGGGAAGCACAGCCAGTCGATGGAGCCGGACCTGCTGACCAGGGCGGCGGTCTGCATGTCGCCGACGATGGCGTAGTCCTCGATGGGTGCCGCCATGCCACGCTCCTCACGGCCTCAGGTGGAACGCCGCGCGCTGTCCTCGTCCTCCAGTGTCGCGCTCCTCCCCGAGTGCCCGCGAGTGCCGGGCGAACCGGGCGGGCCGGGGCGCTCGGGCGGTCCGGGGGTGCGTCCCGGGGGCGTACGTCCGGGCGCGGTGCGGCCGGCCGGTCGGCGCGGTTCGTTCGGTTCGACCCGCATGTTCCGGAGCCGTTCGCGCAGCCGCCCGTCGTGCGCCTCGTCGTACGCGAGGAAGATCGCACCGGCCACCGCGATCAGCGCGAACATGTACCACTGGAACGCGTACGCCAGGTGTGGTCCCTCCGACAGCTCCGGCGGCGGCAGCATGTGGGGGAGATCGGCGCGCTGGGCGGGGATCTGGCGGGCGAGTTCGACGTAGTCGCCGAGCAGGGGGTACGGCATCACTGCCGAGATCGCGCGGACCTGGATGAACCGGACCTGTCCGTCGTTCACCGGCACCTGCTGGTCGGTGGCCTCGCTGGCCCGGACCCGCGCGATCACGGTGACCTCGCCGGTGGGCGGGGCGGGTGCCTTCGGCGCGTTGGTGGAGCGGAGGCTGGGAATCCAGCCCCGGTTGACCAGAACGGCGTACCTCGACCCGTCCAGCCGCAGCGGGGTGAGGACGTTGAAACCCGGCTCGCCCTGCAGCGGGCGGTACCGGACCAGGATCTGGTGCGCGGCGTCGTAGGTGCCGCGCGCCTTAACCTGGGCGTACTCCCTGGCCGAGCCGACCGACCGGCCGGGCACGAGCACGTCGGCGACGGGGCGGGCGGACACGCCGGAGTTGCTGGTGATCAGGGCGTTGTGTGCGCGGCGCGCCTCCAGGCGGTGCAGCTGCCAGCCGGCGAGTTCGACGCACACGGTGGCCGCGATCACGACCGCGACCATCATGGCGAGCCAGCGTGGCCGCAACAGGAAGCGGTACACGATGAACGACGCTAACCGAACCAGCCCGGCGGCCCTCCCATCGGGGTGGCGGCGGCCGGCTTCGAGTCCGAGGGGGAGACCGCCTCGCGGTCTCGTTCGGCTCTCGCTCGGGGTCCGGCTCGGGGTCCGGCTCGGGTCCGGCTCGGGTCCGGCTCGGGTCCGGTTCGGATCCGGCTCGGGTCCGGTCGCGCGCGCGAGGCCGCGAGCCGGGGGCGACTGTCGGTGGTGTGACCTAGGCTGGGCGAATGGTCCCGCAACTACTGGACTCCTTCGGCCGGGTGGCAACCGACCTGCGGGTCTCCCTGACCGACCGGTGCAACCTGCGCTGCACCTACTGCATGCCGGCCGAGGGTCTCGCCTGGCTGCCCGGGCCGGAGCTGCTCACCAACGACGAGGTCGTCCGGCTGGTCGAGGTCGCCGTCTGCCGGCTCGGCGTTCGGGAGGTCCGCTTCACCGGGGGCGAGCCACTGGTCCGGCGCGGCCTGGTCGACATCGTTTCCCGTACGGCGCGACTCTCGCCCCGGCCTGAGATCTCGCTGACCAGCAACGGGATCGGGCTCACCCGGCTCGCGGCACCCCTGCGCGAGGCCGGGCTGGACCGCATCAACGTCTCTCTCGACACTTTGCGCCCGGACACCTTCGCCCGGCTGACTCGTCGCGACCGGTGGAACGACGTGGTCGACGGGCTGGCCGCCGCGGCCGACGCCGGGCTGACCCCGGTGAAGGTCAACTCCGTGCTGATGCGCGGCACCAACGACCACGAGGCGCCCGACCTGCTGGCCTGGTGCCTGGAGCGCGGTTACGAGCTGCGGTTCATCGAGCAGATGCCGCTGGACGCCCAGCACGGCTGGGACCGGAAGACCATGGTCACCGCCGACGAGATCATCGAGCGGCTGGAGGCCCGGTTCAGCCTGGTGTCCGACGACCCGAGCCGGCGGGGCAGCGCACCCGCCGAGTCGTTCCTCGTCGACGGCGGGCCGGGGCGGGTCGGGGTGATCGCATCGGTGACCAGGCCCTTCTGCGGCGACTGCGACCGCGTACGGCTCACCGCCGACGGGCAGGTCCGCAACTGCCTGTTCGCCCGGTCGGAGTCCGACCTGCGGACCGCTCTTCGGGCAGGCGCCGACGACGCCGAGCTCGCCAGGCGCTGGCAGGACGCGATGGCCGGCAAGCTGCCCGGGCACGGGATCGACGACCCCAGCTTCCTGCAACCAGCCCGCCCCATGTCCGCCATCGGCGGCTGACACCAGGCGGGAGCCCCGTTGTCAGCCGGGGGAGAAGGGTTCCACCTCGCGCAGGAAGCCGCGGGCGGACAGGAAGTCGGACAACTGGGCGCGGTGCGCGTCACACGCGAGCCAGGTCTTGCGGCGTTCCTCGGTGTGGATGCGCGGATTGTTCCAGCGCAACGCCCACTCGGCGGGCGCGGAGCACCCCTTGGCCGAACAGATCGGCTCGTCCTCGACGACGCTCTCGGTCACGACCTCACCTCACCGCGCGACCACCGCGCCTGCCACGCCGGGCCCGCGCAGCCGGACCGGCAGGGCCGACTCAGCCCCACAGACGCTCGGCTGCGAAGAGTAGCCGAGAGTGGCCACATCAGGCGGATCGGCTCACGCTGAGTCATAATTAACGGTCCGTAGAAGACAAGAAGCGATGCCGGGCAGCCACGGGGGAAGCCGCCCGGCATCGCATCACGTCGCACTCCGACGGGGGAAGCGGAGCGCGCAGAACGAGTCTGGCACGAAGGCACCAGGTAGGTCTAGCCGGTCCTCACGTTATTTTGCGGGGGGACAGGGTGCTCCGGAGGTGCTGGAAGCTCCAGCCGGTGATCAGCCAGGTAGGCCGGTGGCGGCGCCTTGGTCCGCTCCCGACCGGCGTTGGCGATCACAACCGCGATGTACGGCAGAAAGACGGCGGCCACGATGAGCAGCCATCGGGCGATGCCGTGAGTGACGAACGCGCCCACGAAGCAGAGCGTTCGCACCCCCATGGAGATCAGATATCGCACCTCCCGGGAACGGACATCAGCCTTCAGGCTGCGCGGGGCCCCCGAGATCCGGAACACGCCCTGATCCGACTTCTGGTTCATTCCACCTCCCGCACCTGATCCACGGTACGCGTGTCCACCGACAGGTCCCACCGGCGAGCGGCGCTCCGACGGCCCCGATGGCCCGTCGACTGCGCCGATCACCGTGCGCCTACCCCCTCAGGACCACTCCGAGCGCCCGAACGTGACACCGGTGGGCCCGAACGTGACAGATGTCATGCCGGGACCAGGATCACCGGCGCAGGCAGGCACGCCGGCCGACCGGCACCGTGGACTCCGTGCAGACGACACCATCGCGTACGGCACGGTCCCGTACGAATCCCTCCCGTACGTCACGCCGGCGGACGGCCTCCCCGGGCGCGGCCCCGGCCACCACCGGCATGGCGGTCCACCTGTCCGGTCTGGTGAAGAGCTACGGCGACGTCCACGCCGTGCGCGGTGTGGACCTCGACATCGCACCCGGTGAGGTCGTGGCGCTGCTCGGCCCCAACGGCGCCGGCAAGTCCACCACCCTCGACATGCTGCTCGGCCTGGCCCGCCCCGACCAGGGCTCGGTCGCGTTGTTCGGCGCCGAGCCCCAGCAGGCCGTGGCGCAGGGCCACGTGGGGGCGATGCTGCAGGCCGGGACGCTGCTTCCGGACGCCACCGTCGGCGAACTGGTCGGGATGTTCGCCGCCCTGCACCGAGCGCCGCTGCCGGTGCAGGAGGCGCTGGAGCGGGCAGGCATCGCCGACCTCGCGGACCGGCCCACCGGCAAGCTGTCCGGCGGCCAGGCCCAGCGGGTGCGGTTCGCGCTGGCGGTCGTACCCGATCCGGTCCTGCTCGTCCTGGACGAACCCACCGTCGGCATGGACGTGGAGTCCCGGCGCGCCTTCTGGGCCTCGATGCGCAACCTCACCGCTGCCGGGCGGACCGTGCTGTTCGCCACGCACTACCTCGACGAGGCCGACGACTACGCGGACCGGGTCGTGCTGATGCGGGCCGGCCGGATCATCGCCGACGGAACCGCCGCCGAGATCAAGAACCAGGTGAGCGGCCGGCGGATCAGCGCGCGGCTCCCCGGCGCGGACGAGGCCAGGCTTGGTGGTCTGCCCGGAGTCTCCGAGGTGGCGGTGCGCGGTGACCGGGTGACGCTGCACTGCACCGACGCGGACGCCGCGCTGCGCGCGCTGCTGTCGACGTATGAGCGGGCCGGTGACATCGAGGTCCGCAGCGTCGACCTCGAGGACGCTGTGGTCGCCCTCACCTCCGGCGCGGACGACCAGAGCAACGACGCCCACGCCGACGCACCCCACACCGACACACCCCGTACTGACGAAGCCCGCAGCCGGGACGACCAGGAGAGCCGGTCATGACCACGCGCTACCTCATGCTGGAGGCGCGCCGCGCCTACCGGAACAAGCGGTTCCTCATCTTCACCCTGGCGATGCCGGTGGTGCTGTTCCTGATCTACGTCCAGATGTACGGCAAGGGAGACATCAACGGGGTCAGCGTCAAGGCGTACCTCATGGTCTCGATGGCGGCGTTCGGCGCGATGAGCGGAGCCATGTCGGCGGGTACGCGGATCGCGCTGGAACGCCAGAGCGGCTGGAACCGCCAGCTCCGGCTGACGCCGCTCAGGCCCGTCTCCTACCTCGTGGCCAAGGCGGCGGTGGCGATGCTGGTGGCCGTGCCCTCGGTCGTCCTGGTCTACGCCGCGGGCGCGCTGGCCGCCCACGTCCGGCTCAGCCCGCAGGAGTGGGCGGTGTCGGCGGTCGGGCTGTGGCTGGCGCTGATCCCGTTCGCGGTGATCGGGATCGTCATCGGGTACGTCGCCTCGCCCGACAGCGCGCAGGCGATCTTTCCTGCGACCTTCATGACCCTGTCGCTGTTCGGTGGCATCTTCATCCCGGTGGAGGCGATGCCGAAGCTGATGGCGAACATCGCGCAGGTGCTCCCGTCGTACTGGCTCGGGATCATCGGGCGCAGCCCGCTCGGTCTGGCCGGGTTCGAGTGGAAGGCCGTGCCGGTGTTGCTGGCCTGGACCGCGGTGCTCACACTGATCGTGGTGCGGCGCTACCGGGTCGACACCGCCAGGGCGTGACCTGCCGAACACCTACCGAAACCGGAGTCGAGAAGCGTGACCCCAGCCGTCAAGGGCGAGGACGCGGCACCTGTCCGGCCGGACACCGGCCGCCCGGACACCGGCCGCCCGGTGGCCGCGTCCTCCGGTGCCGGCTCCGCGGACGTCACGGTGCCGGGCGACTCCCCGGAGCCCGCGGTGATGCGGCGGAGCCGCCTGGGGCGATGGCGTGGCATCTTCGGCGCCGCCCTGTGGCTGGTCTTCATCGCCTCTCCGGTGTCGACGGCACTGAAGCGCAATCCCGCGTGGGAGTGGCAGCTTCTCGTCGCCGTGGTGACCGTGGCGTTCTGCGCGACCTACGTCGCGATCTTCCGGATGGTGCGCCGGGACGCCGAGCGCCGGCACGCGCTGGCCTGGCTGGCGACGCTGGCCGCGCTGGCCGGCGCGTTCTGCTTCCTGGCGGGTGAGGACGGCCTGTTCTGTCTGGTCTACGTCGCCGCGGGTGGTGCCGCGGCGCTTCGTGGGCGCACGTCGGCATGGTGGACGGCGGGCTGCGTCGCCGCGACGATCGTGCTGCCGCTGGCCGTGCCGGGATGGAACCTCACCCCCGAGGGCACGATGTCGGTGCTGCTGGGCGCGCTGGCCTCCACGGCGTTCGTCAGCCTGCTGCGGCGCAACTGGGAGTTGCGCGAGGCCCAGGGCGAGATCGCCCGGCTGGCGGTCGCGGACGAGCGGCTGCGTTTCTCCCGCGACCTGCACGACATCCTCGGGCACAGCCTCACCGTCATCACTGTCAAGGCGGAGTTGGCAGGGCGGCTGGTGGAGCAGGCGCCCGACCGGGCCGCCGGTGAGATCGCCGACGTCGAACGCCTGGCCCGCGAGGCGCTGGCCGACGTCCGGGCGACGGTCGCGGGATACCGTGCCACCAGCCTGGCGGCCGAGCTGAGCCAGGCCCGGCACACGCTGGAGTCCGCCGGCATCACCGCGGTGCTGCCGAACTCCGCCGACGAGGTGACCGGCCCGCCACGCGAGGTGTTCGGATGGGTGGTGCGTGAGGGCGTGACGAATGTCGTACGCCACAGCGGGGCGGCGACCTGCACCGTACGGCTGACACCCACCAGCGTGGAGGTCGTCGACGACGGGATCGGGTCGCTCGCGGGCAGGGGGTGGAACGGCAGGATCCGGAACGGCCATGCACCGGACGGCCCCGCACCGGTGGAGCGTGCGTTCAACCTGTCCGACGGCTTCGACGAACCCGCCTCCTCCCACGGGCTGGTCGGCCTGGCCGAACGCGTGCGGGCCGCCGGTGGCAACCTCACCGCGGGCCCGCTGCCCGACGGCGGGTTCGCGTTGCGGGCGGAGGTGCCCGCATGAGCGAGCAGATCCGGATCCTGCTCGCCGACGACCAGCACCTGGTCCGCGGCGCGCTCGCCGCCCTGCTGTCGCTGGAGGCCGACCTGGAGGTGGTCGCCGAGGTGAGCCGCGGCGACGAGGTGGTGGACCGGGCACGGGAGACCAGGCCCGACGTGGCGTTGCTGGACGTGGAGATGCCCGGCGCGGACGGGATCACCGCCACCCGGGAGCTGCGGACCGCACTGCCGGACTGCCGGGTGCTCGTGGTCACGACGTTCGGCCGGCCCGGGTACCTTCGCCGGGCGCTCGCCGCGGGTGCCAGCGGGTTCGTGGTGAAGGACACTCCCGCCTCCCAGCTCGCCGACAGCATCCGCCGGGTGCACCAGGGGCTGCGGGTGGTGGACCCGACGCTGGCGGTGGAGTCGCTCACCGCGGGGGAGAGCCCGCTGACCGCGCGCGAACGCGACGTGCTGCTGGAGACCCGCGGCGGCGGGACGGTGGCCGACATCGCCCGGGCACTGGTGTTGTCGGAGGGTACGGTGCGCAACCACCTGTCCAGCGCCATCGGCAAGACAGGCGCGCGTACCCGCGCGGAGGCGGTCCGGATCGCCGACGCCAACGGCTGGCTGTAGAAGCTGCAGACCCTAGGAAAGCGTTCCGGCGTACGCCGGAAGCACGATCCGCGACGCCGCCCGGCCGCCGCGGTGGACGGTCTGGTCACCGGCCGGGCAGAGGTCGAACCTCGGGTAGTTGGACGACGCGATCTCCACCCGGATCCGGTGTCCGGCCCGGAACGTCATCGCGGTCGACCCGACCGTCACCTCCACCTCGGTGCTCCCGCCCGCCGGTAGCTCCACCCGGCGAACCGAGTCGGCCACCGACATCGCGGTGCCGTCCGGGTGCACGTCCACCAGCTTCACCGTCACGTCGGCGACCGGCGCGGTCGACTCGAACACCACGTGCGCGCGGACCGTGCCGAGCACCGTCAGGTCCTGGCTGAGCACGTCGCCGGTGTAGACGAGGACGTCGGGCCGGCGCTCCAGGTCGCGCTGGTCGCGGGGACCGGCCTCGGGCAGGACCGGATGCAGGGTGCGCCCGCCGTTGGTGGGCACCGGATCGGCCGGGTCGTGGCGGTAGCGGTCAGCCCCGGACTCCTGCGGAACGGGCCGGTCCAGCCGTCCGCCGGCGGCGAGGTAGAACGCGGTCTCGTGGGCGGGCGGCGGCCAGGTCGGCAGATCGAGCCACCGGTTGGCGCCCATGACGTAGACGCGTACGCCGTGCGGCACCTCCCCACCGGCCAGGCCCGCGCCCAGGAAGCCGGCCTGCTCCTCGTACAGCCCGTTGAAGTCGCCCATGGCGGCCACGCCGAAGTCGAGCTGCCCGGTCGTCCGCCGCAGCATCGACATGTGCGACCACGGCCCGACGACCAGCCGCTGGCGGCGGGCGGCCCGCCCGTCGGCCCCGGCCAGTAGCGAGTAGCCGGCGATGGTGTTCTCGCAGAACAGGTCGTGCCAGCCGGCCAGGTGGTAGCCCGCGACGTCGGTGCCGGCCCCGTCGAGAGCGGGGGAGGCGTCGAGCTCGGCCCACGGGCCGTTCCCGTCCGCATCACCTGAGCTCGGCTGCTCCTGCGAACTGCCAGAGCCCAGCCAGCGTCGCCATTCCGGGCTGATCGCGGTCAGCGTCTTCTCGGCCTGGGCGATCGAGGCCGGCCAGGTGTCCAGTGCCTCGATCGACGCCTGGCGTACGCCGTCGCCGAGGTTGTTGCCGATCGCGCCGAGCCCCAGCGTCCAGGAGGAGAAGACGCCGAGCTGGAGCGCACCGCCCTCGTAGGCGACCGACCGGATCGACGGCCCGGCCACAGCCGGCGCGACCACCCGCAGGCCGGCGGGCCGGTCGGCCAGGGCGAGCCACTGGGTGAAGCCGTTGTAGGAGGCGCCGATCATCGCGACCGCGCCTGCCGACCACGGCTGGGTGGCGCACCAGGCGACGGTGCACGCGCCGTCCTCGCGTTCGGTCCGGAACGGCGTGAACCGGCCGGCGGAGTCCCAGCGCCCGCGGACGTCCTGGGTGACCACCGCGAACCCGAGCCGGGCCAGGCCGACCGCGTCGTGGGCAGCCCGGGCCGACGCCCGGCCGTAGGGCGTGCGGACCAGGACGACCGGGTGCCGCTGCCCGTCGTCGGCGACCGTCACGTCGGTCGCCAGCGCGGACCCGTCGGCGGCGGTGACGGTGGTGTCGAGGGTGAGGACGCGCGAGGCCGAGATCACGTGGGGAGCCTACGGTCGCGGCGCCGGATGGAAGGGGGCCCGGCGGCCCGGCTGTCCGGGCCTGGTCGCCCGGGTCCCCACCCGCCCCCGCACCCGCCGCCGAGGCGGTCGGAGCGCGCCGTGACATCGGCGTGGCGCCGACTGACGCCGCACTGACGTTGACATGACGTCTCTATGACGCCATCATGCCGTCATGACGTTGGTCGAACGAGTTCGCGCGCTTCCGCGCCGTTGGCCCGGTTTCGAGTCGATCCGGGGCATTCCGATCCTGTTGCGCCTGTTGCCCTCGGTGAGCCGCCGCCAGTCCGCCCTGCTCGGTCTCGGAGTGCTGCTCGCCGCCGCTCTCCCGGTCGCGGCGATCGCGCTGACCGGTCTGCTGGTGGGCTCGATCCCGGCGGCCGTCCGGGGCGGACTCGACTCGCCGGCCGGTCAGCGGACCCTCGACCTGCTGGTCGCCGTGGGCGCCGTGGTCGTGGCGCAGCGGTTCGTCGCCCCGATGCTGCGCGCGGTCTCGATGACGCTCGGCCGGGAGACCGACCGCTACCTGCAGGACCGCGTACTCGCCGCCGTCGGCCGGCCGGGCGGCATCGCCCACCTGGAGGACCCCGACGTCCTCGCGCACGTACGCCTGGTGAAGGGGCTCGGCGCCGACGCGCAACGCCCCGGCCTCGCCGTCGAGGGGCTCGGGTACGTCCTGCCGTCCTGGCTGCAGGCGCTGGGCTCGGCCGTGGTGCTGTTGTTCTTCTCCTGGTGGATCGGCCTGCTGTGGTTGGTCGTCTGGCCGGTCGTGGTGTTCGCGATGCAGCAGGAGTACCTCCGCGTCGGCGAGGTCGGCTACGGCCGCAGCGACGCACTGCGCCGCGCGGAGTACCTCCGTGACGTCGCGCTCGGGCCCGCCGCCGGCAAGGAGGTGCGGGTGTGGGGGATGCTCGGCTGGCTGGTCGCCGCGTTCGAACGCGCGTGGTACACCGCGATGGCGCCGGTGTGGAAGGTGCGCAGCCCGCGGGGGAGCGTGCTGTTCGGGGCCAGCGGTGCGGTGCTGGCGGTCAACGCCGTGTCGTACGGGCTGCTGGCCTGGGCCGCGACCCGCGGCGACCTGTCCGTGGCGGCGGTGGCGATCTACACCCAGGCACTGGCCGGGGTGAACTCCTACACCGCCTTCGACGACCGCAACGTCTACCTGTCCTACGCCGCGGTGACGGTGCCGAAGGTGCTCGCCCTGGACGCTCGGCTGGGCGGCACGGGTGACTACTCTGCCGGCACCTCGACGGTGTCCGTCACCGAGCGGCCCGAGCGGCCCGAGCGGCCCGAGCGCCCCGAGCCGCTCGCGCCAGCGGCCGGCCGGGACCTGCCACGGCACGGCATCCGGTTCGACGGCGTGACGTTCCAGTACCCGCGCAGCGAACGCACGGCCCTGCACGGGCTCGACCTCGCCATCCCGGCCGGACGGTCGCTGGCCATCGTGGGGGAGAACGGCGCGGGCAAGACCTCGCTGGTCAAGCTCCTGTGCGGGCTGTACGCACCGACGCGCGGCCGGCTGCTCGTGGACGGCCACGACCTCGCCGGCCTGGACCCCGCGGCGTGGCGGGACCAGGTGGCCGTTCTGTTCCAGGACTTCGCCCGCTACCACCTGCCCGTCCGCGACAACATCGGCCTCGGCGCCCCGGCGTACGCCCACGACGAGGACCGGCTGCGGTCGGCCGCCCACAAGGCCGGCGTCCTGGACCTGGTCGAGTCGCTGCCGTACGGCTTCGACACCGTGCTGTCGCGGGAGTACACCGGCGGCGTCGACCTGTCCGGCGGCCAGTGGCAGCGGATCGCGCTCGCCCGGGCGATGTTCGCGGTGCAGGCCGGCGCCCGGCTGCTGATCCTGGACGAGCCCACGGCGGCACTGGACGTGCGGGCGGAGGCGGAGCTGTACGAGCGGTTCCTGGAGCTCACCGAGGGGCTGACCACCTGCCTGATCTCGCACCGTTTCTCGACCGTGCGCCGGGCCGACCGGATCGTCGTCCTCGCCGACGGCGGCGTGGTCGAGGACGGCAGCCACGAGGAGCTGATGGACCTGTCCGGCCGGTACGCCGAGATGTTCACCCTGCAGGCCTCGCGCTTCCTCGACCAGCAGACTGCACAGGCGGCGCTGCCGGTCGACGGGCAGGGGCACGCGGCCGGCACCTCCACAGGAGAAGGGATGGAGACCCATGCGTGAGGCACTGCGCGCCTACCGGATGACGATGGCGATCGGGTTCCGTGCGGCACCCTGGCGAGCGACCTTCCAGCTGGTCACCGGCGTGGTCATGGCGCTGGTGCCGGTGGTCCTGGCGTACGGCGCGAAACTCGTCGTGGACGCCGCCCTCGGCCGCGACCTGGGGCTGGGCCTGTGGGCCGCGGGCCTGCTCGCCGGCGTCGTCGCGGTCAGCCTGGTCAACGTCTTCTACTACTGCGACTGCGTGTTCGGCGTGATCGAGCGGGCCCAGGCCTACGCGGAGCGGCGGCTGATGGTGCTGCTCGGCGGGGTGGACGGGCTGGCGCACCACGAGCGCCCGGAGTACCTCGACCAGGTGCAGCGCATCCGCGAGGAGAGCCGTTCCCTCGGGACGATGGTCAACGCCACCGCCGGGATGGTGCGGTCGCTGGTGTCGCTGGCGGCCACCGGAGTGCTGCTGGGCCGGGTGCATCCGGCGCTGCTCGCGTTGCCGCTGGTGTCCGTGGTGTCCATCGTGATCGGCCGGCGGGCCCGTGACCTCGACGTCGCCGCGCAGGAGGTGACCACCGAGCCCGAACGCCTGCGCCGGCACCTGTTCGACGTCGCCACGTCCGCCTCGGCCGGGAAGGAGCTGCGGGTCTTCGGGCTCACCGGTGAGCTGCGTACCCGCCACAACGAGGTCGCCGGTCGCGTGGTCGCCGAACGCAACCGCGCCACCTGGAGGGGCGCCGTGCTCGGCGCGGTGGACGCGCTGGTCGTCGCCGCGGCGTACGTCGCCGCGATCGCCTTCGTGCTGCTCCTCGCCGTGCGGGGACAGGCCGGCCCAGGTGACGTGGTGCTGGCCATCGGGCTGGCCGCGCAGCTGACCTGGATCGTGTCCACGGCCGTCGCGTACGGCACCAGCCTGATGCTGGTGCTGAAGGTCGGCCGGCGGCTGCTGTGGCTGGAGGACTACGCGGAGAACGAGGCGTACGTCCCAGCGCACCCGGCAACGGTGCCGAACCGGCTGCGGGACGGCATCGAGGTGCGCGACGTGTCGTTCGGCTACCCCGACACCGGCGGGAAGGTGCTCGACCGGCTGTCGCTGCGGTTGCCGGCCGGCAAGGTCGTCGCGCTCGTCGGCGAGAACGGCGCCGGGAAGACCACGCTGGTGAAGATGCTCTGCGACTTCTATCGCCCGGACCAGGGGGCGATCCTGGTGGACGGCACGCCGCTGGCCGACTTCCCGGTGGAGGAGTGGCGGTCCCGGCTGAGTGCTGCGTTCCAGGACCACGTGGCGTTCGAGTTCGCCGCCCGGGAGGCGGTCGGCGTGGCGGACCTGCGCCGGGTCGACGACGACGCGGCGGTGCTGGCCGGGCTGGAGCGCGCGGGCGCGAGCGGTGTGCTGACGGCGCTGCCGAACGGCCTGGACACCCAGCTCGGCAAGTCCTGGGAGGGCGGCGTCGACCTGTCCGGCGGGCAGTGGCAGCGGCTGGCGCTCGGGCGTGGGCTGATGCGCACCGACCCGCTGCTGGTGGTGTTCGACGAACCCACCGCCGCGCTGGACCCGCAGACCGAGCACGCGATGTTCGAACGCTTCGCTGCGGCCGCCCGCAGCGGGGCGCGCCAGGGCACCGTCACGCTGCTGGTCTCGCACAGGTTCTCGACCGTACGCATGGCCGACCTGATCGTCGTGCTGTCCCGCGGGCGGGTCCTGGAGCAGGGCAGCCACGCCGAGCTGATGGAACACGGCGGGTTGTACGCCGAGCTGTACGACCTGCAGTCCCGCGCCTACCGCTGAGGGTGAGCCGGGCGCAGCAGGTCAGGTGTGACGTCGGCGAGGGACGCGCATCCGCACAGGGCCAGCGTCTCCTCCAGGTCGGCCCGCATCGCCACCAGCAGGTCGCGCACTCCGTCGGCACCTCCGGTGGCCAGCGCCCACACCGCGGGCCGCCCGACGAACGCCGCCGTGGCGCCGAGGGCCAGCGCACGGACGACGTCGCGGCCGGTGCGGATCCCGCCGTCGACGTACACCTCCACCTCGTCGGGCAGGGCGGACCGCACCTCGGCCAGGGCACGCGCGGTGGGTACGGCGCCGTCCAGCTGGCGGCCGCCGTGGTTGGACACCCACACCGCGTCCGCGCCCGCGTCGGCGCAGGCGCGGGCGTCGTCGCCGCGCACCACGCCCTTCACCACCAGCGGCAGCCGGCCCGACACCTCGGCCAGCCAGGCCAGGTCGGCGTACGTCACACCCGGGTCCTGCCACACGCCCTCGTCCGCGCGGGCACGCAGCTCGGGGACGAGCACGGGCGAGACCTCGGCGGGCGGGAACGCCGTGGACCGCGCCTTCTTCGCGACGTACGGCGTGTCGACGGTCAGCACCAGCGCCCGGGCACCGGCGGCCGCGGCCCGCTCGACCACGGCGGCGGTGAGGTCGCGGTCGCGGAGCACGTACAGCTGCAGCCACCACGGCCCGGCCGCGCCCGCGAGCTCGTCGAACGTCGCGGTGGCCCGGGTGGACAGCGCCAGCAGGGAGCCCGCGTGTGCGGCACCGGTGGCCATGCCCAGCTCGCCGTCGGGATGCACCAGCCGCTGGTAGCCGGTCGGTGCGACCTGGACCGGTGAGCTGACCGGCGTACCCAGCACTGTCGTGGACGTGTCCACGCTGCTCACGTCGCGGAGTACCCGGGGAGCGAGGGCCAGGTCGCGCCAGGCGGCCAGGTTGGCGGCCAGCGTCTCCTCCACGCCCGAGCCGGTGGCGATGTAGTCGTACACCTCCGCGGGAAGCACCGAGCGGGCCGCCGCCTCGAGGTCGAGAGGCTCGAGCTGCGGGGCCGTCACGGCGGCCGACGCCGCCGGAGGCTGCGGGTCGGGGGAAGGCCGGGTGTCCGGAGGAGGCACGGAGGTCATGACGGCCATTGTCCCGTCTCTCCCGCGAACTGCTGCCCGGACGGCCGCGCCCACCGTGCCTGACCGATGATCGACACCCGGGCTGCTAGCGTGCCTGGATCGAAGACGGCAGCTGACCAGGGAGGCGTACGTGGGTCGATCCGTGCTGGTGACAGGGGGGAACCGCGGCATCGGGCTCGCTGTCGCGCAGGCGTTCCGCGAGGCCGGCGACGACGTCGCGATCACCTATCGCGGCGGGGAGCCCCCGGAGGGCTTCCTGGCGGTGAAGTGCGACGTGACCGAGCCGGACACGGTGGAGGCGGCGTTCGCCGAGGTCGAGGAGAAGCAGGGCCCGGTCGAGGTGCTGGTGGCCAACGCCGGCATCACCCGCGACACCCTGCTGATGCGGATGAGCGACGAGGACTGGTCCAGCGTCATCGAGACCAACCTGACCGGCGCCTTCCGCTTCGCCCGGCGGGCCGCCAAGGGCATGCTGCGGAAGCGCCGCGGCCGGATCGTGTTCGTGTCCTCGGTGGTCGGGCTCTTCGGTGGCGCCGGCCAGGTCAACTACGCGGCCAGCAAGTCCGGCATGGTCGGCATGGCCCGGTCCATCGCCCGCGAGCTGGGGTCGCGGGGAATCACCGCCAATGTCGTGGCCCCCGGTTTTGTGGAAACCGCCCTGACGGCCGAGCTTTCCGACGAGCTACAAAAGCAGTACCTCAAGCAGATCCCGCTCGGCCGGTACACCAGCACCGAGGAAGTGGCGCGGGTGATCCGCTGGGTGGCAAGCGACGAGGCGGCATACATCACCGGGGCCGTCATCCCGGTGGACGGCGGACTAGGGATGGGGCACTAAGACATGGGCGGGATCCTCGAGGGCAAGCGCATCCTGGTCGCGGGCGTGACCATGGACTCCTCGCTCGGCTTCGCGGTCGCGAAGGTCGCGCAGGAGCAGGGCGCGCAGGTGGTCATCACCAACTTCGGCCGGGCGCTGTCGATCACCAGGCGAATCGCCAAGCGGCTGCCGGTCGAGCCGGCGGTACTCGAACTCGACGTCACCAACGAAGACCACCTGGCCGGGCTGGCCGACGCGCTGCGCGCCCACGTCGACGGGCTGGACGGCGTGGTGCACTCCATCGCGTTCGCGCCGCAGGACGCTCTCGGTGGCAACTTCCTGAACACCAGCTGGGCCGATGCCGCGACGGCGATGCAGGTCTCGGCGTACTCCCTGAAGTCGCTCACGATGGCCACGCTGCCGCTGATGAAGGAGGGGTCGTCGGTGGTCGGCCTCACCTTCGACGCCACGGTGGCCTGGCCTGCGTACGACTGGATGGGGGTGGCGAAGGCCGGGCTGGAGTCCTGTGCCCGCTACCTCGCCCGCGACCTCGGGCCGAAGGGCATCCGGGTCAACCTCGTCTCCGCGGGCTACACCAAGACGATCGCCGCGGGCGGCATCCCCGGGATCGAGAAGGTGGAGAACGTCTGGAGCGAGCGGGCTCCGCTCGGCTGGGACCCGACGGACAGTAGCCCCACCGGGCGCGCGGTCGTCGGGCTGTTGTCGGACTTCTTCCCGAAGACGACCGGCGAGATCATCCACGTCGACGGCGGCTACCACGCGATGGGTGCCTGACCGCCCCAGCTCGCAGCTCCACACTGCTCAGGTGGGCGCCACGCACGACGCGTGGCGCCCACCGGCGTCTTCTCAGGAGGCTGCGGCCTCGCCGGGCGATCCGGTAGTGGCCTCCAGCCAGAACCTCGCGATCAGCGCGTGCCCCGCGTCGGTGGGGTGTACGCCGTCGGCGGCCAGCTCGGCCGGGTCCTGGTCGGCGGCGGCCTTGGCCAGTAGTCCGTCGAGCGGCACCAGGGTCGCGCCGTACTCCGCGGCCAGTCGGCGGACGACCTCGAGCTTGGGGTCCAGGTCCTCCCGCCAGCCGTGCTGGCCCGCCGTCACCGGCAGCACGAACGGCTCCACCAGCACCAGCCGGGCGGGCAGCGCGTCGGTCGTCCGGGCAAGGATGTGGTCGTAGTCGCGGGCGAAGTCGTCCGCCGACGTGGCGTCACCGCTGTCGTAGCGGCGCCAGGTGTCGTTGATCCCGACCAGGATCGACACCACGTCGGGAGTGAGATCCAGGCAGTCCTCCTGCCACCGGGCGCGCAGGTCGCGGACCCGGTTGCCGCTGATGCCGCGGTTCAGGAACCGCACGCCGTCGCCGGGCCGGGTCCGGAAGTAGGTGTCGGCGACCAGCCGGGGGTATCCGGCGCCGAGGTCGTTCGGGTCGGAACGGTCCCGGCCGGCGTCGGTGACGCTGTCGCCGATGAACAGGACCGTCGAGTTCGGGGTCAGTACGCTCACGTGTTCGAACCTAGGCCGACTCGCCCCGATCGGCGGGTCCGGGGTCCGGTCCTGGACGGCCGGCCGCGGGCCGCGAGTACGCCGACCGGGGCGCTGCTCAGGGCAACAGCAGGTTGACGTCGCCGAACTCGTGCCACAGGTAGCCGTTCTCCACCGCGGCCGCGTAGCAGCGGCGTACGAGATCGGGCCCGGCGATCGCCTCCAGCATCAGCAGGTGGGACGCCTTCGGCTCGTGGAAACCGGTGAGCAGCCCCGACACCACCGCGACGCCGCGCTCGGCGGTGACCACGAGCTCGGTCCAGCCGGAGGCGGCGCGCACCCATGGTCCCTGGGCGGCGGACTCCAACGCGCGCACCACCGTCGTACCGACCGCCACCACCCGGGCGCCGCGCTCGTTGGCGTCGTTCACCACGGCGGCGGTCGCCGCCGGGACCTCGAACCACTCCGCGTACGGCGGTTCGTGGAACTCCGCCGAGGCCACGCCGGTATGCAGGGTGATCGGCACCACCAGGACGCCGCGGGCCACCAGCTCGGTCACCACCTCCGGGGTGAACGGCCTGCCGGCACTGGGCATCTCCGCACTTCCGGGCGTGGTGGCGAACGCCGTCTGGTAGGCGTGCAGCGGCCAGTCACGGCCCACGTACCCGTACCGGATCGGCCGGCCGTGCCGGGCGAGATACGCCGGTACGTCGGGGACGGTGGACGGGAGGGCCGGTACGGCGTGCCAGAGCCGGCCGGACCGGTGCCGCTCGCGCAGCACCAGCGCCGCGCCGCCGGGCAGGTCGATCCGCCGGCCGGGACGGCCGCCTGGGTCGGGGCCGTCACCGCGGCGGAGCTCGACCAGCCACGAACCATCGGCGGCCAGGGTGGAGAAGTGCACGCTGCGCCGCTCGGCCTGCTCGGTGCCGTCGGCTCCCGGGGGCAGGTCCACGGCGGCGGGCCGGGTCCCGGACCGGTTCACCACCACCACGTCGCCGGGTTCGAGCAGCTGCGGCAGGTCGACGAACCGGTGGTGGGCGACCTCGTTCGCCGGCCCGTCGCCGGACCCGTCGCCCCGGCCGAGCAGCAGCCGTACGCCGTCCCGGGTCAGTCCGCGGGCCTCCGGCGGCTCGTGCGCCTCGAGCTCGGGCGGCAGAACGAAGTCGATCCTGGGCGTGGGGAGAACGCCCGGCGAGGTCCGGTCCGGCTGGACGGCGGCTGTCTTCGTACTGGCTGTCTTCGTACTGGCTGTCTTCGTACTGGCTGTCTTCGTACCGGAGCTCATGCGGCCACCTCGCTGAGCAGGTCGGCGGCACGGTAGCGGCCGTTTGCGGGGCGCTCACTGACCAGCCGGACGAACGCCGGCACCACGGTGTCGGGCAGCGGGCGGTCGGAGATGTCCTCGCCGGGGAAGGCGTCCTGGTGCATCTGGGTGCGCAGGTCGCCCGGGTCGACCCACCACACCCGTACGTCGTCGCCGGCCTCGGCGAGCTCGACCGCGAGGACGCGGGACCAGTGCTCCAGCGCGGCCTTGGCCGAGCCGTAGCCACCCCAGCCGGGGTAGGCCTCCACGGCCGCGTCGCTGGTGACGTTCGCCACAGCGCCGGACCGCTCCCGCAGCAGCGGCAGCGCCAGCTGGGTCAGCGCCAGCGGGGCGACGACGCCGATCTCCAGGACCTCCCGGTACGCCGGGGCGCCGAGCGACGCCAGCGGCGGCAGCGGGCTGGGGCCGAGCAGGCCGGCGTTGTTGACCAGCAGGTCGAGGCCGCCGAGGTCACGGGCGGCCGCCACCAGTTCGGCGCGGTGTGCGGCGTCGCCGACCGAGCCGGCCCGGGCCTCGACCCGGGCGCCGGGCCCGGCCCGGCTGGTCAGCTCGGCCACCGCGTCGCGCAGTGCGGCGTCGTGGCGGGCGTCGACGACGAGGGACCAGCCGCGGTCGGCGAGCCCGCCGGCGAGGGCGAGCCCGAGGCCGCGGGAGGCTCCGGTGACAAGGGCGACAGGCATGGCGTACCTCCGGATCGGAGAGGTTCGAGGGGCGGCTCCGCGCCGTCGGGAACCGCGGGCTTCGAGGTGCTGCTGGTCCCGACGCTAGGAGCGCGGGCGGTCCCGGCCATCGGGCCGCGGATCGGACCGGCCTCGGTCGATGGGCCTAGGACCAGCGGCGGGGCGGCGCGGCCGGTCCCGGGGGCCCCGGCGGCGGGTAGCGTTCGGAACGTGTCCAGCTCCGATCACGCCGCGGACCCGGGCCGGCCCCGCGACGCCAGCCGCCGGGACGATCTCGAGGCACTGTCGCGTGCGCTGCTCGCGATCACCGAGCAGACCGCCACCCGCGAGGTGCTGCAGATGATCGTGGAGTCGGCGCGCTCGCTGGTGCGGTCGGAGTACGCCGCCCTGGGGCTGCCGGACGAACGCGGCCGGTTCGCGGAGTTCTACGCCAGCGGGATCAGCCCCGAGCAGTGGCAGGCGATCGGCCCGCTCCCGCGCGCGCACGGCCTGCTGAGCGTGATGATGGCGCAGGCCCGGCCCTACCGCGCCGAGGACGTGCAGGCGGACCCGCGGTTCTCCGGCTGGCCCGCCGCCCACCCGCCGATGCGGGGCTTTCTCGGCGTCCCCATCGTCGACCGGGGCGAGATCATGGGCGCGATCTACGTCGCCAACGGTCCGGACGCGCCGGTGTTCGGCGACGAGGACGAACGCCTGCTCGGCATCCTCGCCGCGCACGCCGCGATCGCGCTCACCCGCGCCCGGATGTTCGAACGCGACCGCGAACTCACCCTGGTGGCCGAGCGCGCCCGGATCGCCCGCGACCTCCACGACGCGGTGGCGCAGAAGCTGTTCAGCCTGCGCCTGACCGTGGGGGCCGCGGAAGCCCTTACGGTGAAGGGCGATCGCGACCGTGCACATGAACAGTTCGCCCGGGTGAAGGAGCTCGCCGGGTCCGCGCTGGACGAGTTGCGCGCCGTGGTGACCGAGCTACGCCCGCCGGCGGTGCGCGAGGACGGCCTGGTGCCGGCGCTGCGCAAGCATGTCGCGGTGATCTCCCGGGCCCATCCGGTCCGGGTCCGCTTCACCTCCGACTGCGACGGCCGCTGCGAGCTGCCCGGCGAGGTCGAGGACGTGGTGTTCCGGGTGGCCCAGGAGGCGTTGCACAACGCGCTGCGGCACGCCGAGCCGGGCAGGGTCGACGTCGACCTCAGTACGTCAGACCACGAGGTGGTGCTCGTGGTGGCCGACGACGGCAAGGGGTTCGACGGCGACCCGGCCCGCGACGGCGGCCACCATCTGGGGCTCGCGTCGATGCACGAACGCGCCCGGCAGGCGGGCGGGCGGCTCCGGGTCGACTCCCGTCCCGGCGCGGGAACCACACTTCGGCTGGAGGTGCCGCATGAGTGACAGTGCCCCTGGGAGTGCCCCCGGGAGCGCGCCCGGCAGGGCCGCGGGGAATGCCGCACGAGGTGCCGTGGAGGCCGCCGGCACCGCCGGGCCGATCCGTGTGCTCGTCGTCGACGACCACCAGGTCGTACGCCACGGACTGCGGACGTTCCTCGACATCCAGGACGACATCGAGGTGGTCGGCGAGGCCGGTGACGGCGGCACGGCGGTGGAGTTGACCGAGACGCTGCGACCGGACCTGATGCTGCTCGACCTGCAGTTGCCGGGGGTGGACGGGGTGTCGGCACTGCGCATGCTGCGTGACCGGGGGAGCACGGTGCGCGTTCTCGTTCTCACCTCGTTCACCGAACCCGCCACCGTGGTCCCGGCACTGCGGGCCGGCGCGGCGGGCTACCTCTTCAAGGACGTCGACCCCGAGGCGCTCGCGCAGGCCATCCGGGCCGTGCACGCGGGCCAGGTCCTCCTCGAACCCGAGGTGGCCGAGGCGCTGCTGCGTGGGGACGAGCCGGCCGAACGCGCCGGAGGCGGCCTCACCGAACGCGAACGTGAGGTACTGGTCGAGATCGCCCATGGCCGGTCCAACCGGGAGATCGCCCGGGCGCTGGTGCTGTCGGAGAAGACCGTGAAGACGCACGTCTCGTCCATCCTGGCCAAGCTGGGCCTGGCCGACCGGACCCAGGCGGCGCTGTACGCGGTGCGCCGCGGCCTGGCCTGATCCACACCCGGGATCTCGGCACCGCACCTGTGGTGAGGGCGGCCAGTGGCGAGATTTGGGTCACCGCACCCGTGGAGAGGGCGGCCAGTGGCGAGATTTGGGTCACCCATAGGCTGGGGCGCGTCCACGTACGCCCGTACGCACCCCGAATCCCAGGGACCCACTCGGATGAAGACGTTCGACGAGTTGTTTGCCGAGCTGGCCGCGAAGGCCGCCACCCGCCCGGAGGGTTCGGGCACGGTCGCGGCGCTGGACGCGGGCGTTCATGCCATCGGCAAGAAGCTCGTCGAGGAGGCGGCGGAGTCCTGGATGGCCGCCGAGCACGAGGGTCGTGAGCGCGCCGCGGAGGAGATCTCCCAGCTGCTCTACCACGCCCAGGTGCTGATGCTCGCCTGCGACCTGAAGCTCGAGGACGTCTACAAGCATCTGTAGGGGTGAGCGGCCCTCACCCCTCTCCGGCGACCGAGTACCGCCAGGACTTCCCGGGCCCGTCCGGGTTTCCTTCCAGGCTTGAGGAAAGAGCGTCCGACATGTTGCGTGTGGCCATTCCGAACAAGGGTCAGCTGGCCGAGCCCGCCGCCCAGATGCTGCGCGAGGCCGGCTACCGCCAGCGCGGCAGCGCCCGTGAGCTGGTGCTGATCGACCCCGACAACCAGATCGAGTTCTATTACCTGCGTCCCCGCGACATCGCGGTCTACGTCGGCGAGGGCACCCTCGACGTCGGCATCACCGGCCGGGACATGCTGCTGGACTCCGGCGCGCCCGCCGACGAGGTGCTCACCCTCGGCTTCGCCCGGTCGACGTTCCGGCTGGCCGCCCGGCCGGGGACCGCGAAGTCCGTGCACGACCTGCAGGGCCTGCGCATCGCCACGTCGTACGCCGGGCTGATCCGGAGCTACCTCGCCGACAACGGCGTCACCGCTCATGTGACCCACCTCGACGGCGCGGTGGAGACCGCGATCCAGCTCGGCGTCGCCGACGTCATCGCCGACGTCGTGGAGACGGGCGCCACGCTCCGCCAAGCCGGGCTGGAGCTGTTCGGCGACCCGATCCTGCGTTCGGAAGGTGTGCTGATCCGCCGCAACGGCACGGCCGACCCGGAGGGGTTCGAGCTGATGCTGCGCAGGCTGCAGGGTGTGCTGGTCGCCCGCGACTACGTCCTGATGGACTACGACATCGCCGCGGACCGGGTGGACGAGGCGTCCCGGATCGCGCCGGGGCTGGAGGGGCCGACGGTCTCCCCGCTGCATCGGTCCGGCTGGGTCGCGGTGCGGGTGATGGTGCCGCGGGCGGACGCCCAGCGGTTGATGGACGAGCTGTGGAACGCCGGTGCGCGTGCGATCCTGGTCACCAGCATCCACGCCTGCCGACTGTGAGCGGATCGGTGCATTCGATGTCCGTACCCCGGCCCGATCCGGGCGATGCCGGGGACCATTCCGGCGACCGTGACGACCGCGGTGGTGCTGGTGACCGCGGCGGCGACGGGCCGGTGGTCCCACCCCTGCCGCACACCTGGCGTTCCCAGCTCGCCCTGGTCGTCGCCGTGGCGATGGGAGTCCTGCTGACGGCCGCCGCGGCGGGCCTGTGGATCGCGTTCCCGGCCGAGATCCGCGCGAAGTTCAGCTGGCCGCAGACGCTCACCCTGCTGGCGTTCCTCGCGGTGCTGTTGTTCGGCCTGTACCGCCTGGGGCGAATGCGACTGCGCGCCGACGACGCCGGGGTGACCATCGTCAACCTCACCCGTACGCACACGCTGGAGTGGGCCCAGGTGGTGCGGGTCAACCTGCGCCGCGGCGACCCCTGGGTGCAGCTCGACCTGGACGACGGGACGACCGTCTCGGTGATGGCCATCCAGTCCGCCGACGGCGACCGGGCGCGGGCGGCGGCCCGGCAGCTCGCCCGCCTGGTCGTCGCGCACTCCAGCACCAGCCGAGACGACTGAGCCCGCCTGAACCCGCCTCAAGCTGCCTGAAACGCGCCTGATCCCGACTCGGCCCGTTCAACCGTGTCCGGAGCGTGACCGTCTGGCCGGTGACTCCGGGCCGCCCTGGGTCGTTCACCACGGCTGGTGTGCGATGGGCTCGTGCCCGCTCGCCGTGGTTCACCGCCGCCACCGGCCGGGCGTGGTCGCGGTCCGGTGTGGGATCGGGGCTTGCGTTCGAACACTCGTTCGATACCCTGGGGGTACTGGGTATGGGGAGGGCAGCTGGTGAGCGAACGATTCGAGGTACGAGAAACCGAGTACGGCTACGGTATCTGGGACGCGCGAGCGGGCGACTGGTGGATTCGGCGGCTGGACATGACCCAGCGCGACGCCGAGCAGATCGTCGCCGAGCTTCGGCGCGGTGAGGCGGAGCTTTAGCGGCACCGACGCGACCGCCGCCGATGAGGGCCGGTGGATGACGACGGTGGAGGTGCGGGCGTGACGCGGGAGGCGGCTGGGACGCTTCCCGCGCCGCCCGCATCGTCGCGTCCGGACACGGCGACGACCCGGTCGGCGTTGGCGGTGGCGGCGCTTCCCGCCCTCGGTGCGCTCCTGCTGTACCTGTTCCGGATCGGCACCCCGGCGCTGTGGCTGGACGAGGCCGCAACCGCCGGTGAGTCCGGCCGGTCGCTGTCCGGACTGCTCGGGTTCCTCGCCGGGCGGGACGCCGGGCTGGGCGCCTACTACCTCTTCATGCACGGCTGGACCTCGTTCGGCGACGGCGAGGCCTGGTTGCGGTTTCCGTCGGCGATCGCGATGGCGGCCACCGTCGGAGTGCTGGCCGATCTCGGACGGCGGTGGTGGGGGAGCGGCGCCGGGGTCGCCGCGGGCCTGTTGCCGGCCGTCTCCCCGATGGCGTCGCGGTACGCCCAGGAGGCACGGCCCTACGCGCTTGCCGTCCTGTTTGCGGTGGCCGCCGCATGGTGCCTCTGGCAGGCCGCCGAATCGTGTACCCGAGCGGGTGCGTGCCAGGGGCCGGTGTCGTCTGCCCTGCCGCGGTCCGCCCGGTCGGAGCGGTCGGCGCGGCGTTGGTGGATCGCGTACACGGTCGCTGTCGCCACCCTCGGCGTTGTCCATGTGGTCGCGCTGGTGGTGCTGGTCGCACACCCCCTGCTGCTGCGCGCGGCGTACGGGCGAACTCGCCAGGACCAGGAATCAGCCCGGCCAGAAGCCGGTCGGCAGCGGAGCGGGCCTCCGTGGCGGGCGTACCTGCTCGCCACCGGCGCCGGACTGGTGCTGCCCGCCCTGGTCGCGGTCGCGGCGTTCGGCGAGCGGGCGACCGTCTCCTGGATCCCGCCCACCAGCCGGTCCGTACTCGTGGACACCTTCGTGGCGTTGGCCGGCAGCGGCCCGTACCTCCTCCTGCTCGGCGCACTCGCGGCGATCGGCGCGCTGAGGGCGGCGCGCGGCACGTCCCGCACCGAACAGGGCCGGCTGCTGGCCGCGCCGGCGTGCTGGCTGGTCGGCCCGCCACTCGTACTGGCCGGGCTCGGCCTCCTCACGCCGGTGTTCCTTCCGCGCTACCTGCTGGTGTGCGCACCCGCCCTGGCGCTCCTGGCCTCGTCCGCGTTCGCCGTCCCCGGCGGGTCGCGCACGACGGCACCGACGTCGACAAAGGCGACGGCCGTGACGGGCGCGGGTGTCACCGTGGCCGTCGCCCTCGCCGTCGCGGTGGCGTGGTCCTCGCTCGCGCAGGTACGCGGCGTCACCGGCCACGGGCCCGACATCCGGTCCGCCGCCGGGGTGGTCGCGGCCGGCTGCCGTCCGGGAGACGGTGTGCAGCGGACGGTATCCACCGTGCAGACGCTGCCGTACTACCTGCGTCACGCGCGCTGCGTACCGCGCTGGCTGGACGGGGGCCTGCCCGACGGCCTACGCCGGGTGTGGGTGGTGCAGCCGGACTGGCAGCACGGCGACCCGCCCGGGGTCACCGGCCTGCGGCACCTGCGGACCGTGGACGTACCCGGCCTGCGGGTCAGCCTGTGGACCCGGACCGGCCCGCCGGGCTGACCCGCCCGTCCGGGCAGCGGTCAGGACGCCGGGGCGTCCGGAAGGGTGAGGATCTCGGCGCCCTGCTCGGTCACCAGCACGGTGTGCTCGAACTGCGCCGACCGCCGGTGGTCCTTGGTGACGACCGTCCACCCGTCGTCCCACATGTCCCACTCGTGCGTGCCGAGAGTGAGCATCGGCTCGATGGTGAAGGTCATCCCGGCCTCGATCACGGTGTCGAACCGCGGCTCGTCGTAGTGGGGGATGATCAGCCCGGAGTGGAACGCCGTGCCGATGCCGTGGCCGGTGAACTCCTCCACCACGCCGTAGCCGAACCTCCTGGCGTACGACGCGATCACCCGGCCGATGACGTTGACCTGGCGACCGGGGCGGACCGCCTTGATGCCGCGCATCATCGACTCGTGGGTGCGTTCGACCAGCAGTCGGCTGTCCTCGTCCACGTCGCCGACGAGGAACGTCGCGTTGGTGTCTCCGTGCACGCCGTCGAGGAACGCGGTGATGTCGACGTTGACCAGATCACCGTCCTGCAGCGGACGGGAGTCCGGGATGCCGTGGCAGATCACCTCGTTGACCGAGGTGCACAGCGACTTGGGGAAACCGCGGTATCCGAGCGTGGAGGGGTAGGCGCCGGCCGCGCACAGGAAGTCGTGGCCGATCTGGTCGAGTTCGTCGGTGGTGACGCCCGGCTTCGCGTGCCGGCCCACCTCCTGCAACGCCTGGGCGGCGAGCCGGCAGGCGACCCGCATCCGGGCGATGGTGTCGGCGTCCTTGACCTCCGAGCCGGTGAACGGACTCGGACCGCGCCGGTCGACGTACTCCGGGCGTTCGATGGTGCGGGGTACGGAACGACGCGGTGAGATGGTGGCCGGTGCGAGAGTGCCCATGATTCCCGGAGTCTACGACGCCTCGGGGTACGCACCGTCAGGAGTTGCCGGGGCCGCCCGGCTGGGGAAAGCTTCGGGTCATGAGCACCGAGCAGCCGGAATGGTTCTTTTGCCTGCGGCACCACACCGTCGAGCCCAAGGAGGGGTGCAAGGCCGCCGACCGGCTCGGCCCCTACTCCTCGCGGGCCGAGGCGGAGCGGGCGCTGGACAAGGTCGCCGAGCGCAACGAGTCCTGGGACCACGATCCCAACTGGTCCGACGACGACGAGGACAAGTGACCGCCACCGGACGCTGAGCGTGCGGATCCCGCGGATTCACTGGTTCCGGAGGTTCCGCGATTTCCGCCGGTTCGGCTGATTCCGGGCTGACCCGGACCGACTCGGGCTGACCGGGCCTTATCGGCGCGAGCCGTGTCCGCGCCGATGGGTGTGGTGGCGTGCCAGCAGTCACGCCTCCACACCCAGGCAGCGGATTCAGCCTCGACGCGTCGAGCGGGGCGAGCTCGCCGGCCGCACCATCGGCATCATGGTGTCGGTGTCGACGGGCATGTCGATGGGCATGGCAGTGTCCATCGACGCCGCCCGGGTGCGTCCGCGAGTCGCCATCCCGCGGGTCCCGGTGGTGGTCCGCCGGGCCGTGGTGCGCTTCGCGGTGGTCCGCTTGGCCGTGGTCCGCTTGGCGGCGGCCTTCTTCGCCGGTGCGCGCTTGGCGGTCGACTTCTTCGTGGGAGCCCGCTTCGCCGTCGACTTCTTCGCCGGTGCGCGCTTGGCGGCGGCCTTCTTCGTGGTGCGCTTCGCCGCGGTCTTCTTGGCGGTGGTGCGCTTGGCCGTCGCGCGCTTGGCGGTGGCGCGTTTGGCAGTGGTCATCTTGGCGGTGGCCTTCTTGGCGGTGGTCTTGCGCGCTGCCGTCTTCTTGGCCGTGGTCTTGCGGGCCGCGGTCTTCTTCGCCGTCGTCCGCTTGGCCGTGGCGCGCTTGGCGGTGGACTTCTTCGCCGCGGTCCGCTTCGCTGCGGCCCGCTTGGCCGGTGCGCGCTTCGCCGTCGTCCGCTTGGCGGTGGTCCGCTTCGCGGTCGTGCGCTTGGCCGGCGACTTCCTCGCCGTGGTCTTGCGGGCCGCGGTGGTCCGCGTGGCGGTGGTCCGCTTCGCGGTCGTGCGCTTGACCGCCGGCGAGGTCGACTTCCCCGTGACCCGCTTGGTGACCTTGCGCGCGACCGTCGAGGCGGTCCGCTTGGCAGCCGTGGTCCGCTTCGCGATGGACCGGGCCGCTGTCTTTCTCGCTGATGTCGCTGTGGTGGGCACCGCACTGCCTCCCTCTGAGGGGACATCCGGTGTTGACCGGACCGTTGCTATGGCAAGGACGTGACCCCGCCATCTGGAGGGGATCTGCAACATTCGGCGGCTTCCCAAACCACGAGAGACACAGCAATCTCTTGACGAGCGGCCCCGTACTCGTGCTTTCTTGAGGATTAACGGTTTCTGCCCGACAGAGCTTTGCTGTATTTCTCCTGGCGCCCAGGATTCTTCTTCCTGCTACGCCGGTCATCCGATGGTGTGCCGGCGTGCGGTGAAGTGCGTTCAGGAACTCGGTCCGGAGATCAGTTCGAGGAGTCTGGCCAGGCGAGAGCGCATTCCCCTGCCGTCCGTACTACCCGCGCCGGCGCTGCGGGAGCCGGCCGAACCACGCGTGCCGGCTGCGGATTCGGCGGCGGCGATGCTGAGCAGATGCTGCGCACTGTCGAAGGAGACCGGCGATCCGATCGGGGATTTCCACGCGGATTCGGAATTGGCGTCACCGCCCTCGTCGGGCAGCGAAAAGCCGAACGTCCCTTCGTCCACAGGCCCTGTGTCGGTAATAGTCGAGTCCACGGAAAGGATTTCGTGGGCGAGGCCCGCGAGTTCGGTCCGGCCGGTGTCGAGGGCGAAGACGGTGGCCCCCGCGCGGCGTACGTCCTGGACGCGTTCGAGCAGGGACTCGGGTGCGGCCTCGGCCACCACCAGCAGCGACTCACCGCGTCGCGCGGCGGCCAGCCGGTCCAGTCCGACCGACAGGTGCCGCGGCGCGTTCGGCGGGGGACTCCAGCGCACAAGGGTGGGCGAGAGTTCGGGAACCTGGGCGTACCTCGCCTCGTCGTCCAGGTGCGCGGTGAGATGCCACGGCTCGGCGGCGGGCGGGCCGACGAGGAGCAGGCCGCCGGGGCTCTTCGTCGACGTGCGCAACGCGGCGCCGAACGCCCGGGTGCGGTCCCACCACCGGGTGTCGGCCAGAAGGTCGCGAAGCACTCTCGCCTGCTGAAGGTCCATTGGCTCAAGCGTGCCAGACTGGCGAAGGGGTATCACGCGGTCAGTGAACGCCATGGCGCACTGTGACCGCGGCAGACGACCGTGAACGGCGGAAGGGGAGCGCAGTGAAATACGGCTACAAGGCGTCGGCGGAGCAGTTCGGCACCCGGGAACTACTCGACTACGCGCTGCTGGCCGAGCGACTCGGCCTGGACATCGTGGCGGTCTCCGACCACTTCCAGCCCTGGCGTCATCACGGAGGGCACGCACCGCTGGTGTTCAGCTGGCTCGGCGCCCTCGCCCATGCCTCCGAACGCATCGAGATGGGGACCAGCGTGCTCACCCCGATCCTGCGCTACCACCCCTCCGTGGTCGCCCAGGGATTCGGGACGATCGACCAGTTCGCGCCCGGCCGGGTCTTCCTCGGCGTGGGCACCGGCGAGGCGATGAACGAGGTACCCGCCACCGGCACGCCGTGGCCGGGTGGCAAGGAGCGGCGGGCCCGGCTGGCGGAGGCGGTGACGCTGATCCGGAAGCTGTGGACCGAGGACCGCGTGACGTTCGAGGGTGAGTACTACAGGACCCACAAGGCGACGGTGTACGAACGCCCCGACGTGCCGCTGCCCATCTACGTCGCCGCGGGCGGCCCGCTGGCCGGCAAGCTCGCCGGCCGCGTCGGTGACGGTGTGATCGCCACCAGCGGCAAGCCACCGGAGCTGTACGAGAACGTCCTCGGTCAGGTGGCCGAGTCGGCCAAGGCCGCCGGGCGCGACCCGGGCAAGTTCCCGCACCAGATCGAGATCAAGGTGTCGTACGACACCGACCTGCAGGCCGCGAAGGAGGCCTGCACCTGGTGGGCGGCGCTGGGGCTGAGCTCGGAGCAGAAGCAGGGCGTGGACGACCCGCTGGAGCTGGAACGCCTCGCCGACGAGGACCCACTGATTGCGACGAAGCGGTTCATCGTCACCGACGACGCCGACGAGGTGGTCGAGCGGGTCGCGCCGTACGTCGACCTCGGCTTCACCGAGCTCGTCTTCCACGGGCCCGGCAACGACCAGCGGCGGTTCCTCGAGCTGTTCACCCGGGACGTGCTGCCGAAGCTGCGGGACCGCTGGTCCTGACCGCACCCCCGGGGGGCGGAAGCGCTCGTACGGACCGGGCGGGACGACCTCGCGACCGTGGTCCGCGTACCCACCCGGGCCCGGCGGGGGCGTCCCGCCCCGTCCTTTCACCGACCGTCGCGCCCGCCCCGTGGGACTCCGTTCGGCGCGAGGAGATCGCCGTGTCGTTCGTCGCCGCGTACGACCCGACACCGAGCCGACGGCCCAGAGCCGATTTCCGGATCCTGACCGTCACGCCCCCGGTGGCGCCGCCGGGCGTGGCAGCTGCCCTCACCCGGGCCCGGCTGGACTGGATCTGGGCACGCGCGGAGCGGGCCTGGTACTTCGCGAACGCCGCCAACCGGGCCTCCCTCGCGTTGCACGCGGCGTTCGGCTTCGTCGAGGTCGGCCGCGGGCCGGAGTTCCAGGCTGTTCGCTTCGAGGGCGGAACCGGTGTCCTGCCGTGTGCCGTCCGTCCCCTTCCAGGCTCGTGAGACGGCGCTGCAACGGCGGCTGGTCGACGGCCGGCTCGGCCGGTGGAAATCTCGCTTGACCCTGACACAGTGACAACGTCTTCACTGTGGCGGGGAGGTGGTCCCGATGACCATGCCGCAGGAGACCGCGCAGGAGTCCAACCAGCAGGAGCAACCACTCCAACGGCAGCCGGAACAGGACACGTACGCGATGCGGGCCTTCCGGGCGCTGGCCCACCCCGGCCCGTCGGTGCGGGTGCAGGCGGCGCTGGCCGTGGGCACGAACCCGGACCCTTGCTTCGTCGACACGCTGGTCCAGCGGTGCGGGGTCGAGCCCGAGTTCCTCGTACGCGAGATGCTCACCTGGGCGCTCACCCGCCACGCGCCGTCGCTCACGGTGCCGAAGCTCGTGGCCGAACTCCGTTCCGAGGGCCCGCAGGCACGAAGCCAGGCACTGCACACGCTGTCCAAGATCGGGGACCGCCGGGCATGGCCCGCGATCACCCGGGGTCTGCTGACCGACGCCGACGACGAGGTGGCGCGCGCGGCCTGGAGGGCTGCGGTCGCGCTCGTCCCCGAGGGCGAGGAGGCCGACCTGGCCACGGTGCTGGCGACCCGGCTCGGGCGCGGGGACCGGGAGACGCAGCTGAGCCTCAGCCGGGCGTTGATCGCGCTCGGTGAGGGGATGATGCCGACCCTGCGGGCCGCCATGACGGCCTCGGACGCCAGGGTGCGGCAGCACGCGATCGCCACGGAGCGGCTGTGGTGCGACCCGGACGCCGGATTCGAGCTCGCGATCGAGGAGGCCAAGCGCGTCGCGGTCCTGGGCACGGCCGGCGAGGAAGGCTGAGGACCGAGAGTGCCGGCCAGGGGATGTGACGGCCAAGGGGGACGTGACGACCAAGGGGGACGTGAGGACCAAGGGGGACGTGACGGCCAAGGGGGATGTGACGGCCAGGGGGGATGTGACGGCCAGGGGGAGTGACGGCCCGGAGCAGCGGGCCAGGGGAGTCGACAGCCACGGGCAGTGGCGGCCAGGAGGGTGGCAGCGGTGTTGATCGGTGACGTGGCCCGGCGATCGGGGGTCAGCGCCCGCATGCTCCGGCACTACGAGTCGCGCGGCCTGGTGCGGCCGACGGGCCGGACCGATGCCGGCTACCGGGAGTACTCCTGGGAGGACATCCGGCGAATCCTCCATGTCGAGATCTTGCGCTCGCTGGGACTGTCGCTGCGCGAGGTCGGCCGGGCACTGGACGATCCCGGCTTCCGGCCGGGCGAGCTGGTCGACGACCTCGTCCGCCGTACGCGGGAACGCATCGCCGCCGAGATGGAGCTGCTCACGCGGCTCCGGCGGATCGGCGCCACGGACCCCGCCGACTGGGAGGACGTACTCCACATCGTCGCACTCCTGCAGGGGCTGGGATCCGACAGCGCCGGGAAGCGGCAGCGCGCGGCGCTGTCCTCGGCCGGAGAGGTTCCGGTGCCGGTGGAGGCCCTCGTCGAGGCCACGCTGAGCGAGTCCGACCCGATCGTCGCCGGGGCCCTTCGATGGGCGCTCGCCCGGTCCGGCGAGGGCGGGGCCGACCGGGGGCTGGCGCTGCTGGCCGAGGGCCTCCGTTCACCGGCAGCGGAGGTGCGAAAGCGGGCGGTCGACTCCATCACCGAGCTCCCGAACGCCGAGGCGACCGCACTGCTGAGAGACGCGCTCACCGACGCCGACCTCGTGGTCCGCCGGAGCGCGGCCCTGGCGCTCGGGGCTCGCGGAGTGGCCGACGCGGTCCCGACGCTCGTCGACATGATCGTCGAGGAGGTGAACGACGTCGGCGCGGCCGATGCGCTGAGCGCGCTGGCGAGTGATCCGGCGCGGGCCGAGCCGATCGTCGCCCGGCTCGCCGACCGCCTCGCCCGGAGTGGCGCCGGTTCGCCGGCCCGTCAGCGGCTGACGCAGGCGCTCGCGGAGATTCCGGGGGAGGCGGCCGCACGTGCCCTGGCGGAGCTGTCAGACGACGAGGACCGGGTCGTCGCGCTGACCGCGGCGTACATCCTCAGGCTGCGGAGCGAGCGATGAAGGCGCTCAGGCGAAGCCCGCCACGCCGGGCAGCCAGAGTTCGCCGTCGCAGGTGCCGCAGGGCCGGCGGACCAGCCCGCTCCCGGTCCGGTCGCCGTGCAGCTCGACCGCCGAGCGTTCGGCCATGACCACGCCCGTGCCCGCGCAGCGTGGGCACACCACGCGCACGGCCGCGCACTCCGGTACCTCCGTCACGGCTTCGACCTCCTCGGGGCTGGGCTGGACACGTTCGGAACGGGTTCGGCGGTGCTGGTCGCCGCCGACGCCGGCCCGGCCCGGGTGACGCCGACGCTGGCGAGGACCACCAGGGCGATCGCGAGGAACTGCCAGCCGGTGAGCCGCTGCCGCAGGACGACGAAGCCGACAAGTGCTGCCACCACCGGCTCCAGGCTCATCAGTACCCCGAACGTCCTCGGCGGGATCCGGCGCAGCGCGGCCAGCTCCAGGGAGTACGGCAGCGCCGAGGACAGGACGGCGACTCCGAGCCCGAGCAGGAGCGTACCCGGCCGCACGAGATCGGGACCGGAGGTGATCGCGGCCGCCGGCACGATCGCGGCGCTGGCGACGGCGAGGGCAACCGCCAGGGCGTTCGTACCGCCGAGGCGCCGGCCGGCCTGTGCGCCGAGCAGGATGTAGCCCGCCCAGCACACTCCCGCGCCGAGCGCGAACGCGACACCTGTCGGGTCCAGCGGCTCGAACCCGGTCTCGCCCAGCAGGAACACCCCGGCGCCGGCCAGCCCGACCCAGATCAGGTCCCGCATCCGCCGCGACGTCGCCACCGCCAGGCCGAGCGGGCCGAGGAACTCGATGGTCACCGCTGCCCCGAGCGGCAGCCGGGCCACCGCCGAGTAGAAGCAGGTGTTCATCAGCACCAGGACCACGCCGAACGCGACGCCGACGAGCAGGTCGCGCCGGGCGAAGTGCCGCAGCCGGGGCCGTACCAGCGCCCAGACGATGGCGGCAGCGAGGACCATCCGCAGCGTGACCGCACCGACCGGGCCGACCCGCCCGAGCAGGACCACCGCGAACGCCGCGCCCACCTGCAGCGACACCGCGCTGCCGAGCACCAGGCCCACCGAGCGGACCTCACCGCCCGATGCGGATGAGCCGCCGCGGGTGCCGGGACCGCGGACCTCGGTGACGTCCCGGGTCGACACGACCTACGTCCGCGGACCCTCGCCGGGCGGAGCGGTGCGTTCGGGCGCCTGCGGATGGTGGCCCGCGACGACCGCCTCCCGCCAGCCGTTGGTGATCGGCAGTCGCCGGTCGCGGCCGAACGCCTTGAACGTGATCTTCGGGCCCGGGGGGTACTGCCGGCGCTTGAACTCCGCAGCGTCCACCATCCGGATGATGCGCTCGACGAGGTCGGGGTCGAAGCCCGCGGCCACGATGTCGGCGGCGCCGGCGTCCTCCTCGACGTAGTCCTCCAGGATCTGGTCGAGCAGGTCGTACGGCGGCAGGGAGTCGGCGTCGCGCTGGCCCGGGCGCAGCTCGGCCGAGGGCTCCTTGGTGATGGAGTTCTCCGGGATCGGCGGGGTCTCACCGAGGTCGACGGCCGCCTGGTTGCGCCAGCGGGCGAGTGCCCAGACACGGGTTTTCGGCACGTCCTTCAGCGGCGCGAACGCGCCCACCGCGTCGCCGTACATCGTGGAGTAGCCCACCGCCAGCTCGCTCTTGTTGCCGGTGGCGATGGTCAGGTGGCCCTCCTCGTTGGCGATCCCCATCCAGATCATGCCGCGGATGCGGGCCTGGAGGTTCTCCTGCGCGATCCCGGTCAGCTCGATGTTGTCGGCGAACGCGGACACCATCGGCTCGATCGGGATGACGCGGTAGTTGAGGCCGGTGCGGGCGGCGAGGTCGGCGGCGTCGTCGCGAGAGTGCTCGCTGGAGAAGCGGCTGGGGTTGGAGACCCCGTAGACGTTCTCCGGGCCGAGGGCGTCGCAGGCGATCGTCGCCGCGAGTGCGGAGTCGATACCGCCGGACAGGCCGAGGACGACGCTCTCGTAGCCGTTCTTGTGGATGTAGTCGCGCAGGCCGGTGACGATGGCCGTGTAGATCTCGGCCTCCTCGTCCAGCCTCGGCGCCTCGCCGGACGGGCTCGCCTCGTAGCCGGGCAGCGGGGTGTCGCTCACCACCGTGCGCTCGATCCGGATCCCGGCGTACTCGTCGGCACCCCGGGTGGTGGTCGCGAGGTCCAGGTCGACGGTCAGCAGGCCCTCGGTGAACTGCGGCGCGCGGGTGAGGACCGTGCCCGTCTCGTCGACGACGAGGGAGTCCCCGTCGAAGACCAGCTCGTCCTGGCCGCCGACCATGTTGACGTAGGCGAGCGGGCACATGGCCTCGCGGGCCCGGCGGGTGACGAGGTTGAGGCGGTCGTCGTCCTTGGCCAGCTCGTACGGCGAGGCGTTGACGGTCAGCAGCAGCCCGGCACCGGCGGCCCGCGCCGCGCGGACCGGCCCGCCCTCCTGCCAGAGGTCCTCACAGATCGTCACCGCGATGTCGACGCCGTGCACGGTTACCACCTGCAGGCTGTCACCCGGGACGAAGTAGCGGAACTCGTCGAACACGCCGTAGTTGGGCAGATGGTGCTTGACGGCGCGGGCGACGATCCGGCCCCGGTGGATGACGGCGGCGGCGTTCTGCGGCGACCCCTTCGGCCGACCGATGCGTTCGAAGCCGTCCTCGGCCCGGTCGAGGTAACCGCACACGACCACGAGGTTGCCGAGCCCGGCCGCGGCGAGCTTGCCGGCCAGCTCCTCCACGGCGTTCCGGCTGGCCTCCACGAACGACGACCGCAGGGCGAGGTCCTCGACGGGGTAGCCGGTCAGAGCGGTCTCGGGGAACGCGACCACGTGGGCACCGCGGTCGGCGGCGTGCTGTGCCCACCTCTGGATGGCCTCGGCGTTGCCCGCGATGTCCCCGACGGTGACGTTGAGCTGCGCGAGCGCGAGACGGATTTGTGCCACGTTCGCAGCGTAATGGGTGCGAGGTGATCTGACCGACCCAGCCGGTGCGGCCTCGCACGGTACCGCCCGGCGCCAGGCGGTAACGTGCTAACAGCGATCCGGTGGTGGCCGGCACCCCGCAATCCGAGCGGAGATGTGACCAGTGGACAAACAGCAAGAGTTCGTACTCCGCACGCTCGAGGAGCGAGACGTGCGGTTCGTCCGACTGTGGTTCACCGACGTGCTCGGCTTCCTCAAGTCGGTCGCGATCGCGCCGGCGGAGCTGGAGGGGGCGTTCGCGGAGGGGATCGGCTTCGACGGCTCGGCGATCGAGGGCTTTGCCCGGGTCTACGAGGCCGACATGGTGGCCCGGCCCGACCCGTCGACGTTCCAGATCCTGCCCTGGCGGGGCAACTCCCCGGCGACGGCACGGATGTTCTGCGACATCCAGATGCCCGACGGGTCGCCGTCGTACGCCGACCCGCGCTTCGTGCTCAAGCGCACGCTGAGCCGGGCCGCCGAGCTGGGCTTCACCTTCTACACCCACCCCGAGATCGAGTTCTTCGTCTTCAAGGACCCGCCGGAGAAGGGCCGGGTGCCGTCGCCGGTCGACCGCAGCGGCTACTTCGACCACACCGCCCACGGCATGAGCCAGGACTTCCGCCGCGAGGCGATCACCATGCTCGAGGCGATGGGCATCTCGGTGGAGTTCAGCCACCACGAGGGCGCTCCCGGGCAGCAGGAGATCGACCTGCGCTACGCCGACGCGCTGGCGACCGCCGACAACATCATGACCTTCCGGGTGGTGGTCAAGGAGGTCGCGCTCGGCCAGGGCATCTACGCGTCGTTCATGCCGAAGCCGTTCACGCAGTGGGCGGGGTCGGGCATGCACACGCACATGTCGTTGTTCGAGGGCGACCGCAACGCATTCTTCGAGTCGGGCGCGGAATACCACCTGTCCAAGGTCGCGCGGTCCTTCATCGCCGGACTGCTCCGCCACGCCGGCGAGATCACCGCGGTCACCAATCAGTGGGTCAACTCCTACAAGCGGCTGTGGGGCGGCGGTGAGGCGCCGGCCTACGTCTGCTGGGGCCACAACAACCGCTCGGCGCTGGTCCGGGTGCCGATGTACAAGCCGGACAAGGGACAGTCGACCCGGATCGAGTTCCGTTCGCTGGACTCCGCGGCCAACCCCTACCTCGCCTACGCCGTCCTGCTGTCGGCCGGGCTGAAGGGCGTCGAGGAGGGGTACGAGCTGCCGGCGGAGGCCGAGGACGACGTGTGGTCGCTCACCGAGGGCGAACGCCGGGCGATGGGCATCGACCCGCTGCCCCAGAGCCTGGACGAGGCCATCCGCACCATGGAGAACAGCGAGCTGGTTGCCGAGACGCTGGGCGAGCACGTCTTCGACTTCTTCCTGCGTAACAAGAAGGCCGAGTGGGAGGAGTACCGCCAGCAGGTGACGGCGTTCGAGCGCGACCGGCTCCTCCCGGTGATCTGAGGCACCTTGACGGAGCTGCGAACTCCTGACGAGGCCCGGCTTCCCGGCGAGGGCCAACTGGTGCGGTGGGGATTCGCCGAGCCGGAGGCGGCCCTCCGCCGCATCGGTGAGCTCCCGGCCGCTCTGATCCCTGCGCTGGACGCGACCGGAGCGGCCGCCGACCCGGACCAGGCGGTGGGGTTCCTGGCCGACCTGGTGGACGACGAACGCGAGGGGCCCGGACTGGTCGCCGCGCTCGTGGACGACGAGACGCTCCGGCGCCGGCTGATGCGGCTCCTGGGTGCGAGCACGGGGCTGGCCGAGCACCTGATCCGGCACCCCGAGCACTGGCGCGACCTCGCCGACCCGCACCTGTCCACCACCCGGCCCACGACCAGGGCGCTGCGCGCAAGCCTGCTCTCCGCGGTGGGCGCGGACCCCGCGGCGGAGGTGCCCGTCGCCGCCGACGGCGGCCCCGGAGCCGCTGACGCCCTGCGGGTGGCCTACCACCGCCTGCTGCTCCGGCTCGCCGTCCGCGACCTCGGCAACGAGATACGGGTGGACGACGCGGCCGCCGAGCTCGCCGACCTCGCCGCCGCCGCGCTGGAGGCCTCGCTCGCCCTGGCCCGGGCCAGGCTGCCGCGAAACGCCACACCGTGCCGGCTGGCGATCATCGGGATGGGCAAGACCGGAGCGCGGGAGCTCAACTACGTCAGCGACGTGGACGTTCTCTTCGTCGCCGAGCCGGCCGAACAGCCCGAGCAGGCCGAGCGGGCTGAGCGGACAGGGGAGGGCGACGCGACCCGGACGGCGACCCAGCTCGCCACGCAGGTGATCCGGATCTGCTCCGAACACAGCGGCGAGGGCACCCTGTGGCCGGTCGACGCCGGACTGCGGCCCGAGGGCAACGCGGGTCCGCTGGTCCGCTCGGTGGCGAGCTACGACGCCTACTACCAGCGCTGGGCGAAGACCTGGGAGTTCCAGGCGCTGCTCAAGGCCCGTACCGTGGCCGGGGACCACGAGCTCGGCGCCCGCTTCCTGGAGGTCATCGACCCACTCGTGTGGCGCGCTGCCGAACGCGACGGTTTCGTCGCCGACGTGCAGGCCATGCGGCGCAGGGTGGTCGACCACATTCCGGCCGCTCAGCTGGACAGGCAGCTCAAGCTGGGTCCGGGCGGGCTGCGCGACGTGGAGTTCGCGGTGCAGTTGCTGCAGCTGGTGCACGGCCGCTCCGACCCGTCGCTGCGCCGCCCGTCGACCCTGCGGGCGCTGGACGCGCTCACCGCGGGCGGCTACGTCGGCCGCGACGACGGCGCCGCGCTCGCGGAGGCGTACCGCTTCCTGCGTACGCTCGAGCACCGGATCCAGCTGTCCCGGCTGCGGCGTACGCACCTGCTCCCCGAGGACGAGCAGGACCTGCGTGCGCTCGGCCGCTCGCTGGGGATGTGGGCGGAGCCGGTCAACGAGCTCACCCAGGAGTGGAAGAAGCACGTCCGGGAAGTACGCCGGCTGCACGAGAAGCTCTTCTACCGCCCACTGCTCGCGGCGGTCGCGCGTATCCCGACCGCGGAGACGCGGCTGACTCCGGACGCCGCCCGGGCCCGGCTCACCGCGCTCGGCTACATCGACTCCGCGGCGGCGCTGCGGCACATCGAGGCGCTGGTGGCCGGGGTCTCCCGGCGGGCGTCCATCCAGCGCACGCTGCTGCCGGTGATGCTGGAGTGGTTTGCCGACGCCCCCGACCCCGACGGCGGACTGCTGGCCTTCCGTCAGGTGTCGGAGGAGCTCGGGTCCACGCCGTGGTACCTGCGGCTGTTGCGCGACGAGGGCGTCACCGCCGAACGCATGGCCAGGGTGCTGGCCTCCAGCAAGTTCGTCGTCGGCCTGCTGCGGCGCGCGCCGGAAGCGGTGGCGATGTTCGGCGACGACCGGGAGCTGCGCCCCCGCACCCGAGAGCAGGTGGAGACCGAGATGCTCGCCGCCGCCGGGAGGTACGACGACCCGGCGTCGGCCGCCGCCGCGGTCCGGGCGATCCGGCGCCGGGAGCTGTTGCGGGTCGCGGCCGCGGACGTCCTGGAGATGCTCGACGTGGACGCGGTCGGCGAGGCGCTCACCGACATCGCGGCGGCCACCCTCAGCGGAGGGCTGGTCGCGGCGGTGCGTTCGGTCGCCGCGCAGGGGCGGCCCACCATCCCCACCCGGCTGGCGGTCGTGGCGATGGGGAGGTTCGGCGGCCACGAGATGAGCTACGGCAGCGACGCCGACGTGATCTTCGTGCACGAGCCCTACGACGGCGCGGACGAGAAGGAGGCCGCCGACGCGGCCACCGCGGTGGTCAGCGAGCTCCGGCGGCTGCTCGCCGCGCCCGCACCCGACCCGCCCGTCGGGGTGGACGCCGACCTGCGCCCGGAGGGACGTCAGGGCCCGCTCATCCGCACGCTCGCGTCGTACACCTCCTACTACGCGCGCTGGTCGCACGTGTGGGAAGCGCAGGCTCTGCTGCGGGCCGAGTCGGTGTGCGGCGACCGCGGACTGCGCAGGAGGTTCATGGAGCTCGTGGACGGGCTCCGCTGGCCGGATGCCGGGCTCACCGGCGACGACGAGCGGGAGATCCGCCGGATCAAGGCCCGGGTGGACGCCGAGCGCCTGCCCCGCGGAGCGGACCCGACGACGCACACCAAGCTCGGCCGGGGCGGCCTGGCCGACGTGGAGTGGACCGTCCAGCTGTTGCAGCTGCGCCACGGTGCGGAGGTGCCGGGGCTGCGCACCACCCGCACCGTGCGGGCGCTGGAGGCGGCCGCCGACGCCGGACTGCTGGCTCGCGAGGACGCCGACGACCTGCTCGCCGCCTGGCGGCTCGCGACCCGCGCCCGCAACGCGATGATGCTGGTGCGCGACCGCCGCTCGGACTCCCTGCCCCGCGACCCGGCAGAGCTCGCCGCGGTGTCGCGGCTGCTCGGCTACGGGCCGCAGGAGTCCGGGCTGTTCCTCGAGGACTACCGCCGGATCACCCGGCATGCCCGCTCCGTGGTCGAGCGCGTCTTCTGGGAGTGAGCTCGGCGGTGGAGTGAGCTCGGTGCCCGACCGAGCCGTCACGACGCCGCCCGGCCGACACCTCGCCGCGCGCCCAGGTCCGCCAGGTCGGCGGCGCGTTTCCCGGCCTCCCACCCGGCTGGATTGGACGTCGACACGGCCGACTTCCGGATGCGGGGGAACAGCTCGGCGACCAGCTTCTGGACAGCGTGCTCGCGGGCGGTCAGCGCCGGCAGCAGCCGGGCGGAGGTGCCTGGGTGCCCGGCGTCGTACTCGGCCATGGACGCCTCGCTCGCCTCGGTGAGCCGCTGACCGATGCGGGTCGCGTAGGACACGAGGAACGACTGCCGCCAGGAACGGGTGCGGCTGTGCCCGCCCGCTCCGGCGGAGGGTGACGCCGCGAGCATGGCGCGGTCGGCCTGCAGGAGCAGCGACGTGACGAGCAGCTCCACCAGCGACAGGTCGGCCTCGGCGCCGACGATCGTGACGTGGCCCGTGTGGGTGTCGGACACCGCCTGGGCGCGGTTGGCCTTCGCGACCACGGACGCCAGCAACGCCTTGGCGTTGAGGTAGGGCGCTCGCAGCCAGACCCGCCGGACGCTCGCGTGCGCACCGGCGGCGCGGCACGCACCTGCCGAGGATTTCGCCGAGTTGGCGGCCAGCATGGCCTGGTCCAGGGAGAACTTCGTCATCAGCGCCTGCGCCTTGCTGCTCAGCGCCTCGGCCTCCTCGGGGAACTCGGTCGACTCGGCCTTGGCGAGCAGCGCCCGGATCCGGTGCAGCACCTTCTCACCTGCTTCGTCCCGCCGGAGCCGTTCACCCGCGCCGGCCGCGCCGACCCGCCCCGCCGCCCCGGATCGGCCGGGTGGAGGAAGGACCTGCGCGAGCCGCGGCGCGGCGTACAGGAACGTCAGCGCCGCAAGTGCCAGCCCGATCGTCTCCACCCGGTCGAGCCGTCGCCGGCTTGCCCACCGCGTCAGGTGCGCGCCGTCGGTCGCCCAGTGGGGCGAGGTCCCCAGCTCCTCCAGCTGGGATCGCCAGCGGGGGTCGAGCGTGGCCCTGGAGTAACGCGCGGCCTGGTGTGCCGTCACGTCGAGCACCAGCTGCCGGGCGGGCGCGGACAGGCGGCGGCTCGCGAACTCCGCCACGTCCAGCGGTTGCCAGCCCCGCTCCCAGAGCCTGCCGACGCCGCCGGTGAGGCAGTCGTCGACCACCCCGTCGACCAGTTGTGCCGGAAGGGCCGGATCGGCGAGGTCGTATGCGGCGCACTCGAGGAAGTCGGGCACTCCGTCCGCTGCCGCGCCCGCCGCATCGCACAGCCGTGTCTGCACCCATCCAGCTGGATCCTGGTGTCGCACGCCGACCATCTCCCCGTGAGTTCCGAACATCGATGTTGTTGGTGGACGGCGAGGATGCCAGGGCCCACCGACAACACCGAAATCCCTGTCTGCGTTGGCGTAGGGGGAGATCCACCGCCCTCGCAGGACACCGGGAGGACCGTGGAGAACGGGCAGGTACGTCAGTCCGTACGCGCGACCGAACGGCGGGCACGCACCCCGGCGGCGAGCCCCCGCAGCACCTCGACCGTGGGCTCCCAGCCCATGCAGGCGTCGGTGATGCTCTGGCCGTACCGCAGCTCCTCAGCCGCGCCCTCGACGAGGTTCTGCCGGCCCGGCTCCAGGAAGCTCTCCAGCATGACCCCGACGATTCCGCGCTGGCCGTCGGCGAGCTGGCCGGCGACGTCCGCGGCGACGACGGGCTGGCGCAGGTGGTCCTTACCGCTGTTGCCGTGGCTGGCGTCCACCACCACGTGCTCGCGCAGGTCCGCCTTGGCCAGCCGGCCGAGGGCGTCGGTGACGTTGGCGGCGTCGTAGTTGGGACCGGTCTGCCCCCCGCGCAGGATGACGTGGCAGTCGGGGTTGCCGCTGGTGGTGAGGATCGCGGCCACGCCGTCCTCGGTGACGCCGGTGAAGACGTGACTGACTGCGGCCGCCCCGATCGCGTCGATCGCACCCTGCACGTCGCCGCCGGTGGAGTTCTTGAAGCCCACCGGCATGGACAGGCCGCTGGCAAGGTGCCGGTGCACCTGGCTCTCCGAGGTACGCGCGCCGATCGCGCCCCAGCTCACGGTGTCGGCGATGTACTGCGGAATGATCGGGTCGAGGAACTCACATCCCGCCGGCAGACCGGTGGCCAGCACGTCCAGCAGCACCTTCCGCGCGGTGCGCAGGCCCTTGTTGACGTTGTAGCTGCCGTCCAGGTCCGGGTCGTTGATCAGGCCCTTCCAGCCGAGCGTCGTACGCGGCTTCTCGAAGTACACCCGCATCACCACGCACAGGTCCGCGGCCACCTCGGGCACGAACGCCGCCAGCATCCGTGCGTACTCCAGCCCCGCCTCGGGGTCGTGGATCGAGCAGGGGCCCACGACCACGAGCAGCCGGTCGTCCTCCCCGGCCAGGATGCGCGTCACGTCGTCGCGGCCGCGGACCACGACCTTCGCGGACTCCTCCGGAAGCGGGAGTTCGTCGCGGAGCAGTGCGGGGGAGAGCAGGGGACGCGACCGGGTGATCCGGACGTCGCTGAGGGCCTGCGGGGAGCTGGGCACGGCGTCGGAGGAGGGCGCGGAATCTGAGGCGGGGCTGGCAGACACGGGGACGGTCCTTTCGCTGGATCTTCGTCAGGAACCGGCCCGCGTCACCTCGGGCCGGCTCCCTTGTCGGGGCATGCAAAAAGGGCAGGTCCTGTGCGGACGCTGCCCTGCCGGCTCTGGGTGATGGATGTCAGCGGACGCGGTCGCCGCCGGGCCCACCCAGGGCCGGCTCGCTAAACCGATAGCACCACTGCATGCGGAGTACCTTAGCCGCCGCTCCCGAGGACCGGCAACGCGGTGTCAGGATCCGATGGCACGACGCGTCGCATCGGGGCAGTCCGGGCGAAGCCGGACATGCCCGGCAGCCGCGCCGGATGCCAACCGGCGCCGGGCCGGCCGGGCCGGCACCGGTCGGCTGGGCACCCTCAGGGCGTACCCGCTGAGGACCGTTCCCGGCGCGGGCGTTCGAGGTACGACGGGTCAGGCGGCGCGAAGCCGAACTTCGCGTACAGGCCGTGGGCGTTCGCGGTGTGCAGCATCCAACGGAAGTCCGCACCCGGCCCGCCGTCCACCATGACCTCCACCAGGCGAGTGCCGAGCCCCTTGCCGCGGAGGTCGGGGAGTACGTACACGTCGGCGAGGTAGGCGAGCGCCACACCGTCGGAGACCGCCCGCGCGAACCCCACCATCCGCCCACTCGCGGTCTCGTACACGCCGACCACCCGCCAGGCGGACGCGACCTGGCGGCGAACGTGGTCGCGGGTCCGCCACTTCCCCCAGTAGACCTGGGTGGACAGCACCTCCCACAGGGCGTCCAGATCCACCCGGCCGGGATCGTCGTCGAACTCGAACTCACCGTCCACGCTCTTCATGCCGTTCACCCTAGGCAAGCTCCCCAGCCGGCCGCCTCCGAATTCTTCCGCGGAAGAATCGCGTCCCGTCACAGGGCGTTCGCGGCGGGCGGGGCCTCAGCGGTAGCCGCGGGCCTGCAGCTCGTACAGCTCGGCGTAGTGACCGCGCGCCGCCACGAGTTCGACGTGGCTGCCGACCTCGGCGACCCGTCCGCCGTCGAGAACGACCACCAGGTCGGCGGCCGCCACTGTGGAGAACCGGTGGGTGACCAGCAGGGTCACCGCGCCCCGGCCGCCGGCAGCCCGCGCGGCCGCCGCGTAGCGTTCGAACAACGCGTGCTCGGTGGCGGCGTCCAGCGCCGCGGTGGGTTCGTCGAGGACCAGCAGCAACGGCTCGGTGCGCATCATGCCGCGGGCGATCGCGAGCCGCTGCCACTGCCCGCCGGACAGCTCCACCCCTTCCGGCCAGGACGAGCCCAGCTGGGTGGCCAGCCCGGAGGGCAGGGCGGTGAGGACGTCCTCGCCGGCGCCCTCGCGCAGCGCGCGGCGTACCTCCTGCTCGTCGTCCACGCGGGTCAGGTCACCCACGCCGACCGACTCCCGGGCGGTGAACTCGACCCGCGCGTAGTCCTGGAACGCACCGGACACCCGCGCCCGCCAGGCGGGCAGGTCGAGGTCGGCGAGGTCCGTCCCGTCCACCAGCACCCGGCCCGCGGTCGGGCGGTACAGCCCGGTCAGCAGCTTCACCAGGGTCGACTTCCCGGCACCGTTCTCACCGACGAGCGCCACGACCGAACCCGCCGGCAGGTGCAGACCGACGTTCCGAAGCGAGGGCTCGGCCGCCTCCGGATACGCGTACTCCAGACCCTCGACCGTGAGGCCGTGCCGGAGGCGCGCGGGTGGTGCCTGTGTGCCGTCGTGGGCCTCGCGGACCTCTCGCTCGTAGTCGCGCAGCCACAGGAACCGGCCGGTGGTGCGGGTCAGCTTGGAGATGTTGTTGATCGACCACCGCAGTACGTTGGCCGTGCTCTGCAGCCGGCCGACCAGCATGACCGCGAGCACCAGGGTGGGCACCGCCACCTGCCCTCGGATCGCGTCGTGCACCATCCAGGCGAGGACGGCGGCGGCGCTGCCGAAGAAGAACGCCGAGCAGGCGGCGTTGACCAGTTCGGTACGCCGGGCCAGGGCGACCATCGGCGCCCGCCAGCGCCCGACCGCCTCCGTCAGCCTGGCCCGCACCACGCCGCGCAGGCTGAACACGCGGACCTCCGCGCCCGGCCCGGCGGTCGTGCTCAGCTCCAGCAGATGGGTGGCGAGCCGCCCCGGCTCCGCGGACTCCTCCTCCGCCCGCGCCTGCCAGCGAACGACCCACCGGGTGACGACGACGCTGGGCACGCCGGCGAGCACGAGCAGCAGCAGCCGCACGTCGGCACCGGCGGCGAGCAGCACCGTGCCTCCGGCGAACACGAGGTTCCGGAACGTGTTGAGGAGGTTGTTGAGGGCACCTCCGAGCGCGCCCTGCTGGTCGCGCAGTGCCTGCAGCTGGTCGAGGTACCTGCTGGACTCCAGGTGGTCGATGGTCGGGATCGAGGCGGTGATCCGGGCGATCTCGGTGTCGAACGCGAACCCGACGCGTTCGAACTGCCGGACCCGCGCGTCGCAGCCGGCCATGTCCAGGGCGCCGCTGAGGCCGGTCGATGCGGCGACGGCAGCGACGGCGAGCGCGATCCTCCCGGTGTCGTGGTGGAGTACGCCGTCCACGAACCACGCGAGGTACAACGGCTGCAGAAGCGAGATGACGCTGCCCAGCGACTCGGCCAGGCAGAGCAGGCTCTGCCAGGGACTCACCCGCACCGACATGGCGACGACCAGCCACATGCCGCGCAGTGCCGTTCTCATCGGGGTTCCACCGCCGTCCCGGCCGTGCCGCCCGTCCGGCCCGCGTCGGTCCCGCCCGCGCCGGCCGCCGCGAACCGCGCCGCCTGCAAGGAGAACATCCGGGCGTACGCGCCGCCCGCGGCCATGAGTTCGGCGTGGCTGCCGTCCTCGATGACGCTGGTACCGGTCCGCGCCGGGTCGCCGGTCGGGCCGATCACCACGATCCGGTCCGCGTGCCGCACGCTGGACAGCCGGTGGCTCACGAGCAGCGTCGTCATTCCCCGGGTCATCTCCAGGAACCGGTCGAACAACGCCGCCTCGGCGCGTACGTCGAGAGCCGCGGTGGGCTCGTCCAGGACCAGCACCCCGGCCCCGCCGGCGACGGCGGCCAGCGCCCGGGCCAGCGCCACCCGTTGCCACTGGCCGCCGGACAGGTCCGTGCCCCCGGCGTACTCCGCGCTGAGGACGGTGTCCCAGCCGTGCTCGAGGCGGCTCAGCAGGGTGGTGCCGCCCGCGTCGTCGAGGGCCTTCGCCAGCACCACCTCGTCGTCGTGACGGGCGTGCGCGCCGAAGCCCACGTTGTCGCGCAACGGAAGGTGATAGCGAACGAAGTCCTGGAAGATGACCGCGACGCGGTTGCGGGTCGCCTCGTCGGCCGAGGGGTCGCCGCCGTCGATCCGGATGGTCCCGGCGTCGGGCGGATGGAGACCGCACAGCAGCTTGATCAACGTCGACTTTCCCGCGCCGTTGACGCCCACGACCGCGACCGACTGGCCGGCCGGAATGTGCAGGGACAGCCGCTCGACCGTCGGCTCGTCGCGGGAGGGGTAGTGGAACGTCACGTCGCGCAGGTCGATCTCGGCCCCTGCCGTCCGCGTCGCGGCGGAGGTCTCGGGCGTCCGGCCGGCGGGGGAGCGAGGAGACAGGTCAGGCAGGTCAGGAAGGTTGGGCAGAGCGGGCAGGTCGGGGAGCCCGAGCCGGGCGCGCAACGCGACCAGCATGGTCGTCGCGGAGGTGTTGCGGGCCAGCGCGGACTGGTTGTCGCCGAGTGGTCCGAACGCCTCCAGCGCGAGCAGCCCCTGCACCAGGGTGACCAGCGAAGCGAGGGAGACCGTACCCGCCGAGGCGTCCCGGGCCAGCAGGGCGAGCACTCCCGCGTTCACGACCAGCATGATCGCGCAGGTCACCAGGATCGGCCGCAGGTTGCGCTGACGGTTGCGCCACACGACGGTCATCGCGTCCCGCCATGCGGTCGAGTAGCGGTGCACCAGCCAGTCGGCCAGCCCGAACAGCCGGAGTTCCTTCGCCGCCGGTGCGCCCGTCATCAGGTCGCGGACGTAGCTCGCCTGGCGCCGCTGGTTGCCGGTCGCCTCGAGCAGGTCGTCGAAGATGGTTCCGATCCAGGCGACGAACACCTTGGCCAGCAGGGCGTACGACCCGGCCGCGAGCAGCGCGGCCCACCAGTTCCAGGTCGCCACCACGATCAGCGCGCCGGCACCGGTGAGGCGGTTGGCCAGCAGGTTCCAGGTCTCGTCCACACCCGTGACGAACGTCCAGTCCCGCATGGCGCGCTTCACCGCGTCCAGGCGGCCGGCGACCTCGGGGTCCTCCAGGTGCGCGATCCCGTACGGCACGGTGCCGACGTCGGCGACCATGCCGAAGACCAGCCGCAGGTAGCGCGCGGACACCACCTGGGTGACCGCGTTGTGCACGGCATGGATCAGCGGCGCGAGGATGTACGCTGCGGCGGCCGCCGCCAGCCACCACCACGCCCGGTCCGCGGCCGCCGAACCGGCGCCGGCGTTCACCGCGGCCGGCAGAGCGCCGACCAGTCGCCCGGTGGCGACGATGCCGAACGTCACGGTCGCCGCGCTGGCCACCACCAGGAGGAGGTTCAGCGCAGAATGCGCCGGTGCGGCGCGCCACAGCAACCGGGCGTGCAGGGCGTATCGCCTGGTGGTCTCGGTGTATCGGTGCACGTGTCCCTCCCCGTCCGGCGACTGCGTGCGCCGAAGAAAGGTCGCAGGTACGCCCGGCCGGGTCAAGCGTTAATTGGGGGGTCCCCGCGTCTGGCCGCTCCCGGACACGTGCGTCCTGCTCAGCTACGGAAGCCGGGCGGGTTGGCGGGAACCGCACCGCCGCAACCGTGCTCGTCGCGGGGGGCGAACGGCGTCACCTGGTAGCCGGGGTCGAGCAACTCGCCGAGGAAGCTCTCATCCACCGGGGTTCGGGTCACGGGCAGGGTCGGTCATCGTGGTCCTCCGGAGATCGTGTCGTCGGGAGTTTCGGTCGTTGTCAAGATCAGCTTGACGTGAGGTCAGCCGGCGGCGACGAGTACGACGGTGGCGCCCGCTCCGGCCAGGCCGGCCACCTGCCAGCGGGTCCGGCCGATGAGTCCGTGGCTCCAGCTCGTTCTACTGCGTGACGAAACGACCCGAACTCTTCACGGAGGCACGATCATGACGACGTTCATCCGCACCGTCGGCGGACGCGAACTCCCCGTCCCCGGCATCTACGCGATCGACGCCATGCACAGCAGCGTGGCGTTCCAGGTGAAGCACCTCGGCTTCTCGAAGGTACGCGGACGCTTCACCGACTTCGCGGGAACGATCACCGTCGACGAGGAGCCGCCGCACTCCTCGGTCGAGGTGACCATCCAGGCCGACAGCGTGGACACCGCCCAGGCACAGCGGGACGCACATCTGCGCAGCAACGACTTCTTCGCGGTCGAGGACCACCCCACGTTCACCTTCTCCAGCACAGGTGTCGGGGTCGCCGACGACGGGTCGCTCCAGGTCCACGGCGACCTCACCATCCGCGGCAAGACCTGTCCGGTCGTCCTCGACGCCGGGTTCGACGGCGCCTGCCCGGACCCGATGGGCGGCCCGTCCCGGGCCCGCATCGCCTTCACCGCGACGACCACGATCGATCGCTACGAGTTCGGCGTGACGTTCAACCAGTCGCTGGAGACCGGAGGGCTGCTGCTGAGCAAGCTGATCCGCGTCGAGCTCGACGTACAAGCGGTTCGCCAGTGAGCCCGCCACAGTGCTCCGCCGGAGTGCGGTCAGCGCTTCGGCCACTGCCAGGGCGGGTGGTCGAACCGTCCCTGGCCGTCGACCGTGGTCTCGCCGAGGTCCTTGACCAGTTCGATCCTGGTCGCGCTGTCGTGGGCGGTGAGTGCGTCGATCAGGGCACGTGAGTGGCTGACAACCACCACTTGCGTACGCTCCGCGCCGGCCGCGATCAGGTCCGCCAGCGGTCGGATCAGCTCCGGGTGCAGGCTGGTCTCCGGTTCGTTGAGTACGAGCAACGCTGGCAGCCGTGGGGAGAGCAGCGCGGCGGTCCACAGCAGGTAGCGCAGCGTCCCGTCGGACAGCTCTGCCGCCCCGAGCGACCGAAGCATCCCGGGCTGACTCAGCCGTACCTCGAACCGCGTGCCCTCGACCCCGATCTCCACCCGGCTGCCGGGAAACGCGGCGTCGACGGAGGCGGCGAGCGCTGCCTCGTCGCCGATCTCCAGGATCGTCTGCAGCGCGGCGGCGAGATCGGCGCCGTCCGGGGCGAGCACCGGCGTACGGGTGCCGATCCGTACCTGCCTGGCCGGTGCTCCCTGGTCGGTGCGGATCTGGTCGTAGAACCGCCATGAGCGCACGCGTTCGCGGAGCATCAGCAACTCCGGCGCGCGCTGCGGATCGGTGTACTCGCTGAGCATGCTGTCGAACGGCCCCACCGAGTCCGGGAAGGTCGACCACGAACGGCCGTCGCGGATCTTCAGCATGGTCCCGGCCCGCTCGGCCAGCAGGGCCGCGGGACGCAGGATCGGACCGGCCCACACCGCCTCCCGCTTCACTAGCGGGTCCAGCTGGAACGCCGACCGCGCAGGCTGCGGCAGCCCGAAGTCGATCGCGTACCCGAGGTCGTCGTCGGCGAAGCCCAGGCGCAGGGCGACCGGTCCGCGGCGGACCGTTCCCTGGACCGGATGGTCGCCCGCGCGCACCGACTTGCCGATCGTCTCCGGCCCGGCCCACAGCGTCGAGGGGAGCCCGCCCTCGCGGGCCAGCGCGGCCACCGCGCCGTTGCGCGCGGAGTCGGCCAGCAGCCGCAGGGCGCGGTAGAGGCTGGACTTGCCGGTGCCGTTCGCGCCGGTCACCACGGTCAGCTGGTCGAGTTCGACGACGAGGCTGCGCAGTGATCGGTAGTTCTCCACGGCCAGACAGCGAATCACCCCGCTACGCTACCCAGCCTCCTGACAGCGGCACAGCCCTGCGGGCGATCCGGCCGCGAGCGTGGCGGCGCAGAAGGTGCGACCAGGCGGCTCTTCTGACCGGTTGGGTCCAAGGCCCGCACCTACGAGATTCTCTTCGTCATCACGCCGGTTCGCTGTGCTGCTCTGAACCCACAGTGCTCGTAGAACCGGTGTGCCGCACCGTGCCGTTCGGTGAGGAGGTAGACCTGCTCCACACCCGCCAGGCGTGCCTCCAGAGCACCGAGGAGAGCGGTGCCGGCGCCCTGTCGTTGCAGATCGGTACGCACGCACATCTCCTGCAGCAGAAAGTGCTTCCCGGTGAACCACTGCTCGGTGTGGCCGATGGCGAAGCCCCTGAGGACCTGTGTGACTTCTCTGCACGGCGGCCCTAGAGTGCGCGATGCTCGCAAGGTCGAGGAGGTCATGATGCCGACTGACGGCGGGTTCGCGACGGGAAGCACGGTCGTACGCCGTGACGTCTTCCGCGGCAGGGTGTGGACGGCTACTCCCTTCCGGGTCGTGAGCGACAACGGCGACCTGCTCGCACTCACCGTCTGGCCGGGGGCGCTGAGGCTCGCGCCCACCCACCAGGCGGCGCTGTCGTCCCCACGGCGGGAGGAGGTCGTTCGCGACATCGCGCTACCGAATCTGGCCAACGGCAAGTGGGAGTTGACGGCCTGGACCTGGCGGACCAACACGAAGCTGACGCTCGCACAGCCCGGGGACTACTTCAGCGTCGATCTCTTCTTCGGGAACGGCGGCGAGCCGGTGATGTCGTACGTCAACTTCCAGCGTCCACTGCAGCGCACTCCGATCGGCATCGACACCTTCGATCTTCTGCTGGATCTGGTCATCGAGCCGGATGGTGCATGCCGGTGGAAGGATCAGGGCGAGTATGAGCACGCCCGCCGGCTTGGCATCGTCACAGACGACGACCATCGCCACGTACGGGACGCCCGTGAGCAGGTGCTGACCCTGTTCGCCCAGCGCACCGGCCCGTTCGACGAACAATGGCGGTCGTGGTGCCGTGAGCCCGACTGGCAGCAACCAGTCCTGCCCGACGACGCGACGACCCTGCCCGCAGGGGAATGGGAGAGAGAGCGGAGTGACTGACATCGTCGACTTCTCGGCATTCCCGAGGCTCACGGGCGACCGGGTGGTACTGCGGGAACTCCAGCCCGAGGACGCCGCCGACCTGTTCGTCTGGCGCAGCGATCCGGAGGTCCAGAAGTACAACTCCGAACCGATGCAGGAGGTGCGGCAGGCCTCGCAGCTGATCGAGGAACTGCGGCGTGAGTACTCCGCGCAGAAGGCCGTTCACTGGGCAGTCACCCTCTCCGGGGACGACCGCGCCATCGGGCTTTTCGGCTTGGTCTCCTGGGAGAGATTCCACCGTCGAGCCGAAGTCGGCTACGACCTCCGGCGAGACCACTGGGGACGCGGGATCGCAACAGAGGCGCTGGACGCGATGCTCCGGTTCGGGTTCACGAGGATGCAGCTCAACCGCGTCGAGGCGCAGACGATCGCGGACAACCACGGCTCCGTACGCCTCCTGCAGCGACTCGGTTTCCGGCGAGAAGGTCTGCGCCGGGCCTACTCCCTGGAGGAGGACGGCACGTACCACGACGGCGCGATTTACGGCCTGCTCCGGCACGACTACAGGCCATCCGTCGACCAGGCGTAGGTCGCGACGAGGACCGAGTCCGTGGATCACAGCAGGAGGCCCGTGATCGCTACGACGGCGCCGCCAAGCCCCGGCCACCACGCGACGATGGGAGTTGCCGCCAGGCGCTGTACGCGGTACGCCGCTCGCCGGCCGACAGGTCGTACAACTCCGCCCGCACCCGCTCATGGTGGGCCCATTCCAGGGGCACCGGCAGTGAGCGGGTCGAACGCAGCCTCCCGTCGCAAGCACAAGCGGGGCGTCGGCGCGTGACCGATGCTGCGCAACGGCGATCAAACGCGGCGGGCTCCGGCACCGGCAGGATGGGGGCATGCCAGCAGCCGAGCACTTCCTCGGGTTCGTCGACGCCCTCGCGTCCGCGCTCGACGACCACGACGCCACCCCGGCTGACCTGGCCGCACGCCTGCATTTGTCCCGGTTCCACCTCGATCGGATCGTCTCCTCGGCGGGTGGGGAGCCACCGGTGGCCCTGCGCCGCCGGGTGCTGCTCGAGCGGGCGGCGTACCGCCTGCTGTCCACCGAGCTGACCATCCTCGAGATCGCGGTCGAGGCGGGCTACGGCTCGCACGAGGCGTTCACCCGGGCCTTCACCCGCGCGTACGGAGTGGGGCCGGGCCGGTACCGGATCCGGCCCACGCGGCTACGCCTCGACGGGCCGAGCAACGTGCACTTCCACCCACCCGGCAGTCTTCGGCTGCCTGCCCGCAAGAAGGTGACCTCGATGGACCTGCTGACCAAGATGGTCGAGCACCACATCTGGCTCGTCGGCGAGATGGTCGAACGGGCTGCCCGGCTCGACGAGGAGCGGCTCGACGCCGTGATCGAACTGTCGGTCGACGAGGACCGGCAGACGATCCGGTCCCTGCTGTCGCGTCTGGTGGGGCAGATGGGCATGTGGAACGCGGCGGTGGCCAACCGGCCCTACGACTGGTCGGTCGAGGAGCACGAGCCGGTGGAGTCGCTGCGCCGTCGGCTCGCCGAGGAAGGCCCGGCCTTCCTGGCGCAGGTCGTCGAGACCACCGCGCAAGGCCGGCTTGACGACACATTCGTCGACGCGCTGTGCGAGCCCGCCGAGGTGTTCACGTACGGCGGCATGATCGCGCACGTCCTGACCTTCGCCGCGCACCGGCGCACCCTGGTCGCGCTGGCCCTCGACGCGGCGGGCATCTCCGACCTCGGCTGGGGCGACCCGATGCGCTGGGTCATGCAGGGCGCCTCGTAGACCCGAGGTACACAGTCCACCACCGGCGCAGACCTGGACCTCCTGCGGACAGCCAGCCGGCGCTCGGAACTCGGATGCACCTACCAATGAACGGAATCGAGCGCGGGCCAGGGCCGACCCGCCCGCAGGGCGTCGAGGAACGCCACTCCTGATCGCCGACCGCTCGGGTGCTGGTCGCCGAGACGCCAGCGGTGCATCGCGACGATCGCCAGCACTAGGCCCCGGCACTCGTCGACCAGATCTTGGTCGGCTTTCGGGTAGCGGTCGCTGACTGCTGTGGGCACCCAGGCAAGGTCGTACTCCACAGGCCCGTGGGCGGTGTTCTCGAAGTCGATGAAGAGCGGCCCGTTGTTCGTGTCGAGCACATTCCCCGGGTGCGGCTCTCCGTGCAGCAGCTGCTCGGGGGTGCCCCGGTCGACGATCGATCCCCGCAAATCACGCAGCACTTCGGCGAGCAATGCCCTGTCCGTCTCCGTGAGGTCAGGGGTGACGTCACGGCTCGCAACGTCTTGTTGCGTCTCCGCAACGCGGTCCGTGAAGTGTGGCATCGTGACATCCATCTGCCGCAGGCCGGCATGAAGGCGCCCAAGCGCGTGCGCGTACTCGGCCGGAGGAAGCACTCGACGTACCGGTTCGAAGTAGGTCCACATGGCGATCGCGAAGCCGTCACGCACGAAGACGCGTGGCTCGACCCGGGCGTCGAGCGCGGCGACCGGACTGTCCGTCCGCACCAGCCGCTTCACGAGCTCGACTTCCAGCTCTGCGCTCCCAGCGTGATGAGTGACGGGCGCGACCCGGGCGACGATGTCGCATGGCGCCAGGCGGACGACGAGCCGGTTGGAGTCGTTGAGGACGACAGCGTCCTCGACTGCCAAGCCGAGGGCTGAGGCGGTCGACCTCGCGGCAGACACCGCTCGGCGCACCTCCGCTGCGTGCATCAGCGACATCCTCGCCCGTGCCAGTTGGCCCGTGCAAGTCTTCCACCGGGGATGCTCATGGAAAACGGCGACTGACCGTGAGAAGCGCCGAGAGGCGTTTCCGCAGGTCAGCCGCCGTTTTCGCGGTGATCTTGCAGGTCGGGGACCTGCGTGGATCAGATGTCGTAGTAGAGCTCGAACTCGTGCGGGTGCGGACGCAGACGCACGGGGTCGATCTCGTTGGTGCGCTTCCAGTCGATCCAGGTCTCGATCAGGTCCGGGGTGAACACGCCACCTTCGAGGAGGTAGTCGTGGTCGACCTCGAGCCGGTCGAGGACCGCCCCCAGGGAGGACGGCACCTGGTTGACCGCCGCGTGCTCGTCCGGCGGCAGCTCGTACAGGTCCTTGTCGATCGGCTCCGGCGGCTCGATCTTGTTGCGGATACCGTCGACGCCGGCCATCAGCATGGCCGCGAACGCGAGGTAGGGGTTGCAGGACGGGTCCGGCACGCGGAACTCGATCCGCTTGGCCTTCGGGCTCGTACCGGTGACCGGGATCCGCACCGCAGCGGACCGGTTGCGCTGGCTGTAGACCAGGTTGACCGGAGCCTCGTAGCCCGGGACCAGCCGGTGGTAGGAGTTGACCGTCGGGTTGGTGAACGCCAGCAGGCTGGGTGCGTGCTTGATCAGCCCGCCGATGTACCACCGGCCCATGTCCGACAGCCCGCCGTAGCCGAGCTCGTCGTAGAACAGCGGCTGGCCGTCCTTCCACAGGCTCTGGTGGCAGTGCATGCCCGAACCGTTGTCACCGAACAGCGGCTTCGGCATGAACGTCGCGGTGTGGCCTTCGTTCCAGGCGACGTTCTTGATGATGTACTTGAACAGCATCAGGGTGTCGCCTGCGTGCTGCAGCGAGTCGAACTTGTAGTTGATCTCGGCCTGGCCCGCGGTGCCCACCTCGTGGTGGGCACGCTCGACCTCGATGCCCGACGCCAGCAGCTGGGCGACCATCTTGTCGCGCAGGTCGGCGAAGTGGTCGGTCGGGCCGACCGGGAAGTAGCCGCCCTTGTAGCGCGGCTTGTATCCCTTGTTGCCGCCCTCCTGGTCCTTGCCGGTGTTCCACGCACCCTCGATCGAGTCGATGTGGTAGTAACCGGCGTTCTGCTTGGTCTCGAAGCGCACGTCGTCGAAGACGTAGAACTCGGCCTCGGGTCCGAAGTAGGCGGTGTCGGCGATGTTGCTCGCCTTGAGGTAGGCCTCGGCCTTGGCGGCGACGTTGCGCGGGTCGCGGCTGTAGGGCTCGTCGGTGAAGGGGTCGACGATCGAGAAGTTCATCGCGATCGTCTTGTGCTCCCGGAACGGGTCGACGAACGCGGTCGCCGGGTCCGGAACCAGCTTCATGTCGGATTCGTGAATGGCCTGGAAGCCGCGGATCGACGACCCGTCGAACATCAGGCCGTTGGCGATGTCGTCCTGCGTGAACGACCCCGCCGGCACGTTGAAGTGCTGCATGACCCCCGGCAGGTCGCAGAAGCGAACGTCGATGAACTCGACGCCCTCGTCACGTACGAATGCCAACAGCTCGTCGGCGCTTTCGAACATTCGGCCCTCCTCCGTCTCTTGGCAGGCGACGCTAGGAGCTGGCCGTTTCCCTGCCGTATCACCGATGTTGCGCGCGTGTTACGGCCAGTTTGGCGCACTCGGACCGGGCGCGGGGCACCGACCCTGCACCTCATCGGTGGGCGCGGAGGAGCCGCGCCGGGGCCTCGCGAGGCTGTCTTACGCCTGGTCAGACCCGCCAGGCGGTCTCGTGGGACCGGAAGTGTCAGAGGATAACCTCTGACCATGCCCGAGCAGGAGAGGTCCCGTCGGAGTCCGGTCGCGGCCACCGATCAGCAGTACGCCGGACATCGGCTCGGCCTGCCCGAGGAGGGCCGCGGCGCCCTGGCAGGCTGGGGCGCGCGGATCACCGCCCTGCTCCTGGACTGGCTGCTGGCCAACCTGGTGGCGATCGCCCTGGTCCGCGACGCGGCTGTCTGGCAGTCGCCCTGGACGATCGTCGACTCCGTCCCACTGATGGTGTTCGGGGTGGAGATCTGGCTGATGACCGCGTTCGTCGGCGCGAGCATCGGTCAGCGGATGCGGCACCTGGTGGTCGCCCGGCTGGACGGGCAACCGGTGGGCTTCGCGCGTTCGCTGGTCCGTGCGGTGCTCGTACTGCTCGTCATCCCGCCACTGGTCGTGGACGCCGACGGCCGCGGCCTGCACGACCGGCTGGCCGGCACCGTCCTGGTCCGCGCGCGCTGAGCCCGAGCCCCCCAGGCCTCGGAGGGGACGCGGCGGGTTACCGGGGGCGGGACGCGCCCGGGGGAAGCTTGGCGTTGCGGGGGAGCGGCCCCTTCGGGATCGGCAGCTGGCTCCGGTTGGCCGACAGCGCCTTCAGCCGGTTGAGCACCTCGGTGACCTCGGCCGGGCGGAGGTTGCGGGGAAGCTTCATGACATGCCCGGACAACCTGCGCAGCGGGACCTGCCCCTCGCCGTCACCGACCACGACGTCGTAGATCGGGGTGTCGGGAGCTACCCGCGCGTGCTTGCGCTTCTCGTTGGCGAGCAGGTTGCCCACCCGGTTGGGCGCGCCCTCGGCGACCAGTACGATCCCCGGCCTGCCCACCACCCGGTGTACGACGTCCTGGTTGCGCGTCACCGCCACCGCCGGGTCGACCGTCCAGCCCTTGCGCAGGGTGGACAGGGCGTTGGCCCCGGCGCCGAGCTGACCCTCCAGGCGGGAGTAGGCGGCCTTCTCCACGCGCCGGCCGAAGAAGATCACCGTGAGCAGTACGGCGAACGGAATGCCCGTGACGCCCCAGAGGATGGGGTTCTTCAGCACGAAGCCGACAGCGACGAACACCACGATCACGGCGAGGAAGATGCCGGCGAGGATCAGCCCGATCAGCGGCTGGACTTCCTTGGTGATCGAGTAGGCGGCGCGGACCTGGGCGACCCGGCCTTGTTTGTTCTCGGGAGTCTCGTCGCGCTTGGCCATGGTCGGCTGGTGGGTCCTTCCTCAAGGTGTACGGGGCCGGCTGGGTCGGCCGTCCCGGCACGGGTGGTTGCTCAGCTGGACGACGCCGGCTGCTCCCGGGACTCCAGCGCCTGGCGGTAGAGCCGGCCGGCGCGGTAGGAGGAGCGGACGAGCGGTCCGGACATCACTCCCGCAAAGCCTAGTCCACTCGCCTCCTCGGAGAGCTCGACGAACTCCTCCGGCTTCACCCAGCGCTCGACCGGGTGGTGGCGTACGGAGGGGCGGAGGTACTGCGTGATCGTCAGCAGCTCGCAGCCGGCGTCCACCAGGTCGCGCATCGCGGCGCTGATCTCGTGGCGTTCCTCGCCCATGCCCAGGATGAGGTTGGACTTGGTGACCAGGCCGTACTCCCTGGCCTGCCGGATGACGTCCAGCGACCGCTCGTACCGGAAGCCGGGGCGGATCCGCTTGAAGATCCGGGGCACGGTCTCGACGTTGTGGGCCAGCACCTCCGGCCGGGAGTCGAACACCTCACCCAGCAGGTCGGGCTTGCCGTTGAAGTCCGGGATGAGGTTTTCCACCCCGGTGTCGGGGTTGAGCTCGTGGATGACCCGCACCGTCTCGGCGTACAGCCAGGCACCGCCGTCGGGCAGGTCGTCGCGGGCGACGCCGGTGATCGTGGCGTAGCGCAGGCCCATCTGGCGGACGCTCTCGGCCACCCGGCGCGGCTCGTCGCGGTCCAGCTCGGCGGGCTTGCCGGTGTCGATCTGGCAGAAGTCGCACCGCCGGGTGCACTGGTCTCCGCCGATGAGGAACGTCGCCTCGCGGTCCTCCCAGCACTCGTAGATGTTGGGACAGCCCGCCTCCTGACACACCGTGTGCAGCCCCTCACGTTTGACCAGTGAGCGGAGCTCGGTGTACTCCGGACCCATCCGTGCCCGGGTCTTGATCCATTCGGGCTTCTTCTCGATCGGCGTCTGGCTGTTGCGCGCTTCGATGCGCAGCAGCTTGCGTCCGTCAGGGGCCAGCGCAGTCACCCCCTCAGCGTACGGTGCGGTGGCGAGTCGTCCGGAAGTGCGTGCGTACGCCGCCCTCCTGTGCCGCGGATTTGCTACCCGGGGTTAGGTTGTGCCTCGTGTCTATGTGCGTAGTCATCGCCTCGGGCAATCCGGTCAAGCGCCGCGCCACGCTCGAAGCCGTCAAGGTCGCCCTCGGTGAGGACGAAGTGGACTCGGTCACGGTCGACGTGGCGTCCGGGGTTCGCCAGCAACCGGTCGGCGACGAGGAGACCCTGCGGGGTGCCCGTAACCGCGCCGAGGCCGCTCGTCAGGACCGCCCGAACGCCAACCTGTGGGTCGGCGTCGAGGGCGGCGTGATCGAACGCGACGGTGCCCTCGACTGCATGGCCTGGATCGTCGTCCTCGGCCGCCGGGAGCCGGACGGGCCGGTCATTCGCGGTGAGAGCAGGACCGCGACCTTCACCCTGCCCGCGGAGATCGCCGACCGGATTCGCGCCGGCGTCGAACTCGGCACCGCCACCGACGAGGTGATGGGTGGCACCGACACCAAGTCCACGACCGGAACGGTCGGCCCGCTCACCGGCGGTGTCATCGACCGGGTGGCGTTCTACGCCCACGCGCTGGTGCTGGCGATGGTGCCGTTCCGCAACGCCGACCTGACGTTCCCCTCGGCGGAGCCGGTCCTCGGCGGGCGCGAGTAGCGCTCAGCGCGCGTGGTCCTCAGGCCGCGTTGTCGGCGACCGGAGCCAGCGCCTCGGTGAGCCGGCGTTCGACGGTGTCGAGCACGTCGGCCACGCCCGCCGGCCGGCCGAGCTCGACCGACAGCGAGGTCGTACCCGCGTCGGTGATGCCGCACGGCACGAACCGGTCGTACGCCGACAGGTCGCAGTCGCAGTTGAGCGCGAACCCGTGCATGGTCACGCCCTGGGCCACCCGCAGTCCGATGGCGGCGATCTTGCGGGCGGGTCCACGCTCGTCGGCGGGCACCCATACCCCGCTGCGGCCCTCGATCCGTACCGTGTGCACGCCGGCGTCGGCGCAGACCGCTATCAGCGCGTCCTCGAGCCGGCGTACGAACGCCACCACGTCGATCGGCTCGGTCAGCCGCACGATCGGGTAACCGACCAGCTGGCCGGGCCCGTGCCAGGTGAGCTTGCCGCCGCGGTCGACGTTGATGACCGGGGTGCCGTCGACCGGCCGCTCGTGCGGCTCGGTCCGCTTGCCGGCGGTGAAGACCGCCTCGTGCTCCAGCAGAAGCACCGTGTCGGGGGCCTGGTCGGCTACGCGCGCGGCGTGCAGCTCGCGCTGGCGTGCCCAGGCGGTTGTGTACTCGACCGACTCCGATCCGAAGCCTGCCCGGACGAACCGCAGAGAACCCATGACCGCAGCTTAGAACGCTCGCGGTGCGCGGCCGCGGAACGGGTCTCGCCGTGATGCGGTCGCGCCTGATCACCATGGAATCATTGGCCCATCATGCAGGGTGACTTCCGCGTCGACGGATACGACATCGAGGGGCTGCTGGGCGCCGGGCCGGCGGGTGAGGTCTGGCTGGCCAGGGAGCGGTCCTCGGGTGCCCAGGCGGCGTTGAAGCGGGTCCGTCCCCGCGGCACCGACGCGCTGGAGGATGCCGGGAGGATCGTCTCCGCCCTCGAGTCCCTGGACCACCCGCACGTGCTGCGGATCCGGGAGATGCTGCCGTACGAGCGTGAGGTGGTGTTCGTCCTCGACTACGCCGAGGGCGGCAGCCTCGGCCAGTTGTTGCTCGCCCGGCCGACGCTGGACCCCGGCGAGGTCGTCACGGTGGCGACCGCCATGGCCTCCGCGCTGGAGGCGGTGCACCGGCGCGGCATGGTGCACGGGGACGTGACACCGGAGAACGTACTTTTCACCGCCGACGCCCGTCCGCTGCTCGCCGACGCGGGCCTGCTGCGGCTCGTGGACGGCGGCGAGGCGGGCACCGTCGGCTACTCCGACCCGGCCGGCCACGACGGCAGCCCGCCGACGCCGGCCGGAGACGTCTACGGGCTGGCCGCCGTCTGCTACACCGCCCTGACTGGCACGACGCCCGAGCCCGGGCTCGGCCGCCGACCGCTGCACCAGGTGGCGCCGGGGGTTCCGCCGGCGCTGGCGCACGTCGTCGAGGCCGGGCTGCAGGCCCAGCCCGCCCAGCGCCCGGCGATGACGCAGTTCGGTGCCCAGCTCGCCGCGGCCTGCCCGAGCACGTCGGTCCGCTTCCCGTCCGGGTTTGGTGCTGAGGACTCCTCGCCGTTCGGGCCGAACCTCGGACCTGGGACCGGCCGCACCGACGTCGGGGCCGACTCCGGGGCTGACTTCGGGGCTGACTTCGGGATCGGTGGGGGTCCGGCCACCGGCCGTGCCTCCGGTACGAGCGGTGGCTCACGCCCGGCGGGTGAGCCGGCGGCCGGGCGGGGTGGATGGGATCCGACGCGGGGGAGCGCGGCCCGTCCGCGCGCCGACGCGCCGGCCCCGGACTTCCCCAGTGTGCACGGCGACTCCGGCACGGTCGCCGGTGACGCGGGCCACGCGACCGGGTTCGAGGACTCCACCGAGCAGGAGCCGACCGGGCGCTCGTGGCGGCTCCGCCGCTCCAGCCGCTCCGGCAGGGCCACCCCTGTCGACTCCGGGGAGGCAGGCAAGGGCGCGGACGACCGCGAGGACGCGGAGGACACCGAGGGTTCGGGCCGCCGGCGGCTGCTGATGCTGGTCGGCATTCCGTTGCTGCTGGTGGTGGTCGCGGTCTCCGGCGTGCTCGGCTGGCGGGCTGTTCGCGAGCCCGGTCCCGATCCGACGCCGACCTCCACAGTGGCCGCGATGTCGCCGGAGGAGGCCAGGTGGGCGAAGGTGCTGGACGGCCTCGACGTGCGCCGCGCCAGGGCGTGGAAGGAATGGAACCGCGCCCTGCTCGCGCAGGTCTACACGCCCGGGTCGCCGCCGCTGAAGGACGACCTCGACCGGATGCGGGACTACGAGCGCCGGGGCGGCGTCACCAGCGTGGACGGTCTTCGCACGCCGATCCGTTCCCTGCACGTGGTGTCGCAGAGTGCGGACCGCGTGGTCGTCGACACCGAGAGCCAACTGCAGCCCTACCGGATGCGGGTCGACGGCAACTACTATCCGCACGACGGCGGGCCGCCCAAGCGCTTCCGCATCACCCTCGAACGCTCCGGCTCGGGCGGGTGGCTGATCGCCGCCAGCAGGCAGCTCACCGGTACGACGCCTGCCGAGCCGTCCCGCTAGGGTTTCGGCCCACCGACGAGACCGTTCGAGACCGTTCGAGACCGTCCGACCGCACGAGAGGCGACCATGGGGGCGCAGTTTCGCGTACAGGGCTTCGACCTTGGTGCGCTGATCAGCGCGAGCGCCACCGGCGAGGTGTGGGAGGCCCGCCGCCACGGCACCGGTGACCAGGTGGCCCTGCGGCGGATCCGCCCCCGCACCCCGGACGCACGGGAGGACGTACGCCGGCTGGCGTCCGTTCTCGGGATGATCGACCACCCGCACCTGGTGCGGGTGCACGAGGCACTGCCGCTCGGCGACGAGGTCGTCCTGGTGCTCGACCACGCCGACGGCGGCAGCCTCGACCAGCTCCTGCACGGGCGCGGCCGGCTGGATCCCGGCGAGGTGGTCACCACCGCCGCACCGGTGGCCGAGGCGCTGGCCGCGGCCCACGAACGCGGGCTCCTGCACGGCGACGTGACGCCGGAGGCGATCCTCTACACCGCCGAGGGGCGGCCGATGCTCGCCGACGTGGGCGTCCTCGCGCTGGTGGAGGGCGGCGAGACCCTCGGCACCCACGGCTACACCGATCCGGACGGCCCGCCAGGTCCGGCGACCACCCCGGCCGGGGACGTCTACGGGCTGGCCGCGGTCTGCTACACCGCTCTGAGCGGCGTGGTCCCGCGACCGGGGCAGGCCCGCCCGCCGCTGGCCGAGGAGGTTCCGGACGCGCCACCCGGGCTGGTGCACGCCGTCGGGGCGGGGCTGCAGCCGGTCGCGGCTCGCCGGCCCACCGCCGCGCAGTTCGCCGACCTGCTCTACGCCGCGTGCGCGCCGGCGCCGGTCCGCTTCCCGGTCGGGCTGGTGCTCACCGACGCCGACCTCGCGGCGATGACCGGTGCGGCCGCGGCTTCGCAGGCCCCGCCCGCGTCGAAGGACGACGGGCCTCCGGCGAGCCCGCGGGCGGAGCGGATCGCGGCCGAGCACCCGCCGGCGAGCGCTGGGGGGTTCGCCGTGCCGGACACTCCCGGCGGCCCGGGCGGCCCGGACGAACTCGACCTGGACGACGACGAACGCCGCCCGCGGGTCGGCCTGATCGCCGCGGTGGCGGCCGCCGTGGTGCTGGTCGCCGGTGCGGTCGTCGGCGGGATCGCCTGGGCGAAGCGTTCCGACAACGCTCCGAGCGCCGGGCAGACGTCCGCGCCGCGTGCCACGCCGGCTCCGAGCGCGACGGGCCGCCCTTCGGACCCGAGCACGGCGAAGTCCCGGACGGACCCCACGGCGAAGGGCACACCGAAGCCCACAGCCAGGCCGAGCACGTCCACCTCGCCGAAGGCCCCACCCGGGACGTCCGGCGCGGAGGCCAGGTGGCGGAAGGTGCTCGCCACCCTGGACTCCCGCCGCGCGCAGGCGTACGCCACGAACGATCCAGCCGTGCTGGGTCGCGTCTACTACCCGGCCGGCTCCGAGCTGGCCGCCGACGACCGGACCGAGATCGACAAGTGCGTGCGCGCGGGCTGCCATCTGGAGGGCCTGCGCTTCGCGGTCCGGACGCTGCACGTGGACAGCGAACGCCGCGACCGGGCGGTGCTCCGGGTCGTCGATCAGTTGCAGGAGTACTCCGTGGTGTCCGACGACGGGAAACGCGTGCCCCGTCCGGCCGGTGAGGCGAAGCACCGCCGGATCACGCTCGTCCGGACCGGCCAGGGCTGGCTGATCTCCCGGATCGAGGAGAGCTGACCCGGCGCACCGCAGAGGCCGGCGCGTTCTGGGTCAGCGGTGCAGCGCGCTGTCCACCAGCGCGGTGACGTCGGGATCGGCGAAGGTGAACCCCGCGGCCAGCAACCGGCGCGGTATCAGCCGCACGCTGCCGAGCATCTCCGCGGAGAACTCCCCGAGCGCGGTGCGCAGCGCCACCGCGGGCACCGGCAGCAGCGTCGGCCGGCGCAGTGCCGCGCCGAGCACCTTGGTGAACTCGGCGTTGGTGGTGGGCTCGGGGACCGTGAGGTTGTATGGACCACGTGCGTCGGCCTGCTCGGCCAGGAACTGCACCGCCGACAGCCAGTCGTTCAAGGAGATCATCGGGAGGTACTGCCGGCCGGACCCGAGCCGCCCGCCCGCACCGAGCCGGAACTGCAGCTCCATCACCTTGAACGCCCCGCCGGAACGATCGAACACCGGAGACGTACGCAGGTGCACGACCCGTACGCCGGCGTGCTCGGCCGGATCGGTGGCCGCCTCCCAGTCGCGGCAGAGTTCGGCGAGGAAGCCGTCACCGGCGGGGGAGTCCTCGTCCAGCAGCAGGTCGCCGCGATCCTTGCCGTAATAGCCGGTGGCGCTCCCGGAGAGGAACACCGGCGGGTCGGGCAGGTCGGCCAGCGCCCGGGCGAGCGTCGAGGTGGTGGCGAGCCGGCTGGTCCGGATCGTCTGCCGGTACGACTCGGTCCACGGCACCCGGCCGATGCTGGCTCCGGCGAGGTTGACCACCGCGTCGGCGCCGGCGAGCACCTCGGCGTCGACCTGGCTCCGGTCGGGATCCCACTGCGCCTGGTCGGCGGCCCGCGGCGGCCGGCGTACCAGCTGGGTCACCTCGTGCCCGTCGCCGGTGAGCCGCGCGCGCAGCGCCTGTCCGAGGAACCCCGACGCACCCGCCAGAACGAATCTCATGCGGCCAGCATGCCCTGCGGAGTGGTCGGCATGCTCAGCCAAGATCAGGTCGTGACGGGCCGCTGCCTGCCCCGATCGAGCCGGGACGCACACCGGCCCGTCCCCGGAAGGGTCCGGGAACGGGCCGGCGAGTGTCGCATCAGTGCTTCGTCGCTACGAGCGGAACGCGGTGACCGCGCGGAGGGAACTCAGCTGCCGAACTCCGCGGCCACGCTGCCGTCCTCCAGCCGGGTCTTGACCGCGACCAGGAACCTCGCCGCGTCCGCCCCGTCGATCAGGCGGTGGTCGTAGCTCAGCGCGAGGTAGACCATGTGCCGGATGGCGATGGTCTCCCCGAGCGGGGTGTCGACCACGACCGGACGCTTCACCACCGAGCCGGTCCCCAGGATGGCGACCTGCGGCTGGAAGAAGATCGGCGTGTCGAACAACGCGCCCCGGCTGCCGGTGTTGGTGATGGTGAACGTGCCGCCGGAGATCTCGTTCGGCGTGATCTTGTTGGTGCGGGTGCGCTCGGCCAGGTCGGTGATCCGCTTGGCGAGCCCGGTGACGTTGAGGTCACCGGCGTCGTGGATGACCGGCACCATCAGGCCGCGCTCGGTGTCGACCGCGATCACGAGGTTCTCGTTGGCGTGGTAGGTCACCTCGCCCTTGTCCAGGTCCAGGCTGGCGTTGAGCTTCGGGTGCTCCTTGAGCGCCTCCAGCGCCGCCTTGGCGAAGAAGGGCAGGAACGACAGCTTGATGCCCTCCCGCTGCTGGAACGCGCGCTTGGCCCGGTCGCGGATGCGGGCGATGGCCGTCACGTCGACCTCGACCACGGTGGTGAGCTGGGCGGTGTTCTGCAGCGACTCGTGCACCCGCTGCGCAATCACCTTGCGCGGGCGGCTGAGCTTCTCGGTCGTGCCCCGCAGCGGGCTGGGCTGCGTGGGTGCGGACCGCACGGCCGGTGCGGCACCGGGCAGACCCTCGGCGGACTCGGCCTGCTGGCTGGCGGCCTGCTCGGCCTCCTGCCGGGCTTTCGCCGCGTCCAGCACGTCCTGCTTGCGAATGCGCCCGCCGACGCCGCTGCCGGTCACCGAGGACAGGTCGACCTGGTGCTCGGCGGCGAGCTTGCGGACCAGCGGAGTGACGTACTGTGCCGAACCCTCCTCCGAGGAGGTGGCGGCCGCCGGCTTCTGGGCCGCGGGCTTCGCCGGCTCCTGGCGGGCCGCCGGCTGCTCGGGCTCACGCCTCGGCTCGGGCTTCGGCTCGGCCTTCTGCTCCGGCTTCGGCTCCGCCTTCGGGGCCGGCTTCTGCTCGGCCTTCTCCGGCTCGCCGGACTTCGGCGCGGCGTGCCGGGGCGCCGCGGCGGCGCCGCTGGAGATCACACCAAGCTCGGCGCCGACCTCGACGGTCTCGTCCTCGCCGACCGTGATCTGGACCAGGGTGCCGGCGCTCGGGGCCGGGATCTCGGTGTCCACCTTGTCGGTGGAGACCTCCAGCAGCGGCTCGTCGACCTCGACCTTGTCGCCGACCTGCTTCAGCCAGCGGGTGACGGTGCCTTCGGTGACGCTCTCACCGAGCGCGGGCAGGGTGACCGAGGTGCCCTCGTCCGACCCGCCGCTCGAACCGTTCGCCGACGCGGGCGCCGGCTCCTCCTGCTCCGGGGCGGGCTCCGGCTCGGCCTCGGCCGGCTCCTCCTGCTCCTGGGCCGCTTCGGGCTCCTGCTCGGCCTGGGCCGAGTCGTCCGCGCCGCCGTCCTCGGCCTGCTCGCCCTCCGAACCGATGACGGCGAGTTCGGCGCCGACCTCGACGGTCTCGTCCTCACCGACGGTGATCTGCAGCAGAACGCCGGCGCTCGGCGCGGGAATCTCGGTGTCGACCTTGTCCGTGGAGACCTCGAGCAGCGGCTCGTCAGCCTGGACGGTTTCGCCCACCTGCTTCAGCCACCGCGTGACAGTTCCCTCGGTGACGCTCTCCCCTAGGGCGGGAAGGGTGACGGAGACCGGCATGCTTGCTCCTTGTCGTGGTTTTTCCTGGGCCTTGGGGGTGAGGCGCCTCAGCCGTGCACGTGCAGCGGCTTGCCGGCGAGGGCCAGGTGAGCCTCGCCGATCGCTTCGCTCTGGGTCGGGTGCATGTGGACCAGCTGGGCGACCTCCTCGGGGAACGCCTCCCAGTTGTAGATCAGTTGGGCCTCGCCGACGAGTTCGCCGACCCGGGCACCCACCATGTGGATGCCGACGACCGGGCCGTTCTTGGCCCGGACCACCTTCACGAAGCCCTGCGTCTTCAGGATCTGGCTCTTGGGGTTGCCGGCCAGGTCGTAGGTGAACGTCTCGATGCCGTCCGCTCCGTGCTGCTCCTTCGCCGCGGCCTCGGTGAGGCCCATCGAGGCCACCTCGGGGTCGCAGTAGGTCACCCGCGGGATCCCGGTCTCGTCGATCACCGGCGGGTCGAGCCCCGCGATGTCCTCGGCGATGAAGATGCCCTGCTGGAAGCCGCGGTGGGCCAACTGCAGGCCGAACACGATGTCACCGGCCGCGCGTACGCCGGGGACGCTGGTGCGCAGCCGTTCGTCGACGCGGACGAACCCGCGCTCCAGCTCCACCCCGACGTCCTCGTAGCCGAGACCGGCGGTGGACGGCCCGCGTCCCACCGCGACCAGGAGCAGCTCCGCGTCGTAGGTGTCGCCGGACTCGACGGTCAGGCGTACACCCTGGTCGGTGCGTTCGACGCTCTTGTACGGCGTGTTGGTCTTGTAGGTGATGCCGCGCTTGCGAAAGCCGCGTTCGACGGCCTTGGAGCAGGCCTCGTCCTCGGCGGCCAGCAGGCGGGGGAGTGCCTCGATGATCGTGACGTCGGCGCCGAAGGAACGCCACACGCTGGCGAACTCGACCCCGATCACGCCGCCGCCGAGCACGATGACCGAGGACGGCACATCGGTGAGCTGCAGGGCGTGCTCGCTGCTGATGACCCGCTCGCCGTCGACCTCGAGGCCGGGCAGGGTGCGGGAGTACGACCCGGTGGACAGGACGACGTGGGGGGCTTCGTACCTCGTGCCGTTGACCTGGACGGCGTTCGGCGCGACCAGCCGGCCCTCGCCCTCGACGACCGTGACGCCACGGGCCTTGAGCAGTCCGCCGACGCCGCGGAACGCGCGGTTGACGACACCGTCCTTGTACTTGTTGACCCCCGCCATGTCGACGCCCTCGAACGTCGAGCGGATGCCGAAGTCGGCGCCGTCGCGGGCGTTGTCGGCGATCTCGGCGGCGTGCAGCAGCGCCTTGGTCGGGATGCAGCCGCGGTGCAGGCAGGTGCCGCCGAGCTTGTCCTTCTCCACGAGCGCGACCCGCAGGTCGAGTTCGGCCGCGCGCAGTGCGCACGCGTATCCGCCGCTGCCTCCGCCAAGGATCACAAGGTCGAACGAGGTGCCGGCGTCGTTGTCCGCCACGGGGTCCTCCGTGCCGCTGGTCTGATCCTGCCTGCCTGTACTGCGTGTCCTGCGTGTACCCCGCTGAACGTGGGTCGGCGGCTTCCTCCCGGTGTGGACCGGCACGAGGTCGTCACGCCACCGTCATCTTTCCACCCTCGATGCCCAAGTGCCCAAAGGGTCCGTCCCGGCCGTGTCGGCGTGGTATCCCGACCGGCGAATCGTGGTGGTTCGTACGAGCTTGGGAAGGTCTGTGCCGGGGTACGGGTCGCCCGTCGGCAGGGTGGAGTCCGGGCCTTCCGGACGGACGGAACCTGCGGCACACTTCGTGCGTTCGATCGACAAGTCAGCTCCGGTGCGAAGGAGGTCGCGATGCCGCGATGGTTCCGGCGGCGTGCCGGCTCGGCCCCTGCCCGCGGCCGGGGAGCGGACTCGGGCGAGGCCCTCGCCCACCTGACGGAGTTCGCCCGCACCCGCCGCGGTGTGGAGGGGTTCGTGGAGCCGCGGACGACCGTGACGGAGACCACCCTGCTGCTCGTCGCCGACGACGGGGAGTGGACCCGGCGGCGGGTGCCCGACGCCGCGAGGGCACACGAGTTCGCCAACCGGCTGGGCATCCCCAGCTACGACGCGCAGGTCGTCGGCTACCCCCAGCGCATGCGGGCCTGGAACAGCCGGCGTGCCGCCGCGGAGAAGCAGGCGAAGTCGCTGGGGCCGACCGCTCCCGGCGAGGTGGGCTGACCCACCCCGCCGGACGCGGTTCGTCGGGTTCGGCCGCTCGACCGGCGTTTCCGTGCGGTCGGTCAGGCTACAGCTCACCCGCCGCCGCGGCCTCGGCCAGGCCGACCAGCGTGCGCACGCTGCTGCCCGTACCGCCGACCGGCGTGTAGCCCCAGGCAGAGCTGTCGTTGTACGAAGGTCCGGCGATGTCCAGGTGCGCCCACCGGATCCCCTCGCCGACGAACTCGTTCAGGAAGCTCGCGGCCACCAGGGCGCCACCCAGCCGCCCGCGGGCGACGTTGGCGAGGTCGGCGACCTTGGAGTCCAGGCTCTCCCGGGTGCCCTCGGGGATCGGCAGCGGCCAGCCGTCCTCGCCGGCGCGGGAGGCGGTCCGGCGTACGAACGAGTTGAAGTCCTCGTCGTTGCCCATGATCCCGAACGTCCGGCCGCCGAGCGCGACCATGCAGGCCCCGGTGAGGGTGGCGACGTCGACGATGACGTCGGGCTTGTCCTCGCTGGCCCGGGCGATGGCGTCGGCCAGGACCAGCCGGCCCTCGGCGTCGGTGTTGAGCACCTCGACGGTCTTGCCGCCGTAGATGGTCAGCACGTCGGAGGGCCGCTGAGCGGACCCGGACGGCATGTTCTCCGCCATCGGCGCCCAGGCCGTCACCGCAACCGGGAGCTGCAGGTCGGCGACCGCGGTGACCGCGGCGAGCACCGCCGCCGCGCCGGCCATGTCGCTCTTCATGGTCAGCATGCCCTCGTTGGGCTTGAGGGAGATACCGCCGGTGTCGAACGTGATCCCCTTACCGACGAAGACCAGGTGCTTCTTGGCCCGGGCCGGCTTGTAGCTCAGCCGGACGACCCGCGGCTCGCGTTCGGAACCCTGCCCGACGCCGAGCGTCCCGCCGTACCCCTTGGCCACCATCGCCTTACGGTCCAGCACCTCGACGGTGAGGCCGGCCCGCTTGCCGGCCACCCTGGCCTCCTCGGCGAACACCTCGGGATACAGGTCGGAGGGCGCGGTGTTGACCCAGTCGCGGGTGAGGTTCACCGCCGCCGCCACCGTCTCCGCCCGCGTCAAGGCGGTCTTGACGGCCTTGTCGCGCGCCTTGCCGGTCAGCACGGTGACCGCGGAGATCGGCGCCGGCCGCTTGTCGGCGTCGGTGCGGTAACGGTCGAAGGTGTACGACCCGAGCAGCGCACCCTCGGCGAGGGCGCCGACGCTCTCGGCGGCTCCGTCGCCCACCGCGAACGCCACGGTGTCGGCCTTGCCCGCCAGCCGGCGTACGACGGCACCGGCGGCCCGGCGCAGCGCCTCGACTCCCGGCTCGTCACCTCCCAGCCCGACCGCCGCGACCACGGTGGCGTCCACGCCGTCGGGAGAGGGGAGCAGCGTCACCTCCTCGGCCTTGCCCTTGGCCCCCAGCGCGGTGAGGGTCGCGGCGAGCCGGCCGCCGAACGCCTTGTCGACCTCGCGGGCCCCGGAGTCGAGCGTCACTTCCTGGTCACCGGGCGACACGCCGACGATCAGCGCGTCCACCTTCACCGAAGGGGCGGACGCCTTGCGGACGGAGATGCTCGGACTTTTCGCACTCACGCTTGATCTCTCCTCGTTGCCGGCTCGTTGACGGTGCCGTGTGGGTGAACAGGGCGGGTGAACGGAGCTGAGAACTTCGAAACGCCTGTCCGGCGGATGCTACGCCGTGGGTCCCCCCAACCGGCCGGTTCGGTAGGTTCGCGGACATGAAACGTTCGCCGCTGCACGACCGGCACCAGGGGCTCGGCGCGAAGTTCGCGGAGTTCGGCGGCTGGGAGATGCCGCTGGAGTACGCCGGGGGAGGCGTGCTGCGCGAGCACGCGGCCGTGCGGTCCGGCGCCGGCGTGTTCGACGTGAGCCACCTGGGCAAGGCGCGGGTCAGCGGGCCCGGGGCGGCGGACTACATCGACTCCACCCTGACTAACTCCCTGGCCAGGATCGAGCCGGGCAAGGCGCAGTACACCCTGTGCTGCGACGACGCCACCGGCGGAGTCGTGGACGACCTGATCGCCTACCTGCGCGGACCGGACGAGGTGTTCCTCGTGCCGAACGCCGCCAACTGTGCCGAGGTCGTCCGCCGGCTGGCCGCCCGGGCGCCGGCCGGGGTGGAGGTGGCCGACCTGCACGACGACTTCGTGGTGCTCGCCGTCCAGGGCCCGCGCAGCGACGACGTTCTTGCTGCCGCCGGGTTGCCGACCGGGCACGGGTACATGTCGTTCGTGCAGGCCGACTGGCAGTCGGCGCCGGTCACCGTCTGCCGTACCGGCTACACCGGTGAACGCGGGTACGAACTCGTGGCGCCGGCGCACGCCGGGACGGCGCTGTGGGACGCGATCCTCGCCGCCGGTGCGGCGTACGACATCGCGGCCTGCGGACTCGGCGCCCGCGACACGCTGCGCACCGAGATGGGCTATCCCCTGCACGGGCAGGACATCTCCCTCGACATCACCCCGGTGCAGGCCCGCCTCGGCTGGGCCGTCGGCTGGAAGAAGCCCGCGTTCTGGGGCCGGTCGGTGCTGTCGGCCGAGCATGCGGCCGGGCCCGCCCGGCGGCTGCTCGGCCTGGAGGCGATCGGCCGGGGTATTCCGCGGCCGGGCATGTCCGTGGTCGACGCCGACGGCTCGCCGGTGGGCGTGGTGACCAGCGGGACGTTCTCCCCGACCCGGCGGGTGGGGATCGGACTGGCCCTGCTGGACGCATCGGTGAGCGAGGGGTCGGAGGTCGCGGTCGACGTACGCGGCCGGCGGGAGGCGTTCGCGGTCCGCCGCCCGCCCTTCGTCGAGGCCTCTCCGACTGGCTGACCGGCACCGCGCCCGGACCAGGCTTCGGTGGGCTGGCGGCTATCTCGTTTGCGAGATAGCGTTCCCGGTATGGCGAACGAGTCCTCCCCGTCGTCCCGGGCCGACGACGACCTGCCGGTGATGCCCGGATTCCGGGAGATGGCGCTGCGGCGCCGGGCGCTGGCGGAGTCGCTGGTCGACCTGCGCCGGCGGTCCGGGCTCTCCCAGACCCAGGTGGCCGCGCGGATGGGTACGTCCCAGTCGGCGGTCGCCCGGCTGGAGGCCGGTGAGGCCGACGTACGCCTGTCCACACTGGAGCGCTACGCCGCCGCCGTCGGCCACCGGCTCGACGTCCGGCTCGGCGGCTCGACCCGATCCGACGCTCGACCCGAAGCCTGACCAGCCCGTAGAGGCCGACCACACCGGAGGAGCCTTGAGATGAGGGACGACCGGGGGATGACCTTCGACTCCTATGTCGCCGAGCAGCTTTTCCAGCGCCGGGTCGTACTGGCCCAGGGCTTCCTGGACGAGGAGCGCGCGACCCGTACGGCCGCCCAGCTGCTCACGCTGGAGGCACTGGCCCCCGACCCGATCCAGCTGCACCTGTCCTGCCCGGACGGCACGCCGGGCGCCGCGCTCAGCCTGGCCGACACGGTGCGCGTCCTGCACGCCGAGCTCACCGCGGTCGCGGTCGGTGAGGTGAGCGGCCCCGCGGTCGCGGCGTTCGCGGCGGCGCCGGTGCGGATCGCCTACCCCCACGCACGGTTCCGGCTGGCCGAGCCGAAGACGGCCGAGCACAGCGGCACCGCCTCCGAAGTGGACACCTACGCCCAGGAGTACCTCCGTCAGCGCGACGACCTGGTGGGCCTGCTGGCGGAGGCGACCGGACGGCAGGCCGAGTCGGTCGCCGCCGACCTGCGCACCGGCCGGTTCCTCACTGCCGAGGAGGCCGTCGGCTACGGGCTCGCCCAGCGGGTGGCCGCCGGCCGGTCCGTTCGCTGACCCGGGGGTTGTCCGAGCTGCCCGACCTCGGCCGACTGCTCGACCGCGGCGGACTCCCGCGATTCCGCGGACTCCGCCGGCGCGCCGAAGTCCACCGGCGCCTCGAACGCCGCCCGCCTGGCCGCCCGGCGAAGCGTGCCGAGCACGACCCGGCCGGCGAGCAGGATCAGGACGGCGTTCACCACTGCGCGTACGCAGTCCCAGCCGAACGACGTGGTGACGTAGAACGCCGCGTAGTGGCGGAGGTTGGTGAGCACCGGCTCGCCCGCGGCGTAGCTCATCCCGGCTGGGAGCGAGGTGGAGAACGGCCAGAAGGACAGGTTCAGCAGCGCGCCGTAGGCGAACCCCGCCACCCCCGCGTACACCGCGAGCAGCATCCGCTCGGGCCGCCCGGACGCGCGCGGAAGCAGCCCCGCGACCAGCCCGACCCAGGCCAGGCCGACCATCTGGAACGGCAGCCACGGCCCCACCCCGCCGGTCGCCAGCCCGCTGGCCAGGATCGTCACCGACCCCAGCGCGAACCCGAACCCTGCGCCGAACACCCGGGCGGCCAGGATCACCAGGAAGAGGGTCGGTTCGAATCCGCCGGTGCCGGGGCTGAGCGCCCGCAGCGCGGTCCCGGCTGCGGCGAGCACCCCGAGCATGGCGACGGCCTTGGCGTCCATGCCGCCCTCGGTCAGCTCGGCCAGCACGACCGCGACGACGAGGGGAAGCAGGACGAGGAAGAGGTACGGCGCGTTCGGGCCGGCGCCCCGGGCCGCCGCGGCCGCGTCACCGGCTCCGGTCAGGAACGGCCAGCCGAACCCGAGGACGCCGGCCAGGCCGGCCACAGCGAGCGCGGCGACCGACCGGGGTCGCAGCCGGACGACGTTGGTCGGGGGGCTGGACCGCTCGGTCACGACGCGGGTTCCAGCGCGGCCGCGACGTCGGCGACGGTGAGCCAGGCCTGCGGCCGCAGGATCTTCGCCACCTGCGGGGCGAACGTCGGCGACGCCGACACCACCGAACCCACCGGCCCGTCGGCGACCACCTCCCCGTCGGCGAGCACGACGACCCGGGTGGCCACCTCGGCGACGAGCTCGACGTCGTGGGTGGCGAACACCACGCCGTGCCCGGCGGCGGCGAGGTCCCGGACGATCCGCGTCAACCGCGCCTTGGCGGTGTAGTCGAGTCCACGAGTGGGCTCGTCCAGCAACAGCAGCGGCGGCTGCCCGGTGAGCACGACGGCCAGCGCCAGGCACAGCCGCTGGCCCTCGGACAGGTCCCGGGGATGCCGGCCGGGGGGTACGCCGGGAGCCAGCCGCTCCAGCAGCCGGGCACAGCTGCCGGCCGGTGCGTCGAAGTCCCGGTCGGCCTGGCCGCACTCCTGCGCCACCGTCTCCGCGTACAGCAGACTGCCCGGGTCCTGCGGCACCAGCCCCACCGCCCGGGCGATCGCCCGCGGTTTCGCGGTCGCCGGGTCCACCGGCTCCACCCCGCCGACCCGGACGGTGCCGGCCACCGGTCGGACCAGCCCCACCAGCGAGCCGAGCAACGTGGACTTGCCGGCACCGTTGCGGCCCATCAGAGCGACCACCTCGCCCGCGGCGACGACCAGGTCGAGGTCGCGTACCGCGGGCGGCTGCGCCGACCGGCGGCCGCCGTACCGCACGGTCAGTCCGCGCACCGTCGCCACCGTGTCCGCGGTGCCGACCGTGCCGTTCTTGTCGTCCGGCCCGGCCGTGCCTGCCGAGGGGCGGCCGTTGGCCGGCGGCTTGCGGGGTACGTCGGCCCGCACCGGCGGGTGCAGCGGCGCGAGGCGTTCGCGCAGCGGACCGGCCATCCGCCGGGCGTCCCGGACGCTGAGGGGGAGCGGGTCCCACCCGGCCAGCCGGCCGAGTGCGACCACCGGCGGCGCCACCGAGGAGCGGGCCATCATCTGCGCGGGCGGGCCGACCTCCAGCGCGTGGCCGGTGCCGTGGACCAGCACCACCCGGTCGGCGTACTGCACGACGCGTTCGAGCCGGTGCTCGGCCAGCAGCACCGTCACCCCGAGGTCGTGCACCAACCGCTGGAGGGCGGCGAGCACCTCCTCGGCGGCCTGCGGGTCCAGCGCCGACGTCGGCTCGTCCAGCACCAGGATCCGGGGATGGGTGGTGAGGACCGCGCCGATGGCGACGCGCTGTTGCTGCCCGCCGGACAGCGAGGCGATCGGCCGCCCGCGTACGCCGGCCAGGCCGAGGAGGTCGAGGGTCTCCTCCACGCGGGTACGCATCACGTCCGGCGGCAGCCCGAGCGACTCCATGCCGTACGCGAGCTCGTCCTCCACCGTGTCGGTGACGAACCCGGCGAGGGGGTCCTGGCCGACGACACCCACCACGTCGGCGAGGTCCCGCGGCCGGTGCGTGCGGGTGTCCCGGCCGTCGACGAGCACGTGCCCGGCCATCGTCCCGCCGGTGAAGTGCGGCACCAGCCCGTTGACCGCCCGCAGCAGCGTGCTCTTGCCGGCACCGGTCTGCCCGACGACCAGGCACAGCTCGCCTTCGGCGACCTCGAACGTCACGTCCTGCAGGACCGGCGACGCGGCACCCGGATAGCGCACGGACACCGCCTCGAACCTGATCATGCGAGCACCTCCGAAGAAGAGTCGGACGAGTCTGCCGGGACTGAGGTGCCTGTCGAGGCTGACGAGCCGGGCGGGCCGGTCGCCGGTTGCGGCGGCGGTGAGCACCAGGCGGGCAGCAGCCCGAGCAGGGCGCCGATCGTGGGCAGCACCGGCAGGCCGGGCAGGGTCAGGGGAGAGGCGGACACCACGACGTCGGGTAGGCCGGTGGACGCGGCCCAGGTGAAGGCCGCCGCCACGGCCACCCCGCTGGCGGCGACCAGCCACTCCGGCAGTGCCCACGGGTCGGGGCGGTACCGCGTGCGCACGGCCCGCCGCCCGGCCAGCGCCAGCCCGGCCACCGCGGCGGCGCCACCGGCCACCAGCATCGGCACGCCGAACAACGGCCCGCCGTCGGCGGCGAGCAGGCCGTAGGCACCCGCGCAGAGGCCGACAAGCCCGCCGAGGACGAGCACCGCGGTCGTCGCCCGGGTGGCCCGCGGCACCTGGCCCACCCGGCCGTACCCGCGCGAGTCCATCGCCGCCGCCAGCGCCAGGGAGCGTTCCAGCGCGCCCTCCAGGAGGGGTACGGCGGTGGCCCGCAGCGAGCGCAGCCCCCGGTCGGCCCGGCCGCGCAGCCTGCGTGCCGACCGGGCCCGCGCGGCGTCCCCGACCAGTTGGGGAGCGAACGTCATCGCCACCACCACGGCCACGCCGAGCTCGTACAGCGCGCCCGGCATCGCGGCCAGCAGCCGCTTGGGGTTGGCCAGCGCGTTCGCGGCGCCGATGCAGGCGAGGACGGCGGCCAGCCGCAGTCCGTCGTACGCCGCGGACGCCAGCGCCTCGGCCGTCACCGCGCCACCGATCCGGATCCCCTCCAGCCAGCCCGGCAGCGGCACCTGCGGCAGCGTGAACAGCACCGTCCGCCCGGTCACCGCCGCGCCGAACAGCGACTGGAAGACCACCCGGATCGCGATCACCACGAGGCCGAGCCGCAGGAACGCGGCGTACGAACGTGCCCACGGCGCGGACGTACGACGGGCCGCCACCACGTAGCCCGCGACGGCGAGCACCAGCACCAGCAGCAGCGGGTTGGTGGTGCGGCTGGCCGCCGTCGCCAGGCCGAGCGCCCACAGCCACCACGCACCCGGGTGCAGGGTGCGCGGCAGCGTGGGACGGTGGACGGCGCGCATCGGCTCAGGCGCCCTGGTCTGCGTTCCGCCGTCGGCGCAGGAGCAGCAGCCCGCCGCCCAGCAGGACGACGACGACCGCCACCACGGGAAGGACGGGCAGCCCGCCCGAGCCCGCGTCGACGGCGCGGTCGCCGGCACCTTGGCGGGGTTCGCCGGCGCCGGCCTTCTTCCCGGACGCCTTGGCGTCGGTGTGACTCGCGGGCAGGGCCAGCGCCACGGTGGGCTCCGGCGAGGCGACCGCCGGCTCCTTCTTCACCGGATCGCCGCAGCCGGTGGACGGGAAGCCGTCGATCCCGCAGATCATGCTCTTCTGGTCGCGGACGTCGGCGACGGCGGCGAGGACCTGCGCGGAGGTCGCCTTGGAGTCCACGACCGCGCACGCGCCCCGTGGTTTCGCGGGCTGTTGCCCGCCGGGCGCCTCGTCGGCCAGGCCGTAGTCGAGGACGACCCCCACCCGCTTCTTGCCGGCCTGCGCCTTGGCGTCACCGCACAGCGCGCCGAAGTCGGCGGCCGCCCGCGGCAGCCGGGGCGGCGACTTCTCACCGGACACCGCGAACCGCCAGCCGTCGACGGCGCCGTCCTTGGGGGTGACCGAGCCGGGTCCGACCGAGGCCATCTTCCAGGTGTTGTCCTTCCACTGGAAGAACCCCCAGTAGCGGTACGCGGACGCCTGCGCGACCCCCGCGCCGACGGTCGTGGCGAGCAGGCCGGCGGCCAGCACGGTCGCCAGGGTGGTCAACAGGAAGGCCGCGGCAGAGCGCCTGGCGGCCTTCGTAACGAGCCTCATTCGGTGTCCTCTTCTCATGGTGCGGTCACGGCCAAGGGAACCGGGACCACACATGAGAACGCCCCCGGCCGCGCGGCGTGGAACGCCGGCAGACGAGGGCAGGGCTCGGGTGCGTGACCCGCGCTCCGCCCGCAGACCTCGACGGGTGTCGTGGAGCCGGT
>NZ_JBEXMJ010000003.1:477743-524917 GCF_040610475.1 Actinopolymorpha sp. NPDC004070 | reverse complement strand
CCAGACCAGGCGAAAGCCCCTGCCCCCGACCGAACCTTGCCCACAAGGCGATCCGGAAACGATCACCTACAGCCCATCGGTGGATTCGGGCTTAGTCAGGCAGCTCTGTCGAGCCTGTCACGGCGCGACGACCTGGTGGTGGTCGCTCTCGGCTGCGTGCTGGTGACTCTTCTGGTGCAGGGGCTTCCCCGGAACGCTCTACCCCCAAGCAGGGTTCAGAGTTCGGCGAGCGACCCGTCGGGGTGGCGCCACGGTGTGATCCGATAGCTGTGCCCGATCTCCGCGGCCCGGCGTACCGCCTGCTCGTCCACCTGGACACCGAGCCCGGGACCACGCGGCCTAAGCAGGTGACCGTCCACCAGCGTGAACGGCTGCTCGTCGACCAGCCCGGCCAGCACCCGCGGCCCGCCGTCGGCCTCCAGGCCGAGCGCCTGTTCCTGGATGAGGAAGTTGGGAGTGGCGAGATCGACCTGCAGCGACGAGGCCAGCGCGAGCGGACCGAGTGGACAGTGCGGAGCCAGCGACGCCCCGAACGTCTCGGCCACCACGGCGATCCGGCGTACCTCGGAGATCCCACCCGCGTGGGACAGGTCCGGCTGCGCGACGGCGATGCCTGCCTGGAGAGCGGGGAGAAAGTCGCCGCGGGAGAAGAGGCGTTCGCCGGTCGCGATCGGAATGCTGGTGCAGGCCACGATCTCCGGCAGCAGGTGGCCGAACTCCGGCAGCACCGGCTCCTCGACGAACAGCGGCTCGAACGGCTCCAGCAGCGGGAGGACGCGGCGGGCCATCGCGGGTGAGAACCTGCCGTGGAAGTCGATCGCCAGATCGCGATCGGGTCCGAGGACGTCGCGGACCGCCGCCACCCGCCGCAGGAGAAGGTCGGTCTGCGCGGGTGTGTCGATGGGGCCGAGAGTGCCCGGACACCCGAGCAACTTCACCGCCGTGAGGCCGCCGGCGACCGCCCGGCCCGCGCTGTCCGCGATGGCGCTCGGCTCGTCACCGGCCACCCAGCCGTACATCCGGACCCGTTCCCGGACCGGACCGCCGAGGAGTTCGTGAACCGCCGCCCCGCGTACCTTTCCGGCGATGTCCCACAGCGCCTGGTCGAGGCCGGCGACCGCACTGGCCAGGATCGGGCCGCCGCGGTAGAAGGCGCCCTTGGTGAGCACCTGCCAGTTGTCCTCGATCCGCAGCGGATCCGCGCCGTCGAGGAGTTCGGCCAGCTCGTGCACCGCCGCGCGCACGGTGCCGGCTCGTCCCTCCAGCACCGGCTCGCCCCAGCCGACCACTCCGTCGTCGGTCTCCACCCGGACGAACAACCACCGCGGTGGAACGAGAAACGTCTCGATCCTGGCGATCTTCATCGGCTCACCGAGCACTCGTCACAGCCGGCTCCACGGTCTATCCCGGGTACCAGACGATGCGCGGGTCGTCGGGGCTTCGCTGGTAGTCCCAGGCCTCGTCGATCAGGCGTTCGGTGTCGTACTTCGGCTTCCAGCCGAGCAGGAACTTCGCCTTGGCGTTGTCCAGCCAGGTCGAGTGGAACGACGTCGGCACCTTCACGACCGGCAGGCCACGCGTCCTGGCGAGATGGTCCGCCACCTGCTGGTAGTCGACCGGCTCGTCCATGCAGACGTTGAAGGTCTCGCCCAACGCGGCCGGGTGGTCCAACGCGACGGCGATCGCCTCGACCAGGTCGCTGACGTGGACGAAGTTGCGCTTCAACGGACGCCCGTCGGCGTCCAGTGCAAGGGGAACCGCGCCGTCCGGGACGTCACCGTCCACCAGCTCGCGCCACGGCGGCCCACCGAACTGGTCGGTGCCGAACGACAGGGAGTACCTGAAGTCGTCCCGGTCCATGATCCAGGGCGCCCGCAGGCAGGTGGATTTCAGGCCGTACGCGATCTGGTACTGCTCGACCATGACCTCCTCGAGCACCTTCGACAGCGCGTAGCACCCCTCGTACGCCGTGTGCCCTTGCGTCTCGGTCACCGGCACCGGATGCTTGTAGACGAAGTGGCCGACGGCCGCGTCACCGCCGATGAGGACGAAGCGCTCGAACGTCGGGCTCTCCCGCGCCTCCTCCAGCAGCCAGAACAGTCCCTTGACGGCCACGTCCATGATCTCGTCGGGCGTCTCCTTGCACGTCGCCAGATGGACGACGTGGGTGACGCCCGCCATGGCCCGGCGTACGGCATCCCGGTCGGCGATCGACCCGAAGACCGACTCGACGCCGTCGACGTCGAGGCTCCGGTTGTGGCACAGCGCGCGGATCTCGCACGTGCCCTGGAGGCGCCCGACGAGGGCCCGGCCGACCTTGCCGGTGGCACCGGTGACGAGCAGCCTCACGAGTTCTGCCACTGCGGAAGGTCGAGGATGACGCTGCCCTGCAGATCCCTGCTCACCTTGCGCGCCCGGGGACCGTCGAAGAACTGCTCCTCGTCGAAGAGCCAGGACCGCGTGCCGCCGTCGGCCTCGTGCCGTGCCCGCAGGTCGGCGAGCATGCCCTCCCCCCGTCCGTACGACGGCCACTTCACGCCGGACTGGCAGAACGACATGTCGATGAAGAAGCGCGGGCTGTCCTCGCCACCGGGCTTCGCGCGACGGGCGTGCCACATCCCCGAGTGCACGATCAGCATCGAGCCGGGCGAGACGTCGTCGACGGTGATCGATCCCGGCAGGTCGGAGTCACCGAGGAACGTCAGCGCGTTGCTCTCCACGGCGTGGTGCTGCGAGCCGGGCACCAGGAGCAGGTCGCCGATCGTGCCGTTGAGCCCGTTGAGGTAGAAGAACACGTGCACCATGAGGTGCGAACGGTTGGTCTGGGGGTACTGCTCGTAGTCCTGGTGCCAGGCCACGCCCCTCGTACCGGCGTCGTGCCGCGCGGCGTGAATGTGGTGGAAGACGTACCGCTCGCCGCCCATCACCTTGTCCACCTGCTCGAGTGCGCGCGGATGCCAGGTGAGCGCGCCGATCTGCTCGTTCTCGTACGCGTTGAGCTGCGGCCTGGCCGACGCGTGCTGGTCGACGGCCGCCTTCAACGTGTCGATCTCCTCCTTGCCGAGGAAGTCCGGGAAGACGGCGTACCCCTGCTCCTGGAACGTGTCCAGCATCTCTTTCCCCTTTTGGCCGCCCGAACGGCAACGTCGACGAACATGGTGGAGCTCTGCGCACATCGGCACGGCAGTGGGCGGACAGCACGCAAGGTCAGGTTGCGACGCTATCCGCGCCCCGATTTCAGTGTCAACGAGGCCCACCGCCGCCCTGCCGGTACCGGCCGTGCTCGTGTCTCGGCACGCAGTGGATCGGCCGTCGACCGGATGCCAGGACGCGGTCGAGGGCGGCCCGGCCGGCGGCTCCCCAGGTCGGCTGACCGCCGGGCAGGCCGCGCTCTGCCGCCTGGCCGATCCCGATCAGTGAGACGCTACGGAGGACGGCCCAGGCACGTGCGCGCCGCACCGTCGCGTCGTCGGCGATCGCGTACGAGTCGAAGAAGTGCGAGACGGTGTCCGCCGGATATCCCGCCGGATGTCCCGCCGGAAGTAGAAGCCACGCGGCGGCGAGGTCGGTCGCCGGGTCACCGGCACAGAGTTCACCGAAGTCGAGTACGCCGGACAGCGTGCCGTCGGAGGTGACGACGTTCGCCGGGTGCAGGTCACCGTGGATCCACACCGGCGGGGCGTCCCAGCCCGAAGCTGTGACGCCGTCGTTCCAGACGGTTCGGGCCTCGTCACGCAGGTTGCCGGAGCCGACAGCGCCGAGCTTCTGGTCGAACTCGTCCGCGACCGCGCCGAGCGGTACGCCGCGCTTCGGGTTCGCCGGCGCCTCGGCCGGCGCACCCGCGTGGAGGGTCCTGAGGAAGGCCGCCAGTGTCTGCGCCGCGTGGGCGCCCCGACTGATCGGTACGCGGTCCGCCGGCTCGCCCGGCACCCAGCGCGTCACCATCCACGGTCTTGGGAAGCGCGCGGACGGTTCGCCGACTCGAACCGGAACCGGCACGGGCAACGGGAAGCCCGGTGCCAGGACGGGCAACCATCGCGCCTCCTTCTGGAGGAGTGCCGGAGCACGCGGCGTGCGCGGCAGGCGCACGGCAAGCTCGTCCCCCAGCCGCCACAGCTGGTTGTCCCATCCGCCGGAAACCTGGCGGAGTTCCAACCCGGCAAGGTCGGGATGCTGCTCGCGCAACAGCGAGCGCACCAGCGCCTGGTCGATCTCGGACTTCTCCACCAGCTGAGTCCTCCTCACGGCAATGGGACACGAGAGTGCCGAAGCGGCTGTCAACCTGACCTTTCGCTCGCCGATCAGGTGGCCCCTGCTTCCCGGCAGGCGCCGCCGCCGGCCACGAACAGGTCGATCAGCTTGACCTGTCCGTCGGCCGCCCGCATCACGTGGTCTTCGAGATCGACGCCGGTCCAGTACGGCACGTTCGTACGACACTCGTGGTCGAGCGTGTGCACCTGCCTGCGAAGCGTACGCAGCCGGGGGTCCGGGTCGTGGCTATCCGCGGGCGTACCGGAAGACGACCTCGGCCACCTCGGGCGGCGGGGAGCCCTGCGCCCACACCAACCGGACCGCGTTGGTCTCCTGCCCGCCCGCGGAGAGCTCGGTGAAGTCCGGCGCCAGCGTGCCCACCGTGCGCCAGCGCCGCGAGCCGTCGCGCACCTGAACCGTCGCCCGAGCATCCGAGGACGTCAGGACGACGAGGCTTGCCAGCGGTCTGCTCCTCGACGCCGTCACCACCAGTGCGTCACCGTCGTCCGGGGCCGGCGCCGCGCGGTACCACGTGTCGACGGTGCCGTCGGCAGCGGCACGAAGCGACGAGCCGTCACCGGGTGCCGGTCCTCCCGAGACCGAGTACGTGACGTCGTGGGAGTCGCGTACCTCGACCGAGAACTCGCGGACCACCAGCCAGAAGCCGTCGTTGCCGCCGGTGACCCGGTAGCGGACGTACCTCGCGGTCGTCCCCGCCGGCGCGCTCGCGCGTACCTCCGCGGTGGTCCCCGTCGCGAGCGCCGTCCACGACTGCCCGTCGGCGGAGTACTCCAGCGCGCCGGCGTGGATGTAGTCGTTCGGGCTTCCCGACTTCGACATCAGCAGGGCGATGTCGCCGATCTGGTGCACCGCGCCGAGGTCGACCCCCACCGAGTCGCCGGGCGAGGGCGGTCCGTCGGTCCAGTAGAACGTGCCGGGGTCGCTGTCGACCATGCGGTCAGGGGCGTTGTCGGCGTAGGTCCCGAGCGTGGTCGTCGGCACGGGCCGGGTCCTCGTCAGCCCGAGCCACGTGTCGTTGGCCCCCTCGGTGTCGGCGATGAACCTGTCCAGCACGCCGTCGGCGATCCGCGGGTAGGTGCTGTCGTGCGGAGCCCTGGAGTCCCGGATCGCTTTCGCCCGCGCGATCAGGGGCGCGATCCGCTGCCGTTCCCGCCAGGCCCGTGCGCCGTCGCCGGCCTCCTGGGCCTCGAGCATGTCCAGCGCCGTGAGCCCGGCCTGTGCCCACAGCTGCGTCGCGTCCAGCCAGGCGGCCGCCTCGGGCACGAACCGCGGATCCGTCACCCCGGCGCGGATCGCCCCCGGCGCCTGTCCGAGGGACTTCACATACGCCCGCAAGCCCGCGATCGCCGCACCGCGGTCGCCGGCCTCCCAGAGGGACCAGAACGTGCCGATCCGCTGGCGCAGCTCGGGGGCCTGCGTCTTGTGCAGCGTCCCGTCGTAGGTCGACACGTCCGCGAACACCCGCAGCGCCGCCGCCGTGGCGGCGTCCCCGCCGGCGAGTTCCTTCAACGCGGTCTCCCACGCCGCCCGGTCGTCGAACGTCGCGTCGTGCCAGGAGAAGTCGGCGAAGGAGAACAACGCGAGCTTGCTCGTCGCGGCCTGGTTCGACGGGTTGGAGATGACGCCGACGACATTCTCGGACAGTCCGCGCTCACGTCCGGTGTAGGCGCCGAGCGGGAGGCGACCTGCGATGTAGTCGTTGACCGGGTAGTTGTCCCAGACCAGGACCTGGTGACCGAACACCTTCCTGGCCGCGGCGGCCTGGGCGTTGGTGATCGTGGTCGGCACCACCCCCACACCCGTCCAGTGCACGACGACGTGTGGGTCGAGGTTGTCGCGGATGGCCTTCTTGTACGGCGACTCGGTGGTGTTGTAGTACTCCGTCGGCACCATCTGCAGCGGCCCCACGTCACCCTTGCTGTCAACCCAGGCTTGCACGCGGTTGAGGAGGTACGCCTGAGCCTTGCCCGCGCCCGCGGCGCCGGTCCCGAACTTCGCCGGATCCTCGTCGCAGTGCCAGCTGTTGTAGTCGATGTCGTCCAGCGGCACGTTGAACGACCGGCCACCGAGCGCGTAGATCGCGTCGAACTTCGCCAGCAGCGCGTCGAGGTCGGCCTTGGAGGAGTAACAGATCGACAGCCCCGGCGACAGCGCGAAGGTGAAGTCGACGTGGTTCTGGCGCGCGCGGTCGACCAGCGTGCCGAGCTCGGCGAGTTTGTCCGCGGGGTAGGGGTCGCGCCAGCGTTCGCGGTGGAACGGGTCGTCCTTCGGCGCGTACTCGTAGGTGTTCATCTTGTGCGCGCCGAGGTAGTCCACGTGGTCGAGCCGGTCCGCCTGGGTGTAGGGCGTTCCGTAGAAACCCTCGATCGAGCCGCGGTAGCGCATGCTCGGCCAGTCCCGGATCGACACGCCGGGCAGCGCGTCGGGACCGGCCTGTGGTCGCACCAGCTGGCGGAGGCTCTGGGCGGCGTAGTAGGTGCCGTCCGCGTCGACGCCGTCCAGCACGACGTGTGAGCGGTCGTCGGGAGTACGCCCGGCCGCGAGCACGTAGCCCTCGGCGGGCAGCCCCGACGGTCCGTCGACTCCCAGCGCCGTCAGGACGTCCTTGCCGCCGCCGAGCCACACCGTCACCGGCGTACGCGGGTCGTCCCCGTCGGTGGCCACGATGTCCGTGACGCCCGCTCGGGTGAGCGTGTCCCTGACCACCTTCTCGGCGGCGGGGTCCGTCGTACTCCCACGGACCAGGCCCACGGTGCTCGTCAGCGTGAACCCGTCGTCCCGGGACGTCTCCTGCTGAGGGGTCGGCCACACCCTCGGCACCTCGGCCGAAGCCGAGTCGGCGACCGCTCGGGACCCGGCGGCACCCGCGGACACCGCCGAGACCACCGGGACCGCTCCGGACATCGGCACGAGCACCGCCGCCGCAATGGTCAGGGCTGCTCTGAGTCGGGCGGCCACCGTGACTCCTCACCTGCCACGTCGCCGTCGGCGCCGTGACTGTGGATGAACGAACGTGAACGCACAGAGATCGTGCCGGTCCCGGGCATCCTCCGGGCAGGGGTACCGCGTCGTCAAGGTCGGCCGGAAGCCGCGGCCGACCACGGCCGTGGCGGCCGGGACCGCCCCGTTACCGTTCCCGTTACTGTTCCCCTCCCCCACGGCGGTGTCATGAAGGCGATCATGCTCGGCGGCGCGCTCTCGCTCGTCCTGTCCCTGGCGTTGACTCCGGCGGTGGCCCGATTCTTCCTTCGGAAAGGGCTCGGCCAGCCGATCCACGACGACATGCCGATGCACCAGGTCAAGCAGGGCACGCCCACCATGGGCGGATCCGCCGTCATCGCCGCCGCTGCCGTCGGCTATCTGGTCGCACACCTCCTCTCAGGCGCCGGCCCGTCGGCGTCCGGCGTACTCGTCCTGTTCCTGCTGGTCGGCCTCGGCGTGGTCGGCTTCCTCGACGACTACCTGAAGATCACCCGGGAACGAAACCTCGGCCTGCGCGGCCGTACGAAGCTGATCGGCCAGACCCTCGTGGCCGTGGTGTTCGCCGTCCTCGCCGTCCGGCTGCCCGACGCCGACGGACTCACCCCCGCGTCGACGTTCGTCTCGTTCATGCGTGACCTGCCCGGCCTGCAACTGGGAGCGGTGGTGTTCGTGGTGTGGGCGCTGTTCATGGTGTCGGCCACCTCGAACGGCGTGAACCTCATCGACGGGATGGACGGCCTCTCCGCGGGCACCTGCACGCTCGTCTTCGCCGGCTACACGATCATCTCCGTCTGGCAGTTCAAGCAGTCCTGCGCCACGGCCGGCCTGCCCGGCTGCTACCACGTCCGCGACCCGTACGACCTCGCCATCCTCGCGTGCTCGCTGGCTGCCGCCTGTGCCGGATTCCTGTGGTGGAACGCCAACCCGGCCCGGATCTTCATCGGTGACACGGGCGCCCTCGGGCTCGGCGGTGCCATCGCCGGGTTGGCCATCACGAGCCGGACCGAGCTGCTCCTCGTCGTCATCGGCGGCCTCTTCGTCGCGGCGAACGCCTCGGTGATCCTGCAGCGCGGCTACTTCAAGCTGACCAGGCGACTCACCGGCACACCGCGCCGGATCTTTCTGAACTCTCCCATCCAGCACCACTTCGCGCTCAAGGGCTGGCCCGAGATCACCATCGTGATCCGCTTCTGGATCATCGGCGGCATCCTCGTCGCCGCCGGGGTCGGGATGTTCTACGCCGAATGGCTCACCTACTCCTGACCCGCTTGCCCTAGCCTGACCGGATGGCCGCGCGATCGGTTGTGGTGGCGCCACGAAAGCCGCCGCGTACACCACCACCCTCAGCGCGCGCAGCGCGCTGTTCCTCGTCGGCCCGGTCACGCTACTCGAGCCACTCGGTGACGAAGCGGGCGTTGGCGTGGATGTGGACGGCCTCGTAGCCGCCGGCGCCGGTGGAGAACCTGTGCGGTGTGTACGCCGGAACGACCAGCACCTGGCCGGCGTGTGCCTCTACCTTGTCGTCGCCCACGGTGAAGGTGGCGGATCCCCGGCGGATGACGAACGTCTCCGCGTAGGGGTGCTGGTGCAGTCGGGGACCGACCCCGGCCTGGGTGGTGGATTCCAGAATGATCGAGACGTTGCCGGCGCCGGGGAGCAGTTCGTAGTTCTCGGTCCAGTCCTCGCCGTCGTCGCGGCCGTCCGGTCGATCGATCACGAAGGGCTTCATGGTCGGGTTCCCGCTCTCCTCGTCCGGTTCCGTACCTTTCGACCGCCACGCTAGGGCCGGAACCGTCCTGTCAACCCGCCTCCTTGCCGGGCTGGCAGGAATCCTGGGAAAGCTGTCGTACGTGCGCCGAAACTCAGGCGGCGAACCGGTAGTGGCCCCGATCCCAGGCGAGCAGGGCGAACGTCTGGATCACCGCTGCCTGTTCGAGCGTCTCCGGGCGGTACGACGGGTCGTACGGTCCGCCGCCGGACGGCGGGAAGCGGAACAGCCCGAGTTCGGGGTCGCGGTTGTGCTCCCAGGTGTGTTCGGCGTACGCCTCGACGACCGCGCGGTAACGAGCGTCGTGCCGGACGGAGTCGAGCAGCATGAGGTTCTTGAAGAAGATCGCATTGAACACCGCGGGCTGGTCGTAGTAGCGGTTGCCCTCGGTCCAGTAGTCCAGCGCGGCGGCCGCGTCGGCGCGTGCCTGGGCGAGATAGCCGGGGTCGCCGGTGGCGCGATGGAGCAGGACACCCGCGCCGATCATCGCCCCGGAGTTGTAGATCCACAGGGTGGGATTGACCGTGCCGTCGGGGCTGATGTCGTTCTGGTACAGGCCTTCCGGGGACCGCAGGCAGGTGCGGTTCCAGTCGTAGAGGCGCTTCGCCCAGTCCAGATAGGACCGGTCACGAGTCAGCTCGTACAGATGGGCGGCGAGCTCCGCGGTCAACCCGGTGACGTTCGCGGCCCGGATCGAGGTCCACGTCGCGTCCACCCAGAACATCCCGCCCGGACACGCGTGTGAGCTGTCGGTGTCCCACCCCTCGGTGAGGACGTCGAAGATCTGCTCGGCACGGTGCAGGTCCGTGACCCCGTGCTCGAGCAGGTGACGGCGTACGAACTCCAGACCGACGATCGCGTTGTCGTCGTAGAACAGGTCACCGCCGCCACCCAAGGGAGGCACCACGTAGGACGCGTAGCCGGGCGGGCTGTGGCCGGGATCCAGGTACGCACCCAGGCCGGCGAAGCGGTCGCGGACGTCGGACCGGTAGCGTCTGCCCGCGCCGGGCACGAGCGTCAGATCGATGGTCGCCGCCGTCGCCTCGCGCATCGGCCACAGGTAGGAATACGCGTTGTCGGCCGGCTCGCGCGGATATTTCTCCAGGTACAGGTGGTGCTGGTCCGAGCCTAGGTAGAGATGGCGCTGGAGTGCGGCGTAGGAGACGAGCGCTCGCTCACCCCACATCTTTCGGGCGGCGTCGTCGAGCCCGGCCGCGGGTGCGGTCGGCGAGGCCGCCGAACCGGGTGGGCACATTACACCGACCATCAGCAGGCCGGCGACCACGATCACACCGACCCGGCAGAACGCCTTTCTGACCTGGCAGATCATTCGTCGCCGACCCTTCACTGGAGACTGCGAGACGTGGAGCGGGACATGCGAGGAGCTGCGGCGTGCTCGGCCAAGCCTGCAGTCTCCGGCAGTCCGCGTCGACACGATTGGCCGTACTCGGCCCTCCAGGCAAGGAATCCCGGAGCACGGTGAACGCCGGACGGCGTGCGTTTGCCGGACGTTCGACTGGCCGCCCCGCCGAGGCAATCCAAGATCATTACGTTCCCCTTGCCAACTGATGAGGGGACCGACATGGACAGCACTTCCGCGGTCAGAGCTCGGGGGGTCACGAAGTCCTTCGGCGACGTGGTCGCCCTCGACGGTGTCGACCTGGACGTGCCGGCCGGTCAGGTGCACGGCCTGGTCGGGCCGAACGGTGCGGGGAAGACGACGCTGCTCGGGCTGTTGCTGGGCTTGGCGGTCGCCGACTCCGGGCGGCTGGAGATTCTGGGTACGCGTGTAGGGCGGACCCTGGCCGTGCCCGAGGGCGTCGCGGGTTTCGTCGACGGGCCCGGGCTGTATCCCTCGCTCACCGCGCGGCAGAACCTCGCCGCGCTGGCCTCGCTTCGCGGGTACGACACCAAGAACTCCGCGCGTGTCGACGATGCGCTGAGACAGGTCGGGTTGACCGACGTCGCCGGCGACAGAGTTGGCGGCTTCTCGCTGGGAATGCGGCAACGGCTCGGCCTCGCCGCCGCCGTACTGACCACGCCACGGCTACTGGTCCTGGACGAGCCGGCCAACGGACTCGACCCCGCCGGCAAACACCAGGTGCACCGCGTACTCGCCGGACTCGCGGCCAACGGAACTGCCGTCGTCATCTCCAGCCACCGCATGGACGACCTCGCCGTGCTCTGCTCCGAAGTCACCCTCCTCACCACCGGCCGCGTCGTCTTCTCCGGACCGATCGGCAAGCTCGCCGCCGAAACCGGAGAGCTCGACTACCGCCTGGTCACCTCCGACCCCCGTGCTGCCTGCCGAGTCGCCCTGCACACACCCGGACTCAGCCTCCCAGCCGGTCGTGAACAAGCCGAGGGACCGGACGCCGGTGACGCGCTGGTCGTCCGCGGACCCGTGCCATCCCTCGACGACCTGGTGGTCCGGCTGGTCGGCGCCGGCATCGCCGTACGCGAACTCGGGCCCGTCCTGCCGCCCCTCGAGGCCGCGTTCCTGGCACTGACCGGCACCGAGGAGGCCGTCCGATGACCGCGACGATCACGCCGCCCGGAACCACCGGGGCCCGGCCTGCTCCGTTGCTGCGTGGCTATCGGTTCGAGCTGACGAAACTGCTGTCCCAGTGGAGGATCCGCGTTCTCCTGCTGGCCTGCTGGATCGCCCCCGCCATCTTCGTCGCCGTCGTCAGTCAACAAAGCGCACTGCCCGCCGACACGGTCTTCGGCCGCTGGATGCACACCACCGGCTGGGCCGGCTCCCTGGTCGTTCTTGCGTTCTCCTGCACGTGGGCACTGCCCCTGCTGACCGCGCTCGTCGCCGGTGACGTGTTCGCGGCCGAGGACCGGCTCGGGACCTGGCGCCACCTCCTGGTCGCCGTCCGCTCCCCTGCGAGGATCTTCGTCACCAAAGCTGTTGCCAGCCTGACGGTTCTACTCCTGCTGGCCGCCGGGCTCGCGGTATCCAGCATCGTGGGCGGACTGCTCGCCGTCGGCAACCACCCACTCGTCGGCCTCGACGGCCACACCCTGAACCCGGCCGACGCCGCCGGCACCGTCCTGCTGGCCTGGGTCTGCGTACTCGTCCCCATGCTGGCGTTCGCCGCCGTCGGACTCCTCGGCTCCGTCGCCCTCGGCCGCTCCCCCATGGGCCTGCTCATGCCCGCGCTCCTGGCGTTCGGCCTGCAGCTGGCCCAGATGCTCCCACTGCCGGAGGCGGTGCGGCTGGCCCTTCCCAGCCAGGCCTTCCTCGCCTGGCGAGGCCTGTTCACCAGCCCCGTGCAGACCGGGCCGCTCCTCATCGGCCTCACCGTCTGCCTCGCCTGGGCAGCCGCAGCCACCGCACTGGCGTACCGGCTGTTCCTGCGCCGCGACTTCACCGATCTCGCCTACGACGGGTCCGGCCGCAGGGTCCTCGGCGGCGGCGTACTGCCGCTGGCCGGACTGGTTGCGATCACCGTCGCGCTTGTCGCAGCGGCGACACCGGCCGGCGGAACGGGCATCGAGCGCACCAAGCTGCAGGACTCCCTTTCCATCGCGTACGCCCATCTCTACCGCCTGCAGACCACACAGCTGCACCGGCCCGACGTCACCGAGGCACAACTGCGCGCCACCGCCTCCTGCGACAAGGGCGGGGACAACGTCGCCGACGAGGGGCCGGGAAACGACTGGCGCTGCGTCGTCTCCTGGCACCTGCCTGGTGCGGCGGCAGTGGGCACCGCGATCTATCAGCTCGACGTGGCCGCCGACGGGCGGTACGTCGCGGACGGGGACGGACCGAAGGAGGTCAACGGCTTCTTCCAGGTCCGCACCCCGTCCGGGGATGCACCCAATCCCCTGTGGCAGTTCGACGGGAATGTCGACCTGCTCGACAACTCTCCGGAGGGATAATTCCATGCAGGTAAGGCGTCAACGCCGGCCTGACAAGGTGGCGCGCTCAAAGCCATCGCGTCGACGTGCCGGCAACCGGATCCGCGTCCTCGCGGCCGGCGCCGCCACCCTCGCCGTCGCCGGCGGGGGCATGGCCTACGCCTCGACCGAGGCGTTCGGCAACCTTCAGGTCGGCCAGACCACCGACAAGGGTCTGGTGGTCTCCGACGACCAGTACATCAAGCCGATCGGCACCCGGCTCGTCGTCAACAACGGCAAGATCATGTCCTCGTCAGTCAGCCCGGACGGCACCCACCTGGCGGCCTCGATCGCCGACGGCGGTATGGCGCTGGCGATTGTGGACCTCAAGGACTACAAGGTTCAGCAGCTCGTCGGCAAGAACGCGGCGGCGAACCTCCAGATCAGCGGCAACGACGTCGGCCAGGAAGGCCCGACGTACTCCCCCGACGGCAAGCAGCTGTGGCTGGGTCAGGCCGACGGCTACCGCCGGTTCACCGTGAACGCCGACGGCTCGCTGGCCGACCCGACGTTCGTCTCGATCCCGGCGGACGGACCCAAGCGCGCACTGGCGAGCGAGGCGGCGTTCTCCGCCGACGGAAAGACCGTCTACGCAGCCGTCAACGGCCAGAACCGCGTGGTGGCCATCGACGCCGCGACCGGTCAGATCACCCACAGCTGGACCGTGGGCATCGCCCCACGCGACCTCACCATGGTCGGGAACAAGCTCTACGTCAGCAACGAGGGCGGCCGCCCCGCGAAGCCGGGCGAGACCACGATCAACTCCTACAACACCGACGTGCCGGCCGACCCCGACACCGGCTCCAGCACCACCGGCACGGTCAGCGTCATCGACCTCGCGAACCCGAGCGCCGACGTGAAAAGCATCGACGTCGGTCTGCACCCGACGGCGCTGTACGCCAAGAAGGGCGCGCTGTTCGTCACCAACACCTTCGACGACAGCGTTTCGGTCATCGACACCGCCAAGGACAAGGCCGTACAGACCATCGCCACCCAGCCCTGGCCGGAGGCCAAGGTGGGCTACGAGCCGGACGCGGTGACCCTCACCGACGACGGCCACCTGCTGGTGACGCTCGGCCGTGCGAACGCGGTGGCGGTCTACCGCTACACCAACCCGCTGGAGCCGGTCAGCTACGTCGGGCTGCTTCCGACGGACTACTTCCCGTCCGAGATCACCACGGTCGGCAACGACGTGCTCGTCTCCAACACCCGCGGCATCGACGCTCGTCGGCCGAACAACCCGGCCGGGCACGGCACCCACGACACGACGTCGAGCCTGACGAGGTTCAAGCTGCCGGGCGACACCGTCATCAAGGCCCAGACGCAGAAGGTCTTCACGCAAAACGGCTGGACTCCCGACTCGGTGCTGAAAGCCAAGAGCACCAACGTGCGACCGGTGGCGGTGCCGCGGCGGCTCGGCGACCCCTCCACGATCAAGCACGTGTTCCTGATCGTCAAGGAGAACCGCACCTACGACCAGGTGTTCGGCGACGACCCACGCGGCAACGGCGACGCATCCCTGGCGCAGTACGGCCTCAACGTCACGCCGAACCAGCACGCGCTGGCCAAGCAGTTCGGGCTGTACGACAACACCTACGACGTCGGCACCAACTCTGCCGAGGGCCACAACTGGCTGATGCAGGCCGACAACCCCGAATACACCGAGTCCTCCGCCGGTGAGTACATCCGCAGCTACGACACCGAGAACGACGTGCTCGGCCACCAGCGGACCGGCTTCATCTGGTCCGGCGCGCAGGCGGTCGGGCACTCTGTCAAGGACTACGGCGAGTTCCAGTCGTTCGAGCAGAAGCCGGCCGGGGCCACCTGGCAGGACTACTACTGCGACTACAAGAACATGGTCGCGACCGGCCAGGACACCCAGTACCCCATCAAGGTGGGCTCGGCGATCCCGTCGCTCAACCGGGTCTCGGTCCAGGGCTTCCCGATGTTCGACACCAGCGTCCCGGACATCTACAAGACCGAGATCTGGAAGCGTGACTTCGAGAAGAACGGGCCCGCGAACCTGAACATGTTCTGGCTGTCCAACGACCACACCGGCGGCCCGCCGAACGGCGCCGCCCAGGTGGCCGACAACGACCTCGCGACCGGCCGCATCGTCGACGAGATCTCGCACAGCAAGTACTGGAAGGACTCCGCGATCTTCGTGGTCGAGGACGACTCCCAGGCCGGCATCGACCACGTGGATGGCCACCGTGCCCCGATCCAGGTCATCAGCCCCTGGGCCAGGCACGGCACCGTCGACAGCCACTACTACACCCAGATCACGATGATCCGCACGATCGAGCAGATCCTCGGGATCCACCCGATGAACCAGAAGGACAGCGCGGCCACGCCGATGGCGGCGGCGTTCAACGACACGCCCGACAACACGCCGTTCGACGCCGTGCCGAACCGCACCTCGCTGACGCTGGGGCTGAAGACGATGCCGGCCTGCGGCGCGGACACTCCCGCGGCGGCGAACCGGAACTTCGCGGCCCCGCCGACGGCGAAGGTGCCGGCGGCCAAGAAGGACCTCGCGTCGAAGTGGGAGGCCTGGAAGGCACAGCAGCGTTTCACCGGAAGCCAGGCCAGGGCCGACTCCGCTCCGCCGGAGCAGATGAACCGCTTCTCGTGGTACGAGGCGCACGACTGGACCAAGCCGTACCCGGGTGATGCGAAGATCTTCGCCCCCGACCAGGTGCCCGGAGCGGCGATCCCGTCGGCGGACAACGACTGATCCTTCGTACGCGCTCCACAGTTCACAACAGGACGGCCCGCCGGGAGTCCCGGCGGGCCGTTCGCCTGTGTCGGGCGGGCCGTCGACGGCGACCGCTGTCCCGGCGGTGGCGAGCGCCGACAGCCACGCGGTGTGACCGGTCAGTCATCCGCTGTTTGGCCAAAGTGGACTTATCGCTGCATTGCAGACCACCAAGATCGTTAACATCCTTCTGCCAACCAACTAACCAGGGGGGAAATCGACATGAACGACATCCCCGCTGTCCGGGCTCGGGGGGTCACGAAGTCCTTCGGGGACGTGGTCGCGCTCGACGGTGTCGACCTGGACGTGCCGGCCGGTCAGGTGCACGGCCTGGTCGGGCCGAACGGTGCGGGGAAGACGACGCTGCTCGGGCTGTTGCTGGGCTTGGCGGTCGCCGACTCCGGGCGGCTGGAGATTCTGGGTACGCCGGTCGGGCGAACCCTGGCCGTGCCCGAAGGTGTCGCGGGTTTCGTCGACGGGCCCGGGCTGTATCCCTCCCTGACGGCGCGGCAGAACCTCGCGGCGCTGGCCTCGCTTCGCGGGTACGACACCAAGAACTCCGCGCGTGTGGACGATGCGCTGGGACAGGTCGGGTTGACCGACGTCGCCGGCGACCGAGTTGGCGGCTTCTCCCTGGGCATGCGGCAGCGGCTCGGCCTGGCCGCGGCGCTGCTCACCACTCCTCGTCTGCTGGTGCTCGACGAGCCGGCCAACGGGCTGGACCCCGCCGGCAAACACCAGGTGCACCGCGTCATCAGCGGACTCGCCGCGAACGGCACCGCGGTCGTGCTGTCCAGCCACCGCATGGACGACCTCGCCGTGCTCTGCTCGGAGGTCACCATCTTGTCCACCGGCCGGGTGGTCTTCTCCGGACCGATCGGCAAGCTGGCCGCCGAAACCGGAGAGCTCGACTACCGGCTCGTCACCTCCGACCCTGATGCCGCCCGCCGGGTCGCCCTGCAGACACCCGGGATCGGCGTTCCGTCCCGTCACGACACCGCCCAACACCCCGACGCCGCCGACGTGCTGGTCGTCCGCGGCCCGGTGCCGGCCCTCGACGACCTGGTGGTCCGGCTGGTCGGCGCGGGCATCGCCGTACGCGAACTCGGACCCGTCGTCCCACCGCTCGAGGCCGCGTTCCTGGCACTCACCGGAGACGGCACGGCATCGGAGCCGACCGAGGAGACCCCGCGATGACCGCAACGATGGCGACCACCGCACCGGCACGGACCGAGGCGCGGCCGGCTCCGATGATCAGGGGCTACCGCTTCGAGCTGACGAAACTGCTGTCCCAGTGGAGGATCCGCGTTCTCCTGCTGGCCTGCTGGATCGCCCCCGCCATCTTCGTCGCCGTCGTCAGCCGGCAAAGCGCACTGCCCGCAGACACGGTCTTCGGCCGCTGGATGCACACCACCGGCTGGGCCGGCTCCCTGGTCGTGCTGGCCTTCTCCTGCACCTGGGCACTCCCGCTGCTGACCGCGCTCGCGGCCGGCGACGTCTTCGCGGCCGAGGACCGGCTCGGCACCTGGCGACACCTCCTCGTCGCGGTCCGCTCGCCGGGTCGAATATTTGTGACGAAAGCGCTTGCCAGCCTCACCGTCCTCCTGCTGCTGGCCGCCGGGCTGGTCACGTCCGGCATCGTGGGCGGACTGCTCGCCGTCGGCAACCACCCGCTCGTCGGCCTCGACGGCCACACGCTGACACCGAGGACCGCCGCCGGCACGGTCCTGCTGGCCTGGGTCTGCGTCCTCGTCCCCATGCTGGCGTTCGCCGCTGTCGGACTCCTCGGCTCCGTCGCCCTCGGCCGCTCCCCCATGGGCCTACTCATGCCCGCGCTCCTGGCGTTCGGCCTGCAGCTGGCCCAGATGCTCCCACTGCCGGAGGCGGTGCGGCTGGCCCTTCCCAGCCAGGCGTTCCTTGCCTGGCGAGGCCTGTTCACCGCCCCCGCACAGACCGGACCGCTCCTCATCGGCCTCACCGTCTGCCTCGCCTGGGCAGCCGCAGCCACCGCACTGGCGTACCGGCTGTTCCTGCGCCGCGACTTCACCGATCTGGCCTACGACGGGTCCGGCCGCAGAGTCCTCGTGGCGGGCGTCGTGCCGTTGGCAGGGCTGGCCCTTCTCACCATCGCGATCCTCTCGGCCACCACACCTGCGGCCGGGACGGGCATCGTCCGAACGAAGCTGCAGGACTCCCTGGCCACGACGTACGCCCATCTCTATCGCCTGCAGACCACTCAGCTGCACCGGCCCGACGTCACCGAGGCACAACTGCGCGCCACCGCCTCCTGCGACAAGGGCGGGGACAACGTGCCCGACGAGGGGCCCGGAAACGACTGGCGCTGCGTCGTCTCCTGGCACCTGCCTGGTGCGGCGGCAGTGGGCACCGCGATCTATCAGCTCGACGTGGCCGCCGACGGGCGGTACGTCGCGGACGGGGACGGGCCCAAGGAGGTCAACGGCTTCTTCCAGGTCCGCACCCCGTCCGGGGACGCACCTAATCCCCTGTGGCAGTTCGACGGGAACGTCGACCTGCTCGCCACCAATCCGGAGGGATGATTCCATGCAGGTAAGGCGTCAACGCCGGCAAGGCAAGGGGGTCCGTTCCGGGCCCTCGAGCCGACGCGCCGGCAACCGGATCCGCGTCCTCGCGGCCGGCGCCGCCACCCTGGCGATCGCCAGCGGGGGCATGGCCTACGCCTCGACCGAGGCGTTCGGCAACCTTCAGGTCGGCCAGACCACCGACAAGGGTCTGGTGGTCTCCGACGACCAGTTCCTCAACCCGATCGGCACGCGTCTTGTCATCAACAACGGCAAGATCATGTCGTCCACCGTCAGCCCTGACGGCACCCACCTCGCGGCCTCTCTTGCCGACGGTGGGATGGCGCTGGGCATCATCGATCTGAAGACCTCGACGATCCAGCAGCTCGTCGGCAAGAACGCGAAGGCGAACCTCCAGATCAGCGGCAACGACGTCGGCCAGGAGGGTCCCACGTACTCCCCCGACGGCAAGCAGCTGTGGCTGGGGCAGGCCGACGGCTACCGCAGGTTCACCGTGAACGCCGACGGCTCGCTGGCCGACCCGACGTTCGTCTCGATCCCTGCGGACGGACCCAAGCGCGCACTGGCGAGCGAGGCGGCGTTCTCCGCCGACGGAAAGACCGTCTACGCAGCCGTCAACGGCCAGAACCGCGTGGTGGCCATCGACGCCGCATCCGGGGCAATCCAGCAGAGCTGGACCGTGGGTATCGCTCCGCGCGACCTGGCCATGGTCGGGAACAAGCTCTACGTGAGCAACGAGGGTGGCCGACCGGCGAAGCCGGGTGAGACCACGATCAACTCCTACAACACCGACGTGCCGGCCGACCCCGACACCGGTTCGTCCACCACCGGCACCGTCAGCGTCATCAACCTGGCCGACGCGAGTGCCGCCCCGGCCAGCATCGACGTCGGTCTGCACCCGACCGCGCTGTACGCCAGGAACGGCGCGTTGTTCGTCACGAACACCGCGACCAACGAGGTCTCGGTCATTGACACCGCCAAGGACCAGGTCGTCCAAACGATCGCCACGCAGCCCTGGCCCGAAGCCAAAGTCGGTTACGAGCCGGACGCGGTGACCCTCACCGACGACGGCCACCTGCTGGTGACGCTCGGCCGTGCGAACGCGGTGGCGGTCTACCGCTACACCAACCCGCTGGAGCCGGTCAGTTACGTCGGCTTGTTGCCGACGGACTACTTCCCGTCCGAGATCACCACGGTCGGCAACGACGTGCTGGTCTCGAACACCCGCGGCATCGACGCCCGTCGGCCGAACAACCCGGCCGGGCACGGCACCCACGACACGACGTCGAGCCTGACGAGGTTCAAGCTGCCGAGCGACACCGTCATCAGAGCCCAGACGCAGAAGGTCTTCACCCAGAACGGCTGGACTCCCGACTCGGTACTGAAGAGCACAAACCCCAAAGTGCGGCCGGTAGCGGTGCCGCGGCGGCTCGGCGACCCCTCCACGATCAAGCACGTGTTCCTGATCGTGAAGGAGAACCGGACCTACGACCAGGTGTTCGGTGACGACTCGCGCGGCAACGGCGACGCGTCGTTGGCGCAGTACGGCCTGAACGTGACGCCGAACATGCACGCGCTGTCCAGGCAGTTCGGGCTGTACGACAACACCTACGACGTCGGCACCAACTCCGCGGAGGGCCACAACTGGCTGATGCAGGCCGACAACCCGGAGTACTCCGAGTCCATGGCCGGTGAGTACATCCGCACCTACGACACCGAGAACGACTCTCTCGGCCACCAGCGGACAGGCTTCATCTGGTCTGGTGCACAAGCGGTCGGGCACTCTGTCAAGGACTACGGCGAGTTCCAGTCGTTCGAGCAGAAGCCGGCCGGCGCTACCTGGCAGGACTACTACTGCGACTACAAGAACATGGTCGCGACCGGCCAGGACACCCAATATCCCATCCAGGTCGGTTCGGCGATCCCGTCGCTGAACAAGGTGTCCGTCCAGGGCTTCCCGATGTTCGACCTGAACGTCCCCGACATCTACAAGACCGAGATCTGGCGGCGTGACTTCGAGAAGAACGGCCCGGCGAACCTGAACATGTTCTGGCTGTCCAACGACCACACCGGTGGCCCGGTGAACGGTGCTGCAGGGGTCGCCGACAACGACCTCGCGACCGGTCGGATCGTGGACGAGATCTCGCACAGCAAGTACTGGAACGACTCCGTGATCTTCGTGGCGGAGGACGACTCGCAGAACGGTCTCGACCACGTGGACGGTCACCGTGCCCCGATCCAGATCATCAGCCCCTGGGCCAAGCGCGGCGTCGTCGACAGCCACTACTACACCCAGATCATGATGATCCGGACGATCGAGCAGATCCTCGGGATCCACCCGATGAACCAGAAGGACAGCGCGGCCACGCCGATGGCGGCGGCGTTCACCGACACGCCCGACAGCACGCCGTTCGAGGTCCTGCCGAACCGCACCTCGCTGACGCTGGGGCTGAAGACCCCACCGGCCTGTGGTGAGGACGTTCCGACGACCACAAACCGGAGCTACACGCCTCCGCCGACGGGGAAGGTGCCGGCGGATCAGAAGGAGAACGCGGCGAAGTGGCAGGCGTGGAAGTCCAAGCAGCACTTCAACGGGCCACTCGCCAAGGCCGACTCCGCCCCGCCCGAGCAGATGAACCGCTTCTCGTGGTACGAGGCGCACGACTGGGCCGAGCCCTACCCGGGTGACAAGGCGATCGTGCCCCCGGAGAAGGTCCCTGGCGCGGCCATCCCGTCGGGGGACAACGACTGATCCACTCACGGATCGCATACCGCACCACGGACGGCCCGCCGGGATCCCGGCGGGCCGTCCGCCGTTCGTCAACCGTTCCTTGCCACCGCAGGAGATGTGGTGTGCCGGCCGTCGAGCGTGGTCGTGATCTTCGCCGCACCGATCCTACGAGTCATTCGAACGCCCACAATGATCGCGCCCCTGAGCACACGACATCTCATCCGCGGAGGAGGGCGACCCCACCGTCCTCCTGGCTGACGCTGACTCTTGACCCGTGGCAAGGGGGGCGGATGGATGGTCTTGCAGCAAGGTGCTACCAGTCGTCGGGTTTTCGGAGTCGTCCGGTGGATTGGGCGGGAACGAAGTGGGAGGTGGCAGAGGACTTCGGTCGCTGCTGTTGCTCTCGTCCTTCTTGTCGCACCGACCGGCTGCGTCGGTGACGCTGGAGTCCGAACCCAGGCACATCCGGAGATCTCGGCGGCGGCTCGAGCGCCGGCAGATGCCACGCAAACCGGGAAAGCCGCCGTCTGCGCGCGCGCCTTGGCCGTGCAGAACTCGGTCGGCGTGCTGACGGCGCAGGACTACACCAAGGTCCGCAATGCCCAGCAGGACATCGCCCAGGTTCAGAAGAACCTGCAGTCGCTGCAGGCCGTCGCCTCGCCGGAGTGGAAGAAGCAAATCGCCGCGCTCTCCCGCGCAGTCTCCCATCTCGGCAAGGCTATTGAGAGCCTGCGGGGACAGGCCACCACGACAAAGGCCTGGCAGACGCTCGGGTCGGCCGCCGAGGGCGTGGGCAAGAGCGCGGACAACCTGCGCCGGAGCCTCTCGTCGACCTGCCCCGACCTGCGGGAGGGGCTCGACCACGAACCTGGTGGCCGCTGAACCGGACCACCGACGGCCACTGGCTTGGCCGCGGCGCACCCTTTCGTGGATGAGTGGTCAACGGCGGAAGTGGCAAACAAGTCCACTATTGCGAACGCGGCGGACGATATTTGGCCGAGCGCTTTGAGGCCCGGTCGATCTGCTCTGGCGTCAGCAGCACGGTCGTCCTCGCCGTGGCACCGCCCGCGGCGTCGACCACCAGCGCCACTGCCGCCGCAGCCTCGTCGTCGGGGAGATCGAGGATGGCGAGTACGTCGTACTCGCCGAAGCTGAAGTAGTAGGCCTCGAGCTCACCGCCGAGGCTTCGAGCCATGTCATTGATGGCGTCGCGCCGGGCGACGCCTCCCTTGCTCCGGATTCCCTCGGCGCCCTCACGAGTGTATGTCGACTGGATGAGGTAGTTCGGCATCGTCCCCCCTCATGAACTTCGGATAGCGATTGGTCGCTCGCCTCGGCTGCCGCCCTAGGCTGGTCCCAGGTGCTCGGAAAACCAGTCGGCGGCCGCGCGAGCGGCGCGGTCGAACTGATCCGTGTAGGCGGCGAAATGGCCGCCGGGGAAGAGGTCGAGCCGCTTCGGTTCACCGGCGCGGTTGTAGGCCTCCAGTGCGAGGTCCGTGGGGGTCACCGTGTCGTTGTCGACGACCATCAACAGGGGAGTCGGCGCGATCCGCTCGATGAACGATCCGGGCTCATATTCCGAGTACAGCTCGATCGATCGCAGAGTGATCTCGTTCCGCCACTTGCGAAATCGCCATTGATCCTCGGGAGGCGACTTCTGTCCGGTGAAGAACTCCCATGCGTCGGGGCTCGTGTGGGATGCCGCGCCGCCCGCCTCCGGGTCGGCAACCATCGGCACCATCTTCGGCGGTCCGCCGTGAAAGCGTTCGAGGCGGTCGGCGTCGAAGGCGCGGCGCTGGCCGGCCAGCGCCTGCGGCGGGATCCGGCGCAACGTCGACTCCCAGCCGCTGATCGTCGGCACCTGGGCAACGACACAACCGACCCGACGATCGATCGCGGCTACCACGATCACGTGACCGCCGGCGTAGCTGGACCCCCACACCCCGACACGGTCAGGGTCGACGCCGTCGAGTGTCTGGGCGAAGGTGATCGCATGGCGGTAGTCGCGCACCTGTACCCACGGATCGAGTTCTTGGCGTGGTTCCCCACCACTGTCGCCAAAGTTCCGGTGGTCGTATGCGACTACGACATGCCCCGCGCTCGCGACCGCGGCGGCGTACTTGTCGAGGTAGAACTCCTTGAGACAGTTGTAGCCGTGTGCCATGACCACCACCGGGGCCGTCGAGCCGCCTGCCTCAGGGCGATAAAGCCAGCCGCGCAGAGTATCTCCCTCCGCGTCGAACTCGATGTCACCTACCTCGTAGGCGGCGTTCTCGTCGGCCGCGGCGGTAACCCCTCCAGGTGAATAGCGTGCGCCCATCTGGACAGGTTGCGTCTGCGGCGACTATTCCGCATCCCCCTGTCGGCACCCCGAAGGCGGGGCCAAAGCCCGTAAGGTCACGAATGGGGTTGGCCCTCGCAGACGGTCCCACCTTGCGCGAGCACAGCAACTGCTCACCACCCAGGATGTGGTGACCGAACCTCGGGAGCTTACGGACGCGGCGATATTCGGTTTCGCTTCACCCGGTGCTCGGCGCAGGATGGGGCGCTGGACGTCGATCGCCTACCCGTCGAAGGGTGACACGCATGGGGACCATCCACACCGGCGTCGTCACGATGCCGCTGACGGTGCGGGACATGACCGAGGACGACCTTCCGGAGCTCGCCTGCTTTTACCCGCAGCACGTGTTCGAGACGATGCCCGCGGAGCTCGAACGGGCGCGCACCGGTGTCGTCGACCACCTGGTCGTGTGCACACCGACGGGGGTGCCGGTGGCAAAGGGGGCGATCAACTGGGACGAGATCCCCGGAGCCGGGGTGATCTCCACGCTGTCCGTGCGAGCCGAGCTGCGCTCCATCGGGATCGGATCCATCCTGATCCGGGCGTCCGAGGAGCGGATACGAGAACGCGGCCTGTCACGGTCGGAGATCGGCGCGGAGGAGAACAACCCGAGAGCACGGGCGCTGTACGAACGACTCGGGTACGTGGCGTACGGCAGCGAACCCGCCTCCTGGGACCAGGAGGGGCCGGATGGCACGGTCAGCAAGTACGAGACCACGTGCACCCTCCTCCGCAAGGACCTCTGCTGAGACCGGGCGCCAGCTGACACTCGCGAAGTGTGGAGGGTTACGGGGGTCCTGACCCCCGTAACCCTCCACACTTCGCCGCAGACCGAGGTGGCTGCCTTGGGACATCCAGCGGTGGCATGCTGCGGTCATGGGTGACAGCGAGCGGTTGACGGCGAAGCAGTTTCAGCAGGCGGGCGGGGTCGAGGACTGGCGGGTGCTCCGGTACGGTGCGAGCGCGTGGTTCGACGCCCCCTCCCAGACGGCCGGCGCGGGCTTTGTCCGCCGGGTCGCCGAACTCTCCACCGGCCTGGGCCGCTCAGCGGACGTCGACCTGCGCGTGAACGGAGTGCATGTACGGATCAGCACGCTCGGCTCCCCGGGTCTCACCCGCGCCGACGTCGCTGCCGCCCGCGCGATCTCGGCAGCCGCGCGGGAGCTCGGCCTGGCCGCCGACCCGTCCGCACTCCAGTTCCTTCAACTCACTCTTGACACCCTGGACAGAGGGTCGACCATGGCGTTCTGGCGTTCGGTCATGAGATACCAGCCGCTGGGTGAGGAGGTCCTCGTCGACTCGATGCGCCGGGATCCGCCGTTGTGGTTCCAGCAGCAGGACACGCCACGTCCCCTCCGCAACCGGATCCACCTCGACGTCGCGCACCCACACCTGCTGACACTCGAGGCCGTCGACGGCGCCACGGCCGGCGGTGCACAGGCGTACGCCGGTGGGCACCATGCCGCGCTCGCCGACCCCGAGGGGAACGAGGTCGACGTCATCCCCCTGGCTCCTGCGGACACCTTCGGCGACGACCCGGGCATCGCCGACTGGCGGGAACTCTTCGGCGGGATGACGTTCTACCCGGTCACCTCGCCGGGACGAGCGGCCGACCTCGCCACTGTCGTGGCCGAGCTTGCCGACGACGCCGGTCTGCCACTCCTGGTGGACCTGCGTCCGGACGGTGTCACGATCGACACGGGCAAGGACCAGTGGGAGGACGAACGGTTCCTCGACCTTGCCCGCCGAGTGCAGACGGCCGCGCGCAAGCTGGGGTTGACGGTGGACACCCGACGCCTGCGCTTCGTACAGATCGGCATCGCCGTCGTCGACATCCCGGCCCTTCGCGCCTTCTGGAAGGCCGTTCTGGGGTACGAGTACGACCCGCGGCCGGGAGTCACCGACATCTACGACCCGCGCCGGCTCAACCCGCCGATCTTCTTCCAGCAGATGTCCGCGTCGGAGGAGGCCCGCCGCGCGCAGCGCAACCGGATCCACATCGACGTGTACGTTCCCGACGACCAGGCGCAGGCCCGCATCGACGCGGCCCTCGCCGCCGGAGGACGCGTGGTGTACGACGACGAGGCACCGGAGTGGTGGACGCTCGCGGACCCCGAGGGCAACGAGGTGGACATCGCGGTGGTGGTGGGCCGGGAGGAACTCTGGGCCCCGGCGCGTTCGGAAACCGACTGACCCGCCTGGACTGACCCACCCGGACAAACGCCCTGGACACCGTGCGCCGACGACCAGGAGGATGCGAGGCGTGGACGTCATCGGTGAGTTCGTACGCGACGAGGCCGCGGCAAAGGAGTTCTGCGCACTCGTCGAAGCGCTGGACGAACCGCGATTCGAGGTCGTGCTGCCTCCGGCCGACGACCTGCCACCCCTGCTGCTCGACCTCGCGGTGCCGCACGAGGACATCGACGAGCTCACTGCGCTGTTGCCGAGCCGCGAGCGGGACGCGCGGGTGTGGCGGTTTCTGGAGTACTGCACCCGCCTGGTCGTCAGTGGGATGGGCACCGTCACGCCGGAAGTGCCGTTCCCCGAACTCTCCCCGGCCATGGGCGCCCTGCGGCGGTACTTCTACGTCTACGTCTACCTGGCCGCACTGCCGCACGTCCGCGCGTTTCATCGCGAGCGCGGCATCCCCGGCGACGTTTCCCGCCTGACCCTCGCCGACCTCGGCCGAGTCCTTGCCGACCACCGGTTCTGGTACGGCACCGGCGGGCTCGACACCGAGCTTGCGTCCTGGCTCACGGGTCACTTCCGCGGTGCGCTCTACCAGCTCGGCAGGCTGCAGTTCCAGCGGGCGAAGCTCGGGAACCGGACCGGGAAGGCGGTCACCGCCGCCGGTCAGCCGTACGGCCCCGGCGACCCCGTCCTCGCGGTGCACGTCCCCGCGACCTACGGGCCGATGACTCCGGCCGCGTGTGACAGGTCGTTCGCGATGGCGCACGACTTCTTCGCCCGGCACTTCCCGGAGGAGGATTACCACCTCGCGGCCTGCTACTCGTGGCTGCTGGACGAACAACTCGCGGAGTACCTCCCGGCGGAGAGCAACATCGTCCGGTTCCAACGGCGCTTCCGGCCGGCGTACGTACCCAAAGACGACGACGCTGGGATCCTCCGGTTCGTCTTCGGCAGGGTAGGGACCGACCTGGCCGACCTTCCTCGCCGGTCGACGTTGCAGCGTGCGATCCTCGACCACCTCCAGGCCGGCCATCACTGGCACGGCGGTGCGGGCTGGTGCGTGCTCGGATCCGACCCGGCAACCTGAACAACGGCGTCGGTCCTCAGCCCGATGCGAGGTCGCCGGCCTTGCGGTAGCTGTAGTAGGGCGTGTGGACGACCGAGCGCACGTAGACGTCGGCGTCGAAGTGGTCCTTGAAGACCACGTAGAGGTCGAGATCGCTGCCGTCGGTGCTGGTGCCGCTGGCGTGACTGCCGCGTAGGTAGAAGCCCCGGATTCGATCGGGAAAGGCGCGGCCGGGAGGGGCGCCGAGTGCTCGCCGAGTTCTACGGAGAACTGCTCGGCATGCGGCAGTTCGAGCCGTACGGCGTACTTCTCACCGCCTTGTCACATGCCGTGGTCGCGGAGCGGTCCGACAACCCAGCCTTGCCTGCGGCAGTGGCCCACGATGGTGCCGACCGCGTCCAGCGTCGATCGCCACGAACGGGGAACCGCCGCGACGTCGGAGTCGTGCAGCAGGACGGTGCCGCCGCCGTCCAGACTGCCGAGGACACGACGGGCCACCGAGTCACCGTCCGCGCCGGCTGCCCAGTCGCGCCCGTCAGACGTCCAGAGGACGGGCCGGAGCCCGAGCCGTCTGGCCGCGGCGGCGCGAGACGTGGTGAGGACGCCGTATGGCGGGCGGTACCAAGCGGGCCTCGTACCCGTTCCATCGACGATGGTCCCGTACGCCCGCACCAGATCGGTTCTCGCGCGCCACGGTCTGGTCGGTGGGTCGTGCCGCATACCGTGCACGGCGACCTCGTGGCCACGACTGCCGATCTCGTACGCGATCCGCGGACACCTGAGGACCTGCTCGGCGAGGAGGAAGAACGTCGCCCGCACCGCGAGTTCGTCGAGCCGGTCGAGCAGGAGGGGGGTGGCGACCGGGTGCGGACCGTCATCGAAGGTGAGGGCGACGTGGCCCGGGTCGCCGCGCCCGGCGAGAGCCGGACACAACCTGCGTACGGCAGTGATCGCGGTCGCGGTCGGAAGAAGGTCGGCAACCGCTCCGCCGGCCACGAGTACGGCCCCGGCCGTGGCCGCCGTGGTCGCTGTCAACCTGCGCATGCGCTGCCTCTCCCCACATCCACCTACGTTGCCTACGTCGTCTACGGTGGCGCCGCCGGATCGTCGGGCCCCGCGAAGCCCTCGGGATCCGCAGGATCTGACGGCTTCTGGCCCGAATCCGGCGAACTCGACCGCTGTACTTCGGCGGAGTCCGGCGGGGTGGCGACACCACTCACCAGCGGCGACCGGGAGAGCTCAACAGCCCCGAAGATGATCAGTCCCAGGCCGAGGAGAGCGGCGGCGAGCCACCACCCGTCCAGCCGCAGTTCCTCCTCGAAGAGCACCACGCCGAGCACGAGGCTGACCAGAGCGTCGCCCACAGTGACCGCGGGCTGCGCCACTACCAACGTCCCTGCCTGATAAGCATTCTGCAGCAGGAAGAGGGCGACCAGCCCCGCCGCACATGTGGCGTACAGCTGCCAACTGGTGAAGAACGCCGCAGCGCCGAAGGGAATCCGCCCGGTCGCGTCCTTCATGAACGCCGCAGTCAACGCGAACATGACAGCGGTGGCCATCCCCAGCGCGGCAGCCCTGGCCATCCCTGTCACCGCCCGGCCGATGCCGATCAGGGCGACCAGTCCCAACGCGATCCCGGGCAACGCGGCCAGCCATCGGCTCGCACGTACCTCGGTGGTCCCACCGGACGGGTCGACCGAGACCAGCAACACCACCACCCCGGCCGTGATGCCGACCACCGCCGCCATCGCACGCCTGCCTAGGCCGTGATGGAAGACCAGTGCCGCGAGCAGGAGCGTGAACGGCAACTCCACCATCATGATCGGCTGAACAAGAGCGAGCGGGCCGGTGAGCAGCGCCGCTCCCTGGAACACCGCACCCGCGATGATGCCTGCGATCCCCCACCACCACAGGGGTCTGTGGGCGAGATCACGAAGCAGCGCGAGCCGGAACGCCTCCCTGCTCGGTGCCGTACGCGCCTCGTAGCGTTGCAGAACGGACGCAAAGGCGTTGCTCGCCGCCGCCAGGGCCGCGAGGACAGCACTGATCACCATGCGACCCGCCGGTTCTTGATCGTTAGGTCTGCGCCGCGCCTGCGGGCCGTGGGCACCTCCGAACCTCGGTCCTCCTTGCCGAAACCGCTGCTCTCCTGCCAGCTGCCGTGACAGCCTGGCACCGCGTCCGTCTCGTAGGCCTGTTGGCGGCCCGTGGGCACCACATGACGATCTGCTTCGCCCTCCGGCTCCTACCCGCACGCCCCGCCTGTGACACGGCGGCCGCCGGCGCGACCAACCGAGGACGGCAAGGCGATGTCAGACCCGGGTGTCCGACCTGTCGCACATGGCGGCCCGCGTCTCCTGATCGTGTCGGCGAGCATGGGTGGCGGCCACGACCGGGTGGCGGCCGAGATCGCCCGGCGCCTGCGTGAACGCGGCCATCAGGTGCAACTGCTCGACCTGCTGCGCCTGCTGCCGGCAGGGATCGGCAGCGCCATCCGCTCCGGCTACGCGGTGACCCTCCGGTATGCGCCCGGCAGATACCAGCATGTGTACGACAGATTCGCCGATCCCGACGATGCGCGTCACCTTGTGGAGCCACTGGTCCGCCTGTTGGTGCCGGCCGCACGCGACGCCGTCCGGGCAGCCGACCCGGACGCGGTCGTCACGACCTTCCACCTCGCCGCGACAGTGGTCGGCCGGTTGCGGATGGACGGCGTACTGAGGGCGCCCGCCCTCGTGGTGCTCACGGAATTCGCGCCACACGCGCTGTGGCTCTCGCCCGGGAACGACGCGTACCTGTGCCTGTCATCGCAGGGACGCGAGCTCGCCGCCGCGCACGTCGGTGAGCGGGCTTTCTGGCTCGGCCCGCTGACATCACTGACTCCCGACTTCCTGAACAATGCCGCGGCCCGTGGGGGCAGAACCGACGATGGGAACAGGCCGTTCGTCGTACTGTCCACCGGGGCATGGGGAGTCGCCACCAACCTGGTCCCGACCGTTCGTGCCCTCGCCGAGTCCGGGCGCTACTCCCCGTTGGTGCTGTGCGGCAGAAACCGACGCCTGCTGGGCCACCTCGACCGGGCGACGGGCTCCGGGCACGCCCTCGGGTGGCGGGACGACGTCGCCGAACTGCTGGCCGGTGCCTACGCGCTGGTGGAGAACGCCGGAGGGCAGACCTGCACGGAGGCGTTCGGGGCGGGTACGCCGGTAGTGGCCCACCTGCCGCTGCCGGGGCACGGCCTCGCTGCTGCCGACCACCTCACCCGGGTGGGTGCGGTCACGCGGGCGGACGATCCACACGACCTGCTGGCGGCTCTGGACTCACTTGGCCCAGGTACGCCGGCCAGGTCGCGTCAGATCGAACGCGCCCGCGCGCTGTTCCGTCCGGACAGCACCGACCTGCTGGAGAACCTTGCCAAGACGACGTGATCCACCTCGCGGCGATCCGCCGGACGGCCCGGCAATCCGCTGTACAGCGCAGTGATCCGCTGTGCCAAAGTGTGGGGCGTGACGACCAGACCCTGGCCGCTACGAGTCGGCCCACTCCTGCTGCGCGACGCGAGCGAACCAGACATCGAGCCGTTGTTGGCGTTCCGCAACGATCCGGCTGTCCAGCGCTTCCTGATCGCCACAACCGTGGACCCGGAGAGGTTCCGCCGCGACTGGCTGGCGAAAGCGTCCAGCACAACGGACTTCTCCTGCGTCGCCGAGGCGGACGGCCAGGTCGTGGCGATCGGATTCCTGGAGGTCGTCGACGCGATGGGTCAGCCAGGCGTGCCCAAGGGAACCGACGGCCTGATCGGGTACATCGTCGACCCGCGTGCCGCCGGCCGGGGCTACGCCACCCACCTCGCCAAGGGCCTGTTGACAGCGGCGTTCGACCACCTCGGTTTGCGCCGGGTCACCGCCGGTTGCTACGCCGACAACGCCGCCTCGGCGCGTGTTCTGGAGAAAGCTGGTATGCGCCGCGAGCAGCACGGCATCGAGGACTCCTGGCACGCCGAGCTCGGCTGGATCGACGGCTACACCTACGCCCTCCTGGAGCGGGAATGGCGCGCCGCCCACGGATGAGCACGACTCGCACATCCCCCGTGACCGCAAAGGAATCCGAGCGGGTGCGGACGTCCGCAACGTGCTGGCAGGGACTTTCGGGCTGACCGCCGACGCACAGGAGGCCGGGAGGCGCAGCAACACCGTGACCTCGCCTGGGGTTCGGCGGAGGAGGCTAGAACTCACCGCAATCCACCGGTTTAGGCCCCACTCGCAACCGGATGGGGACGGCCGGGCGCTCAGGCACGGCGCAGACTCATGCCCCCTGGCTCGCGGCCTGCGCGGGGTCGCACCAGGCGAGCCGGTAGCCGCCGTCCCGCAGCGAGCGGCGGAACCACAGCAGCGACAGGAGGAACCCGGCGGCGAACAGCGGGACCGACGCTGCGGTGGCCACCGGCATCGACGTCGTGCCCACGGTCAGCAGCAGGCTGAGCGTCAGGCTGGCGTTGACGAGAAGCACGGTGCCCCAGAGCAGGGACAGTCGCTGGAAGAGCCTGCGCAGCGGAGCCGACCGCACCACGTCGAGGGGCAGCGGACAGAAGTCGTGGGCGAGCCGTTGGATGAGCGGACGATCCAGCAGCGCCGTCAGCAGGAACGCCACGGCGACGGCGTAGGTCGCCAGGGTGGGCTGGAGGAAATAGACCATCGCCGACCCGGCGGCGTAGGAAACGGCGACCTGGACGACGGACAGCCCGGTCGTGCCGAGGAGTACGGCCGGCAGGCGCCTCTCTCTGACGACCCGCACGCCCATCGCGACCAGCGCCCAGGCGACGGCAGCCAACAGCGCGACGTGGAAACCTGCGGCGACGACGATGCCGTAGAACAGTCCGAGCGGGACGAGCACCGACTCGGCCAGATGCCGGGCAACCTCCATCGCCAGTCGCAGCCGTGGAGGCATGAGGACCGTGCGCGGGCTGCTGGCAGAGTGATGCACAGATCCCATCGTCCGAAGAGACCCTGCGCGTCGTCAAGTCCGGCCGAAGCGGGCGATCGGGACCAGGGCGGCAACTCGTCCGAGTGCTGCCCGCCGCGGTGCGGAGACCTCCTGCACTCCGGTTGTCCGGTTCCGTACCGGGTCTGGATGGGCAGTTTGAAGAGTTATGGACATCTTCCGGTGGCACGTGCACGGGTCGTGGACGACCGCATTCGTTCAGGGTCCACACCGCTACGTGGTTCCGGTCACACCTGACCGCGGGCCGCTGGTGGGCGGGCACGGCATCTCGACCCCGGTCTCCGCTGGACCGGGGAGGTCCCGCACGCCGCCGCGGTGGTCAACGAACCGATCCGCCGCGGCCGGACGACCGGGACCGTGGCCGACCGGGACGCGACCGCCGCGGCCGGCGCCCGCGCAGGGGAGGCAGTGCTCCAGCGTTACAACCTCAGCCGGTTCCAGGACGACTGGGAACGCCTCGCCAAGGACCCCACCAGCCGAACCAACCCATACCGTGGAGGGTGAGGGGAAGACCCGACCTTCGCTCGACGGACAGTTGCACAGGAGGTGCGCCATGCAGCGCGGCAGCGACCGACACAGCCCTCGGGTGGACGACGACCTCAAGGCCGACGCGAAGGCGATGGAAACCGCAAACCGCGCCACCCGCGCCCACGAGTGGCGTGAACCCGAACCAGGCGCCCCCGAGCCGGGCAAGGACCTCCCGCTGGTGGCCGGCCACGCCGAGGACGCCGAGGGCGCAGCCGAGGAGACCGGCGAGCAATCCCCGCCCGGCACCTACGCCGAGGCGGACGCGGAGGTGACGGACGACGACCTCCGGGACGCGGCCGGGCGGGCGGACAGGCCACCGTCGCGGACGTAGCCGCGACCAGCAGCCCGATAGTCCCCGGGCCACGTGCGACGCCGATGCCGCGCCGGTCAGGAAGGTCCCTTCCCGGTGAGGTTCTTCAGGAACGCCGCCGCGACCGGCCCGGCGTCGGAGCCTCCGGACCCGCCGTCCTCGATGAGAACCGCCCAGGCGATGTCGCTGTCCTCCTGGTAGCCGATCATCCAGGCGTGGGTCCGGCGCGGGGAGGAGTTGCCGTACTCCGCCGTTCCGGTCTTGGCGTGCGGCCGGCCGGGCAGGTCGCGCAGCGCGTCGCCGGCCCCGTCGGTGACCACCGAGCGCATCATCGACCGGAGATCGGTGACGACGTCCGGGTCGAGCGACTCCGGTGCCTTGTACGGGTGGCGGACCGCCTCGGGGACCAGCCTGGGCTGGACGAAGGTGCCGTTCTTCACCGTGCCCGCGACCGACGCCATCACCAGCGGCGACGCGAGGTCGCGGCCTTGGCCGATCATCGCGGCCGACCGGTCCAGGACGTCGGTGTTCACCGGCACCGAGCCGTCGTACGTGGACGCCCCGGTGTCCCAGACGCCGCCGATCCCGAACGCTGCCGCGGTCCGGGCGAGTGAGTGGTCGTCGAGCTTGTTCCTGGCTCCCACGAACGCGGTGTTGCAGGAGTGGGCGAACGCGTCCCGGAAGGTCGACCCCTCAGGCAGCACGAACTGGTCCTGGTTGGTGAATCGCCAGCCGTACACCCACTCGTACCTCGGGCACTCCAGGACGTCCGAGGGTCGCAGGCCGGCCTTGAGCAGCGCGGCGGAGGTGATGACCTTGAACGTGGATCCCGGCGGGTACTGCCCGATGAACGCCCGGTTGTATCCGGCCGGGGCGTTCGCGGCCGCCAGGATGTCCCCGGTGGACGGCTTGACCGCGACGAGCGCCGCGGGCTTGCCGACCAGGTCGAGCGCCTTGGCCGCGGCCCGCTGCACGTCCGGGTCGATCGTGGTGTGCACGTCCGCGCCGAGCTTCACGTCGGGCGTACGCAGCGGCCTCAGCGCGCGCCCGGTCTCCCGGTCGGTGATCGCGATCAGATACGCCGACCCGGAGCCGGATCCGGCGAGCTGCTTGTTGTAGCGCTTCTGCAGACCAGAGGTCCCCTTGCCCTCGGAGTTGACGTCACCGACGAGCGTGGCGGCGGCGAGCAGGTCACCCTTGTCGTCGAGGATCGACCCGCGGGTGGACATCCTGGCCACGGCGAGCGTCTGCCCGGCCTTCAGCACAGGGTTGACCATGGACGGCTCGAAGTGCACCACGTCCCTTTCCGCGGTCTGCACGATCCGGGCCTTCGACTCGTAGGTGTACGCACCTACGCGTGGCACCTTCATCTTCACGGTGAACGGCACGACGTAGGTCCTTCGCGCGCCGGCCTTCCGCTCACTCTTCGTGGTGCTGGTCAGGCTCGCCTCGCCGACCCGGATCGAGAACGGCTTCGGCGCGAGGTTGCGGTGCACGGAGGCGAGCAGTGACGCCGCGCTGCCCGGGCTGTCGGTGTAAAGCCCTGCCTCCTCCCATCTGCCGCGTTTCCACGAGCTGACGAAGGTGTCCATCCGGCGTTCGGCGCGCGCCACCGACGCCTTCGCCGCCTGCTGCCTGGCCTCCTCCGCCCGCTCCGTCGTCCGACCAGGGGTGCCGAACAGCATCACGGCACCCGCCAATCCCCCGAAGATCACGAGTGATATGGCGACGACCCCCACGATGACCCGGGACCGCCGTACGCGGCGCCGCCCCGAACCCCACTCCGTCACGTGTTCCACTCTGAAGATGAAAGCAAATTCATCGGCTCGTCGCCAATGTGGGCATCAGCAGGCTGGTGCTCGGCTCTGGACGTCCTCGCTGGCCCTGGCCCGGGTCGCCGCTCACTGCGGCAATTGGCCGCTTCACGGCGATCCGGGCGGTCCGTTCTGCGCGATCCGGGCAGTCGGTTCACCGCGATCCGGACGGCCGGGCGGGTGTCCGTCACGACCCGGACTCCGCCGAGTGGTTCGGCAGGGACGCGAGCCCGCAAGGGTTCTGCCGCGACCGGTACGCCAGCGGGACGTCGTTCGTGGACGAGTACGTCGGCAAGCGCCCTCGGCGAACTCGCCGTCCGCTTCGTTCGTCCGAGCGAGCTGGGCTTGGACGAGATCACCCTGGACCCGGACCGTACGACCGCACGTGGCCGGGTGAAGGGTGGGGTGGAGATGCGCTCCCGGTTCTGGATTGGTGGCGAGCACGTCGCGCCCCGCGGCGGACAGAAGCTGGCCGGGGAGAGCACCAGTGCACCGCCCGCCGCCGCCTCGCCGCCAGGTCTAGCCGCCCTGCTCAGGCGTGACCGCACGGAGCCATTCCCTTGGCCGGGAGCCTTCGGTTCCAGCAGAATCGCGGCAGCATCACCCGCACCGGCGGCAACGACTCGCCGCCGATGTCGTGCTGTTCGGGAGCCGCCAGGAACCGTCGACGGAGGGAGCACCGCCGGTGCGTTCAAGGGATGACGGTTTCTGGCGTTGGCAGGCGCCGGAAGTGGTTCTGAGCCTGGACCCGAACACGCTCGCCGGGAGCATCCAGAACCCGGCGGGCACCAACCGATGGACCTTCGCCGGGATCGACCGTCTCAGCGGATCCGACGGCGACCACGATCCGGTGCGATTGGAGTCGTGCGAAGCCCTCGACCGCGGATGCCGAGCCGTGCTGCGGCTCGGCGGTCTCGTCCTCACCGTCGAGATTGCGCTTGCCGAGGGCCCGTCGACCGTGTCGTTCTCGCTCACGCCCACGACCGACGCCGAGCTGACCTCGCCCGTCCGTTATCCCCCGCCGCTGCGACCGGATCGTACGCCGGTGGTGGAGCTTGCCCTGCCCCTCAAGACCACGAACGGGATCGTCTACCAGCCCTCCCCCGCGGACGACCTCGACGTCACGTTCGACGTGGCGGGCGGCAACACCGTCGGACTGTCGATGCCGTTCTGGTCCGCGAGCACGACGCGTGGCGGCCTGCTCGCGACCTTCACCGACCAGGACGACCTCGAACTCACCATCACCGGTTCCACCGACACCGGCGTCGACGTCGCCATCGGCTGGACAGCATCACTCGGCACTCTCCGCTGTGCCCGCCGCGTCACCTACACCTTGCTCGACGAACCCGGCTACGTGGTGGCCGCCTCGGCCTACCGGCGGTCGATCGTCGCAGCCGGGCGGTTCCGGTCGCTGGCCGACAAGATCGCCGAGCGGCCGGTCGTGAGCGGGATCGTCGGTGCGCCGTACTTCAGCACGGGCTACCTGCCGTTCTCGCGCCGCAAGCTCGACCAGGTGCTGACGGGACTCCGCGACATCGGCTACCGGAGCGGACTGCTCGGGCCGATCGACTTCCTGCAGTGGGATGCCGGACCCTGGCTGAACGACTACCAGCCGTTCATCAGCGCACCGGACTTCGCGGCCCCGATCACCGAGGCGGGCTTCACGCCGTTCGCCTGGTTCTACCTGGAGGACATCCTCGACTTCGATCCGAGTTTCGAGCCGGAGATGCTCGCCCTCGACCGGGACGGGCAGGTGCCGCAGGGTTGGGTGAACCGCGACTACCGCTATGCCCGGGTGTGCGACGCGGTGATCGCGCGACACGGGCGCCGACTGCGGGAGCGGGCCGGTACGTTCGCCGGGCTGCACTTCGACACCACCACGAGCAAGGCGCTGATGGAGTGCTGGTCACCCGCGCATCCGATGAGCCGGTCGGCGGACCGGGAGGCGCGCCGGGCCTGGCTGGCCGAGGTCGCGGGCTGGGGTCACCTCATCGGTTCGGAGGGCGGGTGCGACTGGGCGTTCGACGTGATGGACTTCTGCTCCAACAACCCGCGGCGCGATCTGGAGACCGTCTTCCCCGCGCCCGCGCGGCACGTTCCCCTGCAGGGGCTCGTCTACCACGACTCGGTGGTGTCGTACTGCTGGGAGTACGACCCGTACAACCGGAGCTACTGGGGCGGTGACTGGTCGCGGGCGAAGATTCTCTACGACGTGATGTGCGGCAACCCGCCCACGGTGTCGCCGGTGCTCGGCTACTTCCCGGTGATCGGTGCGAGTGAGGGCGCCGTCTCGTCGTCGTGGGTGACCTGGGAGAACCCCGTGACGCAACGCCTGCTCCGGGAGGCACTCCCGGTCGCACGCCTGCACGAACGCACTGCGCTGCACGCCATGCTCTCCCACGCCTACCTCGACGATGCCGGCACGGTAAGCCGCACGACCTATGAGGACGGGACCGAGGTCGTGGTCAACGCCGGGGAGAAGCCCTACGACGACGGCGACGGCGACCTGCCCGGCTCGTCGTACCGGATCGACGGCCTGCTCACCCGGCTCGGAGGTCACGATGCCCGTACCTGACTTCGCCCTGCTCGACCGGCAGACCGTGCACGTCGACGTCGGCGAGCAGCGCGGTCCGGCCGAACTCTGGCGGCACACGGTCGGGGTGGGCGGGATCAACTCCGCACCGCTGCCACCCCGCGTGGTCAAGGGTGCGGCGGCCCTGCGACCGCGGCTGGTCCGGATCTTCGTCCAGCAGTTCTTCGACATCTACCCCGAGCACGGGCGGTTCGACTGGACCAGGCTGGACCCCTACCTGGACTCCCTCGCGGCCACCGGCGCGAAGGTCGTCGCCGCGATCTGCCTCAAGCCCGGCCCGCTGTTCGGCCCTGCCGACCGGACCGATCACGCGGTGTGGATGCCGAACGACGTCGCCGAGTGGCAGCAGGTCGTCACCGCACTGGTACGCCGCTACTCCGTCGAACGCAACCTCGTCACCCACTGGGAGATCGGCAACGAGACCGACATCGGCGAGGACGGTGGGTCGCCGTACCTCGTCCCCGACCCGGACGACTACGCGACGTTCTACGACCTGACCGCCCCCGCCATCCGAGCGGCCGCACCACACGTCAAGGTGGGCGGAACGGCGGCGTGCTGGGTGACCAGCGAACCGCTGCCGGGCTTCGTGAAGCACTGCCTGGACAACGACGTTCCGCTCGACTTCGTGTCCTGGCACCTCTACGCCGACGACTGGGCACGGCACGCTGCCGGAGTGGCCGAGGGCAGGCGGCTGGTGGCGGGGTTCCCCGAACCGCGGCCGGAGCTGATGGTCACCGAGTGGAGTACGTCGTTCGAGGCCGTCTCGGTCGCCGACCAGGCCGACGACCCGCGCCGGGCGGCGTTGGTGGTGGCGTCGATCCTGGCGATGGACCGGGCGGGTCCGGCCTGGTCGTTCTACTACCACCTGTGGGACCAGGTGTGCGATCCGGGCGAGTTCGCGCCGTTCTTCTCCCCCGAGGGTGTCGCGCACCTGATGCGGCACTGGAACGAGGTGCCGCACCGGTTCGGCCTGTTCGGTGAGCGCGGCCAGGTGCGTCCGCAGTACTTCGTCCACCAACTGCTGGGCAGGCTCGACGGCACCAAAGTCGCCTGCGAGGTCTCGCACGAGGATCTGCACGCCTACGCCGCGTGTGCTCCCGGAGCGGTGTCGTTGCTGGTGTCGAACACCAGCCTCTCCCGGCCGGCCTGCCGGGACCGTGTTCTCACGCTGCGGTACGCCGGGCTGACGCCAGGCCCGAAGCTGCTCACCGTCCACCGGATCGACGAGGCGCGGCGCTGGTGCGCCGACACCCTCGCCCTGGAGCCGTTGGAGGAACGGGTCGTCGTCACCGCCGGCGCGTTCGAACACCAGATCCTTCTGCCGGCGCACACCGTGGCCTTCGCCACGCTGTCCGAACGAGACGGGATTCGATAGATGACGCGGGCGCAAGTCACGGTTGACGTACACACACACCTGGGTCAGCACGGAACGCACGTGTGCGATCCGCTGGCACACGACGAGATCCGCGCCTGGGGTGAGGTCAGCTGGAACGTCACGCCGGAGGAACACCGGCTCGCCGCGGAGGCGGCCGGCACCTCGATCGTGCTGGCGTTCGACGCCGAACCGGTCGGGGTCGTCGTACCCAACGACTACGTCGCGGCCACGGTCGACGGGCACGACAACCTGATCGGCTTCGCCAGTGTCAATCCGAACCGCCCCGGAGCGCCGGCCCTGCTCGACGACGCGATCCGCACCCTGCGGCTGGGCGGACTCAAGCTCGGTCCCTGCTACCAGCACTTCCATCCGCACGACGCGGCCTGCTTCGACCTGCTGGAGGTCGCCGCGCACCACGAGATTCCGGTGATCTGGCACCAGGGAACGACGTTCACCCCGGCAGCGATCGTCGACTACGCCCGGCCGTTGCAGTTGGACCAGGTGGCACGCCGCTTCCCCGACCTGCGGATGTGGATCGCGCACTTCGGGCACCCGTGGGCGGAGGAAGCACTGAGCGTGATCCGCCGGCACGAGCATTTCTACATCGACGTGTCCGCGCTGGACACCCGGCCGTGGCAGCTGGCGCAGGCGCTGACCGCGGCGAAGGAGTACCGCGTGTTCGACCGGATCCTGTTCGGCACGGACTACCCGTTCTCCACCGTCGAGCGCACCGTGGCCGGGCTTCGCAAGGCAGCCGGCCTGTGCCGCACGCTCGGGATGGCCGACGTCACCGACGGCGACGTGGACCGGATCTGTCAACGGGACTCCCTTGCCCTGCTCGGGTTGGGCGTTCACAAGGACGGCGCCGCGGCGCCGGGGAGGACGGTCGGGTCATGACCGGATCCGAGATCGCTGGTGTCGTGTGTGTGGTGCAGACGCCGTTCGACGAGCAAGGCGACATTGACACCGAAACCTTCGTACGCCAGGTGGAGTGGCTGTTCGACAACGGCGCGGACGGCGTGGCCATCGGGATGGTGTCGGAGGTGCTGCGGCTGTCGACGACCGAGCGGGACGAGCTCGCGACACTGCTGTGCGGCGCGGCGAGCGGGCGGGGCACGTCGGTGGTCAGCGTGGGTGCGGAGTCCACCCACGCCGCCATACGCCACGCCCGGCACGCGGCCGCGGTCGGCGCGGACGCGGTGATGGCCACGCCTCCCGCGCTCAGCCGGGCGGGTGACGCGGAACTGTTCGACTACTTCCTCGCGATCGCCGACGCCGCGCAGGTGCCGGTGATCGTCCAGGACGCGAGTGGGTACGTCGGTTCGGCGCTGTCGATCGAACTGCAGGCGAGGTTGCAGGCCGAGCTCCCCGACCGGGTGCTGTTCAAGCCGGAGGCCCACCCGATCGGGCCCAAGCTGACCCAGCTGCTGGACGCCACCGGCGGGAAAGCACGCGTCCTGGAGGGAAACGGCGGCATGTATCTCGTCGACAGCTTCCGGCGCGGAGCGATCGGCACCATGCCGGCCGGCGACCTGGTGTGGGCACTGGTCCCACTGTGGCGGGCGCTCAACGACGGTGACTACGACCGGGCCTACCTGATCGCCGGGCCGCTGACCCAGATGGTGTCGCTACAGACCAGCCTGGACAGCTTCGTCGCCATCGAGAAACACCTGCTCGTACGACAGGGCGTCTTCCCCAGCGCGGCGGTGCGCGGTCCTGTCGCAGGCGGAGTTGACGAACGGATGTACGCCGAGATCGACCGGCTGGTGGACCTGCTGCGCAGAGCGGTCGACCATGACTGAGCCGGCGACGGTCGCGATCGTCACCGGCGCGGGTGGCGGTATCGGTGGCGCCTGCGCCCGTGCCCTGGCCGCGTCCCACGACACGGTGCTGTGCGTGGACCGTGACCTCGACCGCGCGCGGGAGACGGTCACCGCGATCGAGCGGGCCGGCGGCTCCGGCGTCCCACTCGCCGCCGACGCCGCGGATCCGGCGTTCGGGGAGGACGTCGCGGCGGCCGCTGCGGCAGCCGGGCAGGTCCGCTCCGCTGTGCACGCCCTCGCCCACGAGGAACACGTTCCCGCCCTCGAACTCAGCCTGGACTCGGTGCGGCTGAGCTTCACCCTCGGCCCGCTCGCGGCGTTCGCGGTCTTCCGCGCCCTCGCGGTCGCACCCACCCCGCCGCCACCGGGTGCGGCGTTCACCGTGATCGGCTCCCTGCACGAGAAGCACGCGTTCGCCCGCTGCCTCGGCTACAACGCCGCGCACGGTGCGCTCGGCCAGGTGGTGCGTACGCTCGCGCACGAGTGGGCCGGCCGGCGGATCCGGGTGAACGCTGTGGTGCCCGGCTGGATTGCCACCCCCGGCGAGGTCGTTCTGTACGGCGAGCAGCACCTCGCCCGGGCGGGCAGGGCGTTGCCGTTCGGCGCGATGGGCGACGTCGGCCAGGTCGCCGCGGCCGTGGCGTTCCTGTCCTCCCCGGCCGCCGACTACATCTCCGGGTCGTTCCTGACCGTGGACGGCGCGCTGTCGGTGTCACTGGCCCGGCTACCCGAGGGGAACCGGACGTCGGAGGGAGACCAGCCGTGAAGTACGCATGCGTGTTCGCCCATCCCGACGACGAGATGCGATGCCTGGGAACGCTGCTGCGGCTGCACGAACTCGGCCACGAGATCGCGTTCGTGACCCTCACCGGCGGCGACAAGGGCCTGCCGTTCTCCGGTCCGGACTCCCACGAACGGGCCGTCGCCGTGCGGGAGGTGGAGATCCGTACCGTGGCGAAGGCGTTCGACGCGAGCTATCTGTGCCTGGGCCGCGAGGACGGGTTCCTCTACGACGACGAGTCGCTGCGGCACGACCTGATCGCGGCGCTGCGCACCGTCGATCCCGACGTGATCTTCACGCACTGGACGAACGACTACAACGCCGACCACGTGGTGACCGCGAAAGCCGTGGTTGACACCGCGCTGTGGACCAACCTCGGCTCGTTCGAACCCGCCGTCCCGGCCGGCGACCACGTGCCGCGGATCTTCCACGTCGACACCGGCGCGGGGTACGGATTCGAGGCCACTCACTTCGTCGAACTCACCGCGGATCACGCGGCGCGCAAGGCCGAACTGATCCGGGCCCACGCCAGCCAGATGGACGTGATGCGCCGCCTGCGCGGTCACGACTACGCCGACGAGATGGCCGACTCCGACCGGGTCACCGGTGCCCGGCTGATGGTCGCCCACGCCGAGGGATTCCGGCCCTGCCTGGCCGAACGCCGGATCCCCTGGCCCTCCGACCTGCCCGGTAGGTGGGCACCTGACGGCACCGGCACCGAGGCCGGCGCATGAGGATCACCGACGTCACGCCGTTCCTGCTCCGCGGTTCCCAGACCTACGGTGCCCACGCGGGCCAGGCGGAGGCGACCGACCAGGGCGACTGGTTGCTGCTGGTACGCGTCCGCACCGACGAGGGCCTCGAGGGCTGGTCGGACGTGGAGACCATGGGCCCGGTCGCCGCCCGCGTCCTGCAGGGCAGCGGGATGAGCGCGCTCGGCTTCCGTACCATCCACGAACAGCTTCTCGGCCGCGACCCGACCGACGTGGAGGCGATCTGGGACGAGTTGTACGTCGCCACCGCCTACTACGGGCGGCGCGGTGTCGCCATGCACTGCATGTCGGCGGTCGACAACTGTCTCTGGTCGATCCGGGCACAGGCGGCCGGAGCGCCGCTCGCGCATGTGCTCGGTGGTCGCCGCCGCGACCGGTTGCCGGCGTACGCCTCGACTCTCTTCCGTTCGACACCGGAGGCGAACGCCGCGGCGGCGCAGCGCTACGTCGACCTCGGCTTCACCGGCATGAAGTTCGGCTGGGGAGGGTTCGGGATCGACCCCGGCGCGGACCGGGACAACCTCCTCGCACTGCGGGAGACGCTCGGACCTGCTCGAGCCTTGATGATCGACCCCGGCTGGTACGTCGAGGACGCGGGCCGTCCTCGGGTGCGGACGATGGCGCAGACCACGACGATGCTGGAGACGCTGAGCGACGTCACGCCGTACTGGGTGGAGGACATCCTTCATCCGGAGTGCACCGAGCAGTACGCCGTGCTGGCGGCGGAGTTCCCGCACCTGCGCTTCGCGGCGGGTGAGCAGCAGGCGACGATCTGGGAGCTACGGCGGCTGGTTCGCGACCACGGGATCGCGGTCGTGCAGCCGGACCTGTCCCGGTGCGGCGGGCTCACGGTGGCGAGCGCGCTGGCCCGCGACGCCGAGGCCGCCGGCGTGGAGATCGTCACCCACTCCTGGCTGACCGACCTGCTGCACTCCTACAGCCTGCACTTCCTGTCGACGTTGCCCGAAGCCCGCTGGGTGGAGTTCAACGTCGCGCAGAGCGACCTCAGCGCGGGTGTCGTCAACAAGTCATTGACACTGGCAGCCGACGGCACGGTCGAGGTGCCGAACGGCATCGGACTCGGAGTGGACGTGGACCTGGCCTTCGTCGAGGCGCACGCCGTTTCTGTGTAGCCCCGATCACGTCAGCACTCGTCGCCGTCGGCCATCCCGAAGACCGCGGCATGCTCTTCGGCGGACGTCTCGCTCACCTCGTCCACCGTGTAGTGGAACTGCAGTGCGCGCCGACGTGTCGTCGTGTCGTTGCTCGGCGTCCCGTGTTGCAGCAGGCCGTCGAAGAACATTAGGCCGCCCGGCGGGAGCGGCACGGCCACCCCTCGGTCGACCGGCACGTTCCCGTCGCAGATCTGCAGGTCACGCAGGTGGACGTGGCGTACGGGGCCGTCACGATGTGAGCCGCGGATGACGCGCATGCAGCCGTTGTCCACGGTGGCCGCGTCCAGCGCGATCCACACACCGACGATCGGGGAGCCCGGAACCATGTGGAAGAAGGCGTTGTCCTGGTGCCACGGCTTCTCCCGCCCGCCACCCGGTGGCTTGAGCAGGGCCATGTCCTGGAACATCCGCGGGGTGCCGCCGAGCAGCCGGGCCACGACGTCGAGGATGCCCGGGTCGTTCGCGATCGCGGCGAGACGGGCCTCGTGCGCCGTGAACGACATGAACTTCCGCGTCACGTCGAGCCGCTGGGCCGGGGTCAGCGTGTCCAGAACATCATGCGCCCAGGCCTCGTACTGCACGTCCGCAGGTGAGTTCGGGCGAGCGAGGGCTTCCAGGCCGGCCGTGGCATCGCGCACCGTCTCCGGGGCCAGCGCCCGGCTCACCGGGAGGAAGCCGTCCTGCCGGTAGCGGTCGAGTTCGGCCTCGCCCACGTCCGCCAGGCGCTCGACCGGTTCGGCCACCTGTGCGGTGGCGTACAGCCCGCTCGGATACGTCCCGGCGTCCCGGTCGAAAGTCGTCCGTCCCCCGTTCATCGCACTCACCTGTCCTCTGCGTCGTTCCGGGCGGATACGCTCAGTCTGCTCGCAGGCCGTCGTAGAGCACCGGGGTGCGCGGGGTGTCAGGGACCTGGCCGATCTCCGTCCCCGGCATCCAGTTGCGGTCGGCGATCTGGTTGTCGTTGACCGGCTCGGCGACCCGGATGTCGGCGTCCATGTAGATCACGGTCATCACCCGGCGCGGAATGCCGCTGTGGTTCGGCCCCGCGTGGTGGAAGGTCCAGCCGCGGTGGAAGCTCGCGTCACCGAGCGCGAACGGCTGCTCCACATGCTCGAAGTCCTGCTCTGCGACCAGTTCGCTCAGCCTCGCCTCCGACTCGTCGCTGATCGCCAGGTCGCGGCCGATGGAGAAGTTGTGGCTGCCCCGGGCGAACGCCAGTGGACCCATCTCGTACGGCGTCTCCTGCATCGGCAGCCAGATCGTGCACACCCGGTCACTCGACAACGGCCAGTAGTACTGGTCGGCGTGCCATGGGGTGATCCCACCACCGGCTTCCTTGTAAAGCGCCTGGTCGTGGTAGAGCCGCACCGCGTGCACGCCCAGGAGCTTCGCGGCGATGCCGGCAAGACGCCGGGAGTGGACGAGTTCCTTCACCTTCGCGTTGTGTTCCCAGAGGTTGGTCACCTGCAGGAACGCCTTGCCATAGGTGTCGCGCTCCGCCAGCGGCAGGTGCTGGGTGTTCAGCCGGATCACCTCGCCGGTGACCACGGGCTCGTACTCCGCGATGGTCTGCGGGGACAGCACTCCCGACAGGTGGATGAAGCCGTCCCGGGTGAAGTCGGCGGTGGCCGTCGGCGGCAACCCCTCGTAGGGAACGTCCAGCTCGGATCCCAGCGCTGCCGTCGTAGCAGTCATGCCACCTACTCCTCATGTCGTGATGTACGCATCGCCGGTTCCAGCGTCGCAGGCACTTTGGGTCGGGCACCACACCTGTGCTGTCCAGGTCCGGCAACCGCCCGGGGGCGCCGGGTCCTAGAGTGTGCCGATGGCCTCCCGGGCGTGGGACGAGGTACGGGCGTTCGCTCTCGCCATGCCGCGTGCGATCGAGGACCAGCCCTGGGATGAGGTCGTGATCAAGATCGACCACCCGCCCCGCCGAAGGGGCAACGGCTTGGCGTACGGGCCGATGTTCCTGTGGCTCAGCCGCCCGGACGCACCGGTGCCGGCGGCCTCGGTGAAGCTCAGGGCGTCCTACGACCAGGCGGTCGCGGAGGGCGCAGCGACCCCGACCACGATGAGCGGCCTCGGCCACTGGGGCTGGCTGACCGTCCCCCTGCTCCACGCGGACCTCGACCTCGTGCGCGACTGGATCGACGAGAGCTACCGCACCGTCGCGCCGAAGAAGCTTCTCGCCGAACTCGACCGGACGGCCGGCGACCATCACGACCGAGGGAATCCGAGATGACCATCGAGAACCGTGCAACGTCGGCCGGCCCTACCGCGCCGGCGGAACCCCACAGCGCCGTCGACGTCATCTACTCGATGGTCGACCCGACGTGGATCGCGCGACTGGTGGCGGACGAGTACGACGTCGGCGTCCCGGACGACTGCCGCCTGCTCTTCGCCGGTCACAACGACACCTACGAGATTTCTGTCGGAGAGCGGCGGTACGCGTTCCGCCTGCACACCCGGGGAAAGTGGTGGCTTCGCGGCGAGGGCGACGTCAGGTTCGAACTCGACCTGCTGACCCACCTGCACAGCCACGGGGTTCCGGTCTCGTACCCACTCCCCCGGCGAAACGGCGACGCTCTGGGAACGATCCCAGCCCCCGAGGGTGGGCGGTTCTACTCGTTGTTCTCCTGGGCGCCCGGCGCACCCCCTTCCGGGGCGCTGACCGTCGGCCAGGCGTACGCCGTCGGGCGAACCCTCGCCACCATCCACGTCACCGCGGACCTCCACACGCCCGAACATCCGCGTTATCACCTCGACGAGGCAGCGAAGCTCGACCGGCCGCTCGCCGAACTCGACGAGGCCATTCGCGCCGCAAGCCCCGAGGACGAGCAGACCATCCGCCACTACGCCGCCGAGATCCGTGCGCAGCTCGCGGCGTTCGACCCCGGGCCGACCGGCTGGGGCATCATCCACGCCGACGTCCAGCCGCTCAACTACCACTTCGACGCCGACAGCAACGGCGACAGCGACAGCGACAGCATCACGGTCTTCGACTTCGACATGTGCGGATACGGTTGGCGGGCGTACGACCTCGCCTACTGCTACACGCGTACCGGCGAGCCGCAACGCTCGGCGATGCTCGACGGATATCAGAGCGTTCGCCCGCTCAGCGACGCCGAGCACTCCATGCTCACGACGTTCGGCAGGCTCGCCTGGATCGCTCACGACGGACGACCGGTCGCCCGCCTGGCACAGCTGATGCGCGACCCGTACTACTCGGGTTCACTGTGAGCGCCCCGGCGTGTGCTCTGCGCATGAGAGTACGCTGCTCTTGCCCTGGTGGAGGCGCTGCGCGGAGCCCGCTGGGTGGACGCGAACGCCACCTGCTGCCGTCCCCGGTCGAGGCCAAGCTGCGGTTGATGGACCGCGTGCAGCTCTCCTCGAAGGCGCACCGATACATTCTCCTGATCGGCCTTCGGGCGTACCCGTCCTCAGAACGGCGGTAGGTCATCGTGGGCCGTCCCGGCGGCGGCGGTTGCCGACTCGGGTGGTGCCGAGCTGGCTGGCACCGGGTCGGTGAGGGAGGGCGCTCGACTGCTGTAGCTGCGGCCGAAGGGGTCGGTGAGGGTGTGTTCGCCCGGCCCGGTCTGGTGGAGCTTCCAGTCGCGCTCGGTCTTGGCCTTGTGGTGGCGTGGGCACAGAGGTGCGATGTTGTCCACGGACGTCGAACCGCCGTAGGCGTGTTCGGTGTTGTGGTCCAGGTGGCAGGTCGCTGCCGGGCGTCTGCAGGTGGTCCATGCGCAGCGCTGGTCGCGGGCATGGACGAGCTCGGCTTGTAGTCCGCGCAGGAATCTCGCCGGTATCGGATGCAGATGGAGTAACCGTCCGGTGACCGGGTGGGTGACACCCACGCTGAACCTGGCTTCGGGGTTGGTGAGGTTGTTCGCCACGAGGCGCTCGGCGACTTCGGTGATGACGGGGCCGAACCCGCCGAGTTCACCGGGCCGGGTGGACAGTCCCATCAACGTGGTCAACGGGACGTTCAGCTGAATCTTCGCGCGCGTTCGGATCGGCCCCCAACTCGGCTGCGAGGAGGACCACGGCGGCGGTGTCGATGCTCTTGTCCCCCCGCGCGGTGGGTCGGTCGACTCGTCAGGTCGGCGGCCCTGCTGCGGAATATGATCCGTGGCCGAACCGCTGTCGGAACCACCGGCAGGAGCGGCTGTCTCTTCTGCCGCTGCGTTCTCCGCGGTCGCGCTGCGATCGGCGGCCTCGTGGGCGGCAGTGTCGTGGACCGGGACGCCGTTGTTCGCGGGCGCACCGCACACACTGCACCTGGCAATTGGAGCCGGGGAGCAGTCGCCACATTCGCACCAGCTGTCGTGCAGTTCATGGTCGGGGAACCGGTGAACGGCGCAGTGCGCGTCCTCGGTCGACTCCTTAGCGGCCGTTTGCTCCTCGGTGTTGCCCA
>NZ_JBEXMJ010000003.1:300000-477645 GCF_040610475.1 Actinopolymorpha sp. NPDC004070 | reverse complement strand
CTGCTCGGTGTTGCCCTGCTCGGTGTTGCCCTGCTCGGTGTTGCCCTGCTCGGTGTTGCCCTGCTCGGTGTTGCCCTGCTCGGTGTTGCCCTGCTCGGTGTTGCCCTGCTCAGACTCAGTCTCAGACTGCTCCGGTTCAGGCTCTTCCTGAGCCGCTTGGTCCGCCCCAGTCTCGTCCTGGTCGTCCTGGTCGGCCTGGTCCTGGTCGGTCTTGTCGTGGGGCCGGTCAGCTTGGCTTGGGGCTGAGCAGTCGGTGATGTCGGCGGTGCCGGCGAGTAGGGAGTAGGCCACGTCCGCACGCAACTGGCTGAGGTTGCGGGGGTCGCCGCTGGACTTGACGGCCCGGGCGATGGCGTCGACGTAGCCGTACGCCTCCGCGGCCTGGTCCGCGGACAGTCCGCGGATGGCGAGGTCGGCGACACCGTCGACGGCAGGCCAGATCGCGACGTTCCGCCCGGCCCTTGCGGCACGGTGGCGTTTGGCGGCAGCGTCCGGGTCGGCCTTGACCACCTCCGCCTCCACCATCGCCCGCAACAACCCACCACGAAGCTCCAGCACCTTGGGGAAGATCGCGTCCTCGATCGCGCCCCACAGATGCGGTTTGGCGTCGGTGACCCGGTCCACAATGATGCGGACCTCAGCCAACTCCAACCGCCCCGACGCCAACGCCGCACGCACCCGGGGCAGGCGGGGAAGGGTGGTGGCCAGCGTCAGATACCAGTCGGCGTGATAGCCGGACCATCCCAGCAGAGCCTCCAGAACGACCTGGGTCATCGAGTCCAACTCGACACTGCGTTGCGCCGGCTCCTCGGGCATACCGGGGGCGGTGTGGGCCAACTCGTTCACATCGGACAGGCACTCGGCCTCAAGCCAGCCGATCAGCTTCCGACGCGCCCTGACCAGCTCCTCCAGCTCGAACCCGTTACACAGTCTGCGGTCCACCGAGGCAACCAGCACAGCAAGCCGCGGCCCGGGCAGCATCTCCGCCAACCCAGCAGGCAGCACCCGGCGACGACCCGGGCCCCCACCCGCGTCGCCGCCGAAGAAACCACTACCGTCGCTCACGCGTTCGATTCTACCGGATGAGATCGACTGATGCGCGCGGGAAACCCCTTACCCACAAGACGAATCCGCGTCATCTTTCACTCGGCTCGACCCCGGCGTCAGGACCAGTCAGCTCGTGGGCTTGGCACCGACCTTGCGGCCCACGAGGTGGAAGACGCGGCTGAGCTGGCGGTACGGGTCTCGACGGCTGGCCTCGAGTTCGACCGCGGCCGTCGCCGCCACCTCCTTCGCATCGCCCGGGTCCAGTTCCGCTCCACCGAACTCGAGCCAGTCGACGAACAGCCACACGCCGTACCACCGCACCGGTTCGACGCCGCGCCGCTGCATGAGCTCGCCGAGCTCGTCCACCGTGTCGGCGCGACCAGGCACCCCGAGCACGCCGATCTCACGTCGGGAGTCGAACGCCGCCAGCGCGTCCTCCCACCGCCGTTCCAGCGCGGGGCGTACGGCCATCGCCTGTGCGTTGGCGGTCATGATCGACACGATGCCGTCGGCTGCAGTGCACCGGCACAGCTGGTCGACCATCGGCTCCGGCTGTTCGAGGTATCCCAGTACGCCGTGGCACAACACCGCCCCGAACCGACGGCCGCTCACCGCCTCGTCCGCGTGCTCCCCGTCGGCCTCCACCAGCGTCACCCGCTGCCGGACCTCCTCGGGCAGTCGCCCGAGCCGCTGCCGGGCCTTGTCCAGCATCGCCGGTGACGGGTCGAGCAACGTCACGTCGTAGCCGGCCTGGGCGAGCGGGAACGACTGATGGCCCGCACCGCCACCCACGTCGAGCACCGTCGCCGGCGGAGCCGGCAGCTGCTCCAGCAACTGCTGGTGCATCACATAGGTGCGGACGTACCCCTTCACCGAGGCGTAGGCCTCGTCGGCGAACAGGTCCGCAAGGGTTGCCCAGGCGTCGCCATCCATCAGCTCAACCTACCTTCGGTGGTTGGCGAAACGCGATGCCCGGCGGACCACCTCTCACCAGTCTGTCAGGGACGGCTTGACACGTTGCGGTCATGGCGCACGCGGAAGCCTGCGGTGGAGGAGACTGAGCGCGTCTGCCGCGGAGGACCCTTCGGCCGGAGTATGGGTGAGCAGTCGCTGGCCGTTGCTGTCGGGCAGATGCAGGACCTCGTAGTGCAGCTCGAGGTCACCGACCTCCGGGTGGTGCAGACGCTTCGTGCCGCTGGAGCACAGGCGTACGTCATGCTTGGCCCACAGGCGCGCGAACTCCGGACTGTTGATCGACAGGTCACCGATGAGCTCGGCCAGCAGCCGGTCGTCGGGGTACTGCGCGGCGGTGTAGCGCAGAGACGCCACGGCCAGGGCCGCCTCCTCGTCCCAGTTGCGGTGCAGCTCGCGGATGTGCGGATCCAGGAACAGCAGCCGCATCTGGTTCGGGCGCGTCTCGGGCCGTGCGGGCGCCGACGGGTCGAGGTGACCGGCGAGCAGCGCGTGACCGAGGGGATTCCAGGCGAGTACGTCGTTGCGTCGGCCGAGCAGAAGGACGGGGACGTTCGACATGGACGCGACGAGGGCGATGGCGCCCGCGGTCGGCGCCTCCGTGCGGGCTCCCCTGCGCCGCTTGGTGGCGACGGGGCGGGCGAGCGTGTGCAGATGGGCGCGTTCGGCGTCGTCGAGGTTCAGTGCCCGGGCGAGCGCCTCGACGATCGCGTCGCCGGCGTTGGTCGACTGGCCCTGCTCGAGCCGGGTGTAGTAATTGACGGAGATACCGGCGAGCTGGGCCAGCTCCTCCCGGCGCAAACCGGGAACGCGACGGCTGCCCCACGTGGTGATCCCGGCATCCTCGGGACGCAGCGATGCCCGGCGCGTGCGCAGGAAGTCGCCGAGCTCGTTGGGCTTCCGTACGCGCTGCAGGTCGGCTGGCATGGCTCCCATTGTGCCCGGGCTTCCGGCGCCGTGGGTGTCCCTGTCAGTGGTACCAAGCGGCGGGTGCTGGCCTGCACGATCCGCCGGCCCGAAAGTCAGACCATGACCTTCGACTCCTCACCCACCTTCGTCGCCGTCGACACCGGGCGCCGCGGCCAGGGCGGCCCGGACAGCCCGGACAGCGCGGGCAGCCAGGGCCCCGCGGCTGCCGGCCCGCGCGACCGGATCGTGTTGCTCGTCCTCCTCACCGCGAGCTTCACCCTCGCCGTGGACTTCTCGATCCTGAACGTCGCATTGCCGCGCATCGGCACCGACGTGGGCTTCGACCTGTCCGGCCTGCAGTGGATCTCGACCGCCTTCGCCGTGTGCGCGGCAGGATTCACGTTGTTCTTCGGGCGATTCGCCGACCTGTTCGGCCGCCGGCGCCAGTTCCTGGCCGGCATCGCCCTGCTGGGGGTGGCCTCGCTGGTCGGCGGTCTGGCCGACGCGCCGTGGCTCCTCCTGGTCGCCCGCGTCGCCCAGGGCCTGGCCACGGCCGCGGTGATCCCGGCGGCGTTTTCGTTGCTGACCACCTCGTTTCCCGAAGGGCCTCTGCGCGACCGGGCTCTTGGCCTCAACGGTGCCCTGATGGCGGCCAGCTTCACCACCGGCGCGATCCTCGGCGGACTGCTGACCGACCTGATCAACTGGCGGTGGGCTTTCTTCATCAACGTGATCGTCGCCGTCCTGGTGCTCGCCACCGGACCGGCCGTGCTGCGGGAGAGCCGCGCGGACGACCGTCCCCCTCTCGACGCGCCGGGAGCGGTGACGGTGACCCTCGCGCTGGTCGCCGGGGTGTACGGCCTGACCCAGGCCGGTGAGCGTTCCTGGGGTGACCCGCGATGCTGGCTGTTCCTGGTGGTGGCCGCGGCACTGCTGGTGGCATTCGTGATCATCGAACGTGCCGTCGCCCAGCCGCTGGTGCCTCTACGGATCCTCGCGCGGCGCACGATCGGCTGGGGCAATCTGGCCGGCGTACTCGCGTTCGCGACCGAGACCTCGGTGGTCTTCCTGCTGACGTTGTACCTGCAGAAGGTACGCGGCTACACGCCCCTGCAGGCAGGGCTCGCGTTCGCGGTGCTGGGCGTGGGGACGATCGCCGGTGGGCTGGTCGCGCCGCGCGTCATCGGCCGGATCGGCGGCAAGCGAGCCATCGTCACCGCCTTCGTCGTACAGGCCGCGGCGACTCTCCCGCTGGTGTTTCTCAGCCAACTCCCCGGTTGGCTGGCCGTCCTGCTCGTCGCGACCTTCGCCGGTGGCGTCGCCAACCTGGTGGCGATCGTGGGGTTCATGGTGACCGCGACGGCCGGGCTTCCCGATGCCGAGCAAGGACTGGCCACCGGGCTCGCCACCATGAGCCAGCAGGTGGGAATCACCCTGGGCACACCGGTGATGTCGGCCATCGCCACGGCTGCCGGAGCCGGTGTCGCCGGCAACGTTCAGCATGGTGTGGCCACCGCGCTCGCCGTGAACGGCGCCGTCTGCGTGGTGGCTGCCGGGCTCTTCGCCCTCGCCCTTCCCCGTACGCGGAGGAAAGCCCGGGCGTGATCCGTCAAGCCCGGGTTGTCAGCGTGCGTGTCGGCCCGGGCCGGCGTCGCGGGTCAGTGTGGCTCGGCCGGCGGGTCGTCGCCGGTGGCGATCACCCTCTGAGCCCACGCCACGTCGTGCCAGGCGCCGTGTTTCCAGCCGATTCTCCGGTAGGTCCCCACAGGTTCGAATCCCATGGCCTGATGGAAGCCGACACTCGCGTCGTTGGGCAGCGTCATTCCGGCAGCGGCCGTACGGAAACCGCGCTCGGCCAGACGTGGGAGGAGCGCCTCGTACAACGCGCGTCCACCACCGGAGCGGCGCCGGCCGAGTTCGAGATAGACGCTGACCTCGCAGGACCAGCGGTAGGCGGCACGCGTCTTGAAGGGCCCGCCGTAGGCGTAACCGACAACCCGGCCTTGCTCCTCGAGGACGAACCACGCATGGGTGCGCAGCGCCGACTCGATCCGCTCCGCCATGACTGCTGGGCTGGGCGGTTCGATCTCGAAGGTGATCGCGGTGTTCTCGACGTACGGGGCGTAGATCGCCGCGCATGCCGGGGCGTCGTCCGCGGTGGCTTCGCGCACCTTGACGTCTGCCGTCGGCAAGTCGTCCTTGCTCACTGACTTCGATTCCTTCCGTCTCGGATGGCACGGATTCCGTGGCGGGCGATCACTGCTGGATGATGACCACCATGTACCTGACCGGCTTCGTGCTCGGATTGCGAAAGCGCGAGCTTCCCCAGAGCCGAAATCGCAGCACGTCCCCGGTCCGGAGCTGATGCACGTCGCTGTCGAGGGTGAGCTCCAACACTCCCCTGATCACCCAGACGTGCTGCTCCTGGCCCGGGACGGGAGGCCGGTCGTAGGGAATGTCGGCGCCGGGCTGCAGCACGCCCTCCATGACCTCACCACGCAGGCCGGGTTGAGGCGGGGACACCGACCTTCGGGTGAAGCCCGACGCCTCGTCCTGCCACACCAGCTGCTGGCCCGAACGCACCAGCTGAGGCGCCTCCGACTCCACTTCTGCCAGCAGCTGCGACATGGTCTTTCCGTACGCCGAGCACAACCTGCCCAGCAACGCCGCCGTCGGGCTGATCTCGGCACGCTCCAGCCGGGACAGGGTGGACCGGCTGACACCGGTGCGCCGTGCGAGTTCGTCCAGCGACCAGTCGTGTTCCACCCGCAGCTCCGCGAGGCGGCCCGGCAGGCGGGCTTCCCAGCCGTCCGGGCCGGAACTCTCGGTGCTGCCGGCCGCCCTCACCTCGGCGTCGTCCATATCTGAGACCATATCCCTGATCTGGGACGGATTGCTAGGGTCACGATGGTCGGACAATGGGCGGGTTGTCTGTACGGGAGGTCTCCAAATGCCAGGCGTACTGAACGGCAAGGTCGCGGTCGTCACCGGCGCCACAAGCGGCATCGGCGCTACCACGGCCGAGCACATGATCGACGAAGGTGCCAGCGTCGTGCTGGCCGGACGGCGACGGCATCGCGGTGAGGAGATCGCCACCCGGCTGGGCCCGGCGGCGGAGTTCGTGGCGACGGACGTCACCTCCGAGCACGACATGCGTGCCTTGATCACCCGTACGGCAGAGCGTTTCGGACGCGTCGACTGCCTGGTCAACAGCGCAGGTGACGGCGGCACGCCGGCGAGCGTGCTCTCGATGGACCTGCAACGGCTTCGGTACGCGTTCGACGTGCACGTCCTCGGCGCCTGCGCAGGCGTGAAGTACGCTGCGCCGATCATGGTCGAGCAGGGGTCGGGCAGCATCGTCAACGTCAGCAGCGTGAGCGCGCGGCTGGCCGGCTGGTCGTCGACGGACTACTCCGCCGCCAAGGCCGCTTTGGTCCACTACACCCGGTGCGCCGCGGCCGAGCTCGGCGCCCACGGCGTGCGGGTCAACTCGGTCTCGCCCGGCCCGGTGCTGTCGGGCATCCAGGCGAAGACCGCCGGGGTTGATCCCGACCGAGCCGACGATGACCCCGATGCTCTCGGCGCGCTGTTCGCCGAGAGGCTCAGCACCTGGCAGCCGTTCCACCGGGTAGGCGTACCCCGAGATGTCGCGTCGGCCATCGTGTGGCTGGCCAGCGACGCCTCCGGGTTCGTCACCGGGCACGACTTGGTGGTGGATGGGGGCCTGAGCAGTGGGCGTCCCGCCAGGCAGGCGGCGGCCGATCGCGCCGCCATCGCCGACCACCTTGCGTCGTTGGCGGCCGTCCCTCGTTCCGACACGTGAGGACCTTGAGTACGAAGCCCAGCAGGACAGGAAGGAAGCAGCAGTGAGACGGATCGCGGTGTTCACTGGTTCGACGAACGGCAACTCCCCCACCTTCGCGACGTTGGCCTACAGCGTCGGTGAGGAGTTGGCGCGGCGCGAGATCGGCCTCGTCTACGGAGGCGGCCGGGCGGGACTGATGGGTGAACTGTCCCAGGGTGCGCTGGACGCGGGCGGTGAGGTGATCGGCGTCATCCCGCAGGCGATGGTCGACCGCGAGTGGGCCCGAACCGACCTCACCGACCTCCGTGTCTGCGCCACGATGCACGAGCGCAAGGCGATCATGGCCGACAATGCCGACGCGTTCCTCGCCCTGCCCGGAGGCCTGGGCACGTTGGAGGAGATCTTCGAGGTGTGGACGTGGCGCCAGCTCGGCTTCCACCGTAAGCCGGTGGGATTCCTGAACGCCGAGGGGTTCTGGCAACCTCTCCTTGACGCGCTGCACGGGATCTCTTCTGCCGGATTCCTGTCCGCGGTCACGTTGGAGGACGTGGTTGTCGACGGCAACCTGTCCGACGTACTCAAGGGACTGTCGCAGAAGCTGGGCGCCTGACCGCGTACGGTCTCAGTGCTGTCCGAGGTCTCAGTGCTGTCCGAGCTCGGCTCGGTAGCACTCGGTGGTGTACGGCATGGCGGTCGGACGCTCGGTATCCAGAAGCTCCCGCACGCGCTGCAGAAGCTCCTCCCTGGTCGCCGAATCGAGGGTGATCACGTAGCTGCGGGACGCGATCATGTCCATGACGTCTCCGGCCGTCATCGGGTGGCTCCAGTGGAAGTCCTGGCGTTCGACGAGTCCGAACGGTGCGCCGACGTGCTCCACCTGACGGTCCTCCGTCGGGGCCGCCGCGTAGTCGCGCAGGATCCGGTCCAGCTCCGCGACCCAGGGCACCGAAGCGTCGCGGAGGTTCCACACCAGGCCCAGCCGACCGCCCGGGCGTAGCACCCGGGCAACCTCCGGGACCGCCACCTCCGGGTCGACCCAGTGCCAGGCCTGCGCACAGACGAGCGCGTCCACGCTCGAGTCGGGCAGCGGGATCGACTCCCCTGTTCCTTCCAGGACCGGCACGTCGGGAAGCACCTGGGAGAACTGCTCGCGCATCCCGGCGGAGGGCTCCACCCCGATGACAGTGCGGCCCGGGGCAAGCAGCGCGCGGGTCAGCTTGCCGGTGCCCGCGCCGAGATCGACCACGGTGGTCGCGTGCTCGGGGACCAGCCAGGTCACCGCCTCCGGCGGATACGGCGGTCGACCGCGCTCGTAAGCGTCCGCCGCGGCCCCGAAAGACCCTGCCTGCGTGTGCTTTCTGTGCTCCTCACCCGTTGTCATGGTCAGCATCATGCCAGGTCGGCCGTGCGGCGCCGGGTCACGGAACGGCCTGTCCCGTTGATTTCGGGTGCCGGGCGGGAACAAGCCCGTCGTGCCCCTGAGTATCGTGCTGGCGCTCCTCGTGGCGGTCGCCAACGCGACATTGCGCCGGATGCACGTGAACCCGGCCGAGGAAACTCACTGAGCTTTCTTGGGGAGAACGCGAGCAGGCGGACTGGTAAAGACCGCCTCCGCGCAGCATGATGCGATCATGAGGTACGCCCGGCCGGAAGGGCCAGCACAGGAGCTCGGGACGCAGCCGAGGCTCGCGAGCTGGGACGCCGCCACTCATCCGAGCCAGTTGAGACTCCAGCACTACCTGCACCACGCCACCAGCCTGGTGAGGCCGGCACTGAGTGCGATGATCGGGCCATGGAGCCTGCGGCTGGACGTCGGCCTCCCCGAGACCGTCCCCGTCCTCGACCAGCACGACCTCGACAACTTCGCATACCCGCTGGCGCAGCACCTCAGCTGTGAGACGGCGTCACATCTGGTCTCGGTGTGGTGCACGAAGAGCCGCCACACGACCTCGTTCATCCGCGTGGAACCGGCCGTCACCCGGGCAGACCTCGACGGCAACTCGACGATCAGCGTCCACACCACCGCTTCGGCAAGCAGCACTTCGTACAAGCAACAGGTCCATGACCAGGTTGCGCGTCACGCCGTCATCCTGCCGGAGGGACCGGTGGCGCTGGAGTTGGCTTTCACGGTCGGACGTCGGAACTGGCTCAACCTGTGGAAGCCGACGATCGACGCCCTGGAACCGCTGCTCGGCCGGACCACCCCCGGCAGGGACTGGCACCCGCGCGACGGCAGGATCACCGAACTCGGCCTGCACCTCACCGAGGACCTCACGCTCGGATACGCCGTACGAATCGACATCTCGGCCTCGGCCGGCTGAGGAGCGCGGGAGTCAGATGAGGACGGGCTTGGTGACGTCCTCGAGCCACGCCCACGGCATGCGGCCGTATCGGTCCAGATCCTCCGGGCCGGCGTCTTCGAGATTGCGGATCCACGCGCCCGTGCGGTTGAGGGGCGCGACCCTAGCGCATAGCCGGTCAGCTCACGCAGGTCCTCCAGCGGGGCGAAGTCCGTCCACTCACGCAGGTAGGTGTCGATCACCTCGCGGGTGCGCTGCTCACGCAGGTTCACGGCATTGTCGGGTTGTGGGACCTCCCATCGGTACACACATTCGACGGCCATCATCGCCAACGAGCCGAACGGGGTGGCCCCACGTGGCATCGGCGAAATCGAAGAACCGGGCGACCCCGCCGTCGACCGGGCGGCAGATGTTCCCGGGCCACAGGTCGCCCTGGTCCACGCCATCGGGACCGGGCCCTCGTCATGAGCTGGTGAGGACGACGAGGCGCTGGGTCGCTCGGGTCATCGCGACGTAACGGTCGACTGCACCTTCGATGCCCTCACCGAACGACTCGGGGTCGACGAGTACGACCAGATCGAACTCCAGCCCCTTCGCCAGCTCCGGCGTCAGCGACCGGACGCGAGCCGTCGCCCGGAACGCCGGATCACCAATGACACAAGCGGTTCCCTCGACATGCTCGGCGAGCCAGGTGTCGAGAATCGACGTGAGAGCCGACGCCGGCCCATGCAGGACGGGGGTGTCGCTCCTGCGGATGGACGTCGGCACGTTGGCGTCGGGGAGCACGGCCCGGATGACCGGCTCGGCTTCGACCATGACCTCTTCCGGGGTGCGGTAGTTGATGCTCAGGGACGCCAGCCTGATCCGGTCGAGCCCGATCCGCTCGAGTCGTTCCTGCCATGACTCGGTGAAGCCGTGCCTGGCCTGGGCCCGGTCGCCGACGATGGTGAAGCTTCGGGAAGGGCAGCGCAGCACCAGCATCTGCCACTCCGCGTCGGTGAGTTCCTGAGCCTCGTCCACCACGATGTGCGCGAACGGGCCGGCGAGCACGTCAGGGTCGGCGGTGGGCAGGGCATCCTGGTCGACGAGCGCTTCACGGATGCCGTGCTGGCGCAGCTGGGCGAACATGCCCTCGTCGTCGGACTGGATCAGTTCTTCGACAACCCGGTCCATGCGTTCGCGTTCGGCGGCAGCGGCGGCCTTCTGCTGACGTCTGCGCCGCGCGGCCTCCGGGTCACCGATCCGCTGTCGTGCCGCGTCCAGGAGCGGCAGGTCGGAAACCGTCCACGCACGCGCTTCCTTGCGCTGCAGCAGTCGTACGTCGTCCTGGGTAAGCCAGGGAGCACACATGAGCAGGTAGGCGGGAACCTCCCACAGATCGCCAACGATGTCGGTCGGTTCGAGGAGCGGCCACGCCCGGTTGAAGGTCGTAACCAGGTCCCTGTTCCGCAGCAGGGATCTGCGCAGCAGTTCGGGCGGAACCTCCTCGTCGCTGTCGTGCTTGTCGACCAGGATCGTGAGCAGTTCCTCCCACACCTGGTCGCGTGCGTCGTTGTGCGAGGTGCCGGGTTCGGCCGCCTCGAACGCCTCCCGCCAGTCGGCCGGACTCAGCCAGATGTCGGACCAGTGGGTCTCGACCATCATCCCCTTGCCCGGCGGCTGCTCGTACAACCTGACCGCCGGCTCGATCGCCTTCACCATGTCCGCGGACGCCTTCAGCCGGGCCACGTTCGGGTCCGCCTCCAGGCCCGCTGACGCGCCCTCGGGCAGGAGGTCTCGCAGCGTGCAGGTCTGCACGCCGTCCTCACCGAGGCTGGGAAGTACGTCGGCGACGTAGGCGAGGTAGGGCTGGTGCGGACCCACGAACAGAACGCCGCCACGGCGCTCGCTGAGCCGAGGATCCGAGTAGAGCAGGTACGCCGAGCGGTGGAGCGCCACGACGGTCTTGCCCGTACCCGGGCCGCCGTCGACGACGAGAGTCCCCCGGGAGCCGGCGCGGATGATCGCGTCCTGGTCGGCCTGGATGGTCCCGAGCACGTCCCGCATCTGTGGCGAGCGGCTGCTGCCCAGGCTGGCGATGAACGCGGACTGGTCGTCGAGCGCCGCGTGACCTTCGAGCCCTTCCGGGGTGAACACCTCGTCCCAGTAGTCGCTGATCCGGCCGCGGGTCCAGCGGTAGCGGCGCCGGCTCCTCAGACCCATCGGGTTCGCGTGGGTCGCGCCGAAGAACGGCTCCGCCGCAGGCGAGCGCCAGTCGATCAGCAGCCGGCACCCCTCGCTGTCGGTCAGGCCGAGCCGGCCGACATGGACAGGATCGGGTTCGTCCACGCCGACCATGTGCCCCAGGCACAGGTCCAGGCCGAACCGGCGCAGCGTACGCAGGCGGGCGGTCAGGCGGTGGATCTCCAGGTCGCGGTCCAGCGCCTGCTGGCCCTTGCCGCCCGGCGCCCTGCGGGCGGCGGCGAGGCGGTCGGAGAGTTCGGTGATCGTCTGCTCGAGGGACTCCTCGATGGCGGCGAAATGCTGCTCGTCGTCGCTGATCAACTTCGGGTCGGCCTTGTGGGCCAGGTGGTCGGGCAGGTCGAACACGCCGGTGGTCAGTGGGTTCATTGCGCCCCGTTTCGGTACGTCCCATGGTTCGGCCTGTGATTCTGCGGCACGACCGGGGTCTTGCCGCAAGCCCCCGGGTCCGCTATACGTTTAGAAGGGCAAGGAGTTCGTTCTCCTTGCCCTTCGTCGTCCGTGCGGACCTGACGGATCTGACGGACCTCTCATGATCACCTCCACCGGGCGCCCTGCCGGCGGGCGCGGAGCGGCCGAGCACTACCCACCGACCGACGGCGAGAACATGCCCCGGCACTCGTTGATCGCCGATCCGGTGGGAAACCGAGTCGTCTTCTGGGAGAGCTCCCACTGACGTTCAGCGGTACGACTCGGCCTGGAGCGTTCAGCGGTACGACTCGGCCTGGAGGTTGTAGAGGTCGGCGTAGAGACCGCCTCGGGTGAGCAGTTCGGCATGCGTGCCGGACTCGGTGATGTGTCCGTCGGAGAGTACGACGATCAGGTCGGCCATCCGCACGGTGGAGAACCGGTGTGAGACCAGCAGGGTGATCCGCCCGTCCGCGCGGCCTCGGCGGGACCCGTCGGCAACGCGCTGGAACAACGCGTGCTCGGCATGTGGGTCGAGCGCGGCGGTCGGCTCGTCCAGCACCACCAGCAGCGGCCGCAGCCGCATCGCCGCCCGGGCGAGGGCGAGCCGTTGCCACTGGCCGCCGGACAGTTCGGCGCCGCCCTCCCATCCAGCACCCAACGGCGTGTCCAGTCCCGCCGGCAAGTGCTCGGCGAAGCCCGCGCCGGCTGCGTTCAACGCAGTCCGGACGGCATGGTCGTCGACCATCCGGGACAGGTCGCCGACGCCGACGCTTTCCCTCACCGCGAGTTCGAAGCGAGCGTGGTCCTGGAAGCCGGCGGTGACGCGTTCGCGAAGGGCGTCCGGGTCGAGGCTGGTCAGGTCGGCTCCGTCCACGGCGATCCGGCCCGCGGCGGGTTCGTACATTCCGGTGAGGAGCTTCACCAAGGTCGACTTGCCGGCGCCGTTCTCGCCGACCAGTGCGACCACCCCGCCGGCGGGCAGGCGCAGCGACACGTCGGTCAGCACCGGCCGCTCGGTGCCCGGGTAGGCGAAGTGCACGCCCTCCAAGGTGATCCCGTCGAGGAGACGGTCAGGTGGTGTGACCGTACGCAAGTCCTGCTTGCGCGCCTCACGTTCCAGCCAGCGGTAGTGATCGGCGACCGTGCGTACGCGCATCGCCGAACCTGCCTGGCTGGACAGTGCACCCGCGGCGCCGACCACGGCGGCTGCCAGCCCGAGCACCATGGCCACGTCGCCCGCGGTGGCCTCCCCCGCCGCGACCTGGCGCAGGACCAACACCACGGCACCGAAGAACGCCGCCGCGTAGCACAGCCACACCGCCACGGTGGCGCCGACGGAGCGGAAGATCGCCGCTTCGACTGCACGGTGCCGGGTCCGCGACGCCGCGGCGTGCCGGGCCACCAACTCCGCACCCACACCGTGCACGCGTACTTCCGCGCCCGACGCCGGGGTCGCCGCGAGGGCGAACAGATCCTGTGCGGATCTGCGGTCCGCCGCAGTCCGCAACTCCGCGGAGTCACGCAGCCGCTCCGCCCTCCTGGCCAGTCGTACGGCCGGAATCGCGAGCAGCGGAATCACCAGCAGGAAGGGTTGCACCTGACCCAGCAACACCCCGGTGACAACCAGTTGGACGACAGTGATCGGAGCGATCGCCAGCAGGGTAAGGCCGTCCGCGAGTTCGTCCGATCGTTGCTTCAGCAGCTCCAACCGGTCGCGGTACGCGGGAAGCTCGATGTGGCCGAGCCCCGGCGCGGACGCCGACAACGTGAGTAGGCGGCGCTGGACCACCATCTGGGAACGTTCCCGCATCCGAATCACCGCCCAGCGGTAGCCGACCGGCGCCAGCGCGGTCAGCAGCAGGGCCACGCCGGAGAGCACACCGCCAATGACAAGTTGACGGGGGTCGCCGGAGACCGCACCGTCCACGAGTGGACGCAGCCCGACAGCGAGTAACAACGGGCCGAGAAGCGAGGTGGCGACCACCAGAACGTGGAGTACGCACACCACGACGCCGATCTCCCGCCCGATGCCGAGGAGCAGCCGTCCGGTGTGGCGCCAGCCCGTCATGCGGTCACCTCAGCCGTTCCTTCGAAGTCGTTCGCCGAGTCGCTCGTACGGTCGGAGAAGCGAGCGGCCTGGAGCCGGAACATCTCCGCGTACCTCCCGCCGAGTGCCATCAGGTCGTCGTGACTGCCGCGTTCGGCGACCCGGCCGCCGTCCAGCACCACGATCTCGTCGGCGCGGCGAACGGTGGAGAACCGGTGCGAGATCACGATCGTGGTGAGACCCGCGGTGAGCTCCAGGAACCGTGCGTAGAGACGGGCCTCGGCGCGGGCGTCGAGGTGTGCGGCCGGCTCGTCCAGGATCAGAACGCCCGCGCCGTGGTCGGCCGCGTACAACGCCCTCGCCAGGGCCAGCTTCTGCCACTGGCCACCGGACAGGTCGGCGCCACCGGGATAGTGGGACGACAGCGGCGTGTCCCAGGACGAGGGCAACGCCTCGATCTCCTTGGCGATACCCGCGCGTTCGGCGGCGGACTCGACGCCGGCCTGGTCGACGGCGGCACACTCGCCGGCCTGGTCGACGGCGAGGTCCGGTGATCCCATCGCGATGCTCTCGCGGGCGGCCAACGGGAACCGCGTTGCGTCCTGGAACACCGCGGCCACCTGGCGCCGCCAGTCGCGAGCGTCGACCGCAGCCAGATCGGTGCCGTCGACGGTGAGGCGTCCGGAGCCGGGCTCGTACATCCGGCACAGCAGCTTGATGATCGTGGTCTTCCCAGCGCCGTTGACGCCCACGATCGCGAGGGAGCGACCGGCCGGGACCACCAGGTCGAGGCCGTCGAGTACGGGCGTTGCCGCGCCAGGATAGGAGAACGACACGCGTTTGAAGCGGATCTCGCGGCGAGGCCCACCGGAAGGCGCGGATACCGGCGCTTTGTCTGCAGACTCCTGGTCGTCACCCGCCGCCGCTTCGGCTGCCTCGATCGCCTCGTCGAAGCGGCGGAGGGTGGCCAGCGCCAACTCGGTCTGCAGGCCGGTCCAGGCCGACTGGTGAACGCCGAGGAGTCCGGTCATCAGTGCCTGTGCCCACACCGCCGCCTGGCCCGCGGTGGCCTCGCCCTGTGCGGCACGTACGGCGATCCAGGCCAGACCGCCGACGACCACGGCGGCGGTGACGACGTTGGCGACGACCGCCCGTCGCGGCAAAGGCCTGATCACGTCGGCCATCGACCGCCGCCACAGCGTCGTGTAACGATCGCGCAGGAACCCCGCGAGCCCGAAGACCCTTACCTCCTTGGCGGCTTCGGGGCTCGACGCCAGCCCGTAGAGGTACTCCAGTCGCCGGGCGACCTCACTGGCGCCGTAGTGATGGGCGGCCTCGGCGCGCGAGGCGACCTTCTCCTCGTACGCCGCCCAGGATCCGGCGGCCAGCAACGCGAACCCGAGCAGCGGATCGAACCCGGCGACCAGCACGCAGGCGCCCACCAGCACGATCCGGCCGGTCAGCAGACCGGCGACGGTGGATGCCAACCGGCCCGGACGGCCCCACGATCCGCGGAAGGTCTCCCGGCCGACGGTGATGAGTTCGGCCGTCCTGGGATCCTCCAGGTGGCCGATTCCGACCGGCTCTCCGACCGCGCGCATCAACTCCCGTTGGAGGGTGGCGTCGACCCTTTCGCCCAACGCGGTCGCGGCAGCCGAACGCACCGAGCCCGCCACCCACACCACCATCAGAAGACCCGCCGCGGCGGCCGCCCACCACAGCGCCGACCGGCCCGCCGGCGAGGTCAGCCCCTCGGCCGCGACGTCGCCCGCCCGGCCCACCACCGCACCGACCACACCGGCGAGTCCCAGCGGTGCCGCGGCACCCAGCAGCACAGTGAGCGCGGTGACGGCGGTCAAACCCGGACCCGCCTGCCAGGCCACCCGGGCGAACCTTCCATAGCCACTGCGAGATCCGCGAACGGACACGACCGAAGGCACATCCCTTCACTCGGAACCGCCCATCATCGGCGACCGATGTGAGGCTCGGCAAGGGAATGCCGCTTCGGGACGTCAAGCCTGCTTCTCCTCAGGTCGGTCGTTCTTCAGGCAGGCGCTCTGCGGTCACGCCGGCTGTCGTTCCCCTTATGTAGGGCGAAATCCTGGGTGTGGCCGGATCAGGACGCCGGCATCAGCATCAGGTAGCTTTCCTTGCACGCTCCGGAGTGCCGACGGGGCTCGGGACAGCCGGCGGGTGGCGGATAACGGGTTGACCGTCGTCCTACCGTGATCGCGTGGAGATGTCGCCGGAGCATCATCGTGCCGCCGAGGTCGTCGCCGAGTTCCTCGGGACGAAGCCCACTTCCACCCGCGCGCTTCTGACGTGGGGACCGACGGTCGTCGTCGAGGCGCGCGTGGACGACGGCCTGACGGTGTTCGTCAAGGCGGGCGCCAACCAGAACGTTCACACCGAAGCCGCGGTGATGGAGCGCGTCCGAGCGGCGGGCGTCCCTGCCGTCGACGTACTGGGCGTCGGGAACGACGACCGGCTCCCGGGCGGGCGCTGGATGATCACGCGCGCCGCGACCGGCCAGACGTTGCAGGATGTCGGACGTACGGCACCGACCATCACCCGGACCCTCGACGAGCTTGCGGACTACTACACGCTGCTCCACCAGGTTGCCCTGCCCGGCTTCGGTGCCGTTGCGGACGGCGCTCATGACGGCGTGCTCTTGTCGTGGTCACAGTGGCAGCACGAGACGGTTGACGAAGCGCTCGACTTGCTGACGCGCACGGACGGGGTTCCGGCGGAGTTCGCCTCCAATGCCCGGCAGTTGTGCAGCACCTTCGCCGGTGTCCTCGACCGCGCGCCCGGTGTCCTCCTGCACGCCGACCTCGGTGACGGGGAGGTCTACGTCGATCCGGCGACCGGTGCGGTCACCGCGATCGTCGACTGGGGCGCGGCGCTGGTCGGCGACCCGCTGTATGACCTCGTACGGTTCGTGGGTGGAGGTCCCGCCGACGACGAGCGGCCGGCGCAGCTACATCCGACGCTGCATGCACGCTACTTCGCGCGGAACCCCTACGACATCGAGCATGCCCAACGAATGTTGGCGTTCTACCGGTTCCACATCTGTGTCGTCGAAGCCGCGTGGGGCGCGGACCTCGGCTGGACGGCGGGTCACGTCGCCTGGGCACAGCAGCTGATCGACGAACTTGATGGGGACGGACGGAGAACCCGAGCATGACGTCGGGCAACAGTCTTCGCTGTGACGAGTGCTCGGTCCTCGTGGAAGGCCCGGACCTGGCGGCCTTCAGCGATGCGTACCTCGCGCACGTGCGCTCGCAACATCCGGACTGGCCGTTCCCCGACATGGCGGTCCGCAACTTCGCGGAGGCGACGCAACGGCTCACCGGATCGGCGGAGCGCCGCAACACCGTCGGCGCGGTGGTACGTCGACGGCGAGCCCGCCGGCTGGGTCAACGCCTCGAGACGCACCGAGTGCTCGATGTACCGGCTCGGCGACGATGCCGATCCACCCGACGGTGATGTGATTTCCCTTTCCTGCTTCGGAATCGCGCCGCCCTATCGGGGCCACGGACTCGTGACCGCTCTCCTTCGGCGGGTACTCGCCGACGCCCCGGCCAGGGGGATGACCTGGGTGGAGGCGTATCCGTTCGCCAACCAGGAGAACGTCGACGAGGACAACTGGCGCGGCCCAAGATCGCTGTACGACACGCACCGGTTCGAGCTTGTCGAACAACGCGAGCACTACAGCGTGATGCGCCGCGGCATCGCAAGGCGACGAGGTAGCTGGCGGGCGTCCGGCTGAACCTCTGCTCACCCACCTGCGTGTTGAACGGTGTTGGACCACATCGGGCGAGCGCTGGAGGTACGGGTCAATGTCAGCACGCCAGTTCAAGATCTCGATCGGTGCTGCGGCGCTACTGATGGTCGCGGCCTGTGGGCATGCCGGCCAGGCGACGACGAGCACCGACAACGGCTCCGACAGCGGCTCCGGCGGCAAGGGCGAAGCGGCGAAAATCAGGATTCTGTCGCCGGCCGAGGGAGCCTCGGTCAAAGTGCCGTTCACGTTGAAGTTCGATCCCGGTGTGCCCATCGGCCCGACCGACTCCGGGAAGGACCACGTTCACATCTTCGTGGACGGGAAGACCAACGAGTACACCGTGGTCACGAAGACGAGCTACCAGATCAAGAACCTTCCGACGGGCAAGCACACCGTCGGGATCACCTTGCAACACGCCGATCACTCTCCGGTCGGGCCGAAGGCCCGGATTATGGTGACCGTCACGAACGGCTCCGCCAAGAAGGGCGGCTCCAGCGGTTCCGGCAAGAGCGGCTCCAACGGCGGCGGCGGGTATGGCTACTGAGCCGTCCTCTGGAAGCGCTGTAGCCGGATACGTGCGGCGGTACAACCGGAAGACACGCTGGTTCCACGCTGTCAGCTACACGATCCTCGTCGTGCTGTTCGGCACCGGCTGGTGGCTCACTCTCGGGAACGAGGGCAGACCAAGCATCCTGGCGAGAGTTTCGGGGGTTCCCGACACCCGGATACACACGCTCACGGGATGGGTTTCGGCAGCGGTGGCAGTCGTTGGCCTCCTTGCCGGCAGGCGCGCGCTCAGGACCTTTCTCGACGAATCCGTCCGCAGCGATCCAGGGGACTTGGAGTGGTTCCGCCGTTGGCCGGTGGCGGTCCTGACGGGCAGGTTCCCTCCTCATCGTGGGCACTTCGACCCCGGGCAACGGCTCTTCAACCTGGCGATCGCCGTCTGTCTCCTCGTGGTCATCGCCTCCGGGGTGGGCCTGGCGTGGCTCAGCGGCGGCTCGTTGTTCACCGTCCTCGTGCGGGTGCACCGATGGGGAACCTACGTCGGCACCGCGTTGATCCTCGGACATGTCACGATCGCCTCCGGAATCCTTCCCGGATACCGCGGCGCGTGGAAGTCCATGCACCTCGGCGGCAGGCTACCGGTGCAGGTCGCCCGACGTCTGTGGCCGTCCTCGACCTCCTCGTCGCTGCGCGGCAACCGGTCCAACGAAGGCAGCGGTCAGCGCGACCAGGGGAAGGACAGGCCGTCCTGACCTGTCCTGACCGTTCTCCTGGCCGCCCGGCCACTGGGTCTCCCACTGCCCGCCGTCAACGGCGAGGGGCACACATCGATCGCAGCGGACCACCGTGCAGCGGGACAGTCCGCCACCGCGCGGTGAACGTACGATCCGCAAGCGAGCAGCTCACCGCCAGCCGGTGCGGCGTCTCCAGGAACACCACGTCGAACGCCAACGTGTCCTGGTCGGCCCACCCACCACTGACGGCCGTGGGTACGGCCGCGGCTGCGTCGCCACCCGAGTCGACCGTCCAGCCCGAGGAGCCCTTCCCGTCGAGTCGGAGCTCGAGACGCTCGCCACCGTCGGTCAGAGAGATGGCCCAGCCGCCGTCCTCGGCCGGCGCGACCGCGACCCCCGTCAGGCTCGACTGATCGGCGCACGCACCACCGGCCGGAGTGAACTCCGCGCCGGACCAGCTTGCGGGATCGGTGGGCGGCGCGGGCTCACCCAGAGCCGGCGAGAGCGCCAACCGGGACAGGCGTTCCGCCAGCGCAGCGTCGTCGTCCTCCCGGCCGTCGAGTGGCCCCGTCCCGAACGCCGGCAGGAGGTTGTCCCACATCGCGTCCAGCAGAGCCTGCATCTCCACGGTCGCCGCGGTCATCGCGATCACCGCGTCGTGTTCGGGCAGCACCACGCAGAACTGGCCGTACGCACCGTCGCCGCGGAAGCCGTGTCGGGACATCCAGAACTGGAAGCCGTACCCCTGCTGCCAGTCGGAGTTCGCCCCCTCCGGGGTGCCGTCCGCGTTCGAAACGTGCGAACGTGTCGCCTCCGCGACCCATGTGGCGGGCAGCAACTGCTTGCCCTCCCAGCTCCCCTCCTGCAGGTAGAGCAGGCCGAGCCGGGCGATCGCGTCGGTGGTCGCGTGCAGCCCCGAGAAGCCGAGGTCCCGGCCGGCCGGACTCTGATGCCACGCGACCTCGCCGATGCCCAACGGCTCGAACAGCCGCGGGCGGAGGTAGTCGGTGAGCGACTGTCCGGTCACCTTCTGGACGATGGTTCCGAGCGTGTACGTCGCGGGCTGGTTGTAGGCGAAGACCGTGCCGGGATCGCGGTCCGGCGGGACCAGCAGGAACCCGCGCACGATCTCGTCCGGGTCCGCCTCGATCGCCCGCTGGAGGGTCTCCTCCTCGTGGCCGGACGCCATGGCCGCGATGTGGCGTACGAGCATCGAACGGCTTCGGGGCGAGGTGATGTCGGACTCGAACTCCGGGAAGTAGGAGATCACCGGATCATCGAGGCGTACGAGCCCCTCGGCCACCGCGAAGCCGGCCGCCGTCGATGTGAAGCTCTTGCTCAGCGAGTAGAGCAGATGAAGCCGGTCAGGTGAGTACGGAGCCCACCAGCCCGAAGCGACGAGCCGGCCGTGCCGGATGATCATCAGGCTGTGCGGCTCGATCTCCGGCGCCTGCTCCACGGCGTCCAGGAACGCGTGCACACCACGCGCGTCGACCCCTTGCGAAGCGGGAGGTCCTTCGGGCAACAGGTGAGTGCTCAGCGGAACATCCTCGTGGTCTCGGCGAGCAGCGCTCGCGTCCGGGTGTGCTCGGGTCCAGCCGCACAGTGAAAGCCTTGTCATCCTTCCCGACCCCTTCCCGAGTGTCCAGAAGCGTGGGGCGTTGCTACCAATCCCGGCCATCGAAAATTTGTTCGATCCAAACTGTTGATCAAAGCCCGTCGCGCGCTCATCGTGGTGGGAGAGGCCGGTGTGCTCGCGCGCGGGCCCGGGACCTGGGGGTGCGATGGGACAGGTTCGCTTCCGGCAGTTCGACGTCGTCCCACGACCCAAGGCGCGTTCGATTCGTGCCGACGACATCACCCTCCGGGCCGAGGATTTCCTGGAGGTGTCGCTCGCGGCGACCATCCGGAGCAACGCCCTTGCCGTCCCCTACGGCGGGCACAAGCTGATGCGCCTGGTGACCCGAGAGCTCGCGCTCGTCCTCAGCCTGTTCGACCGTGACCGCGTGGGTGAGCCGCTCACCAGACATGCGGCCTTCGCCGACAGCTCGTCCCACATCCGCCGGTTCACCACGGAGGTGGTCGCGCTGGGTGCCCTGACCGCGGCCGTGGAGAAGGTCCACGGGCCGGTGAGCGGCGTCGCGCATCTCGACGCGCTTCCGGCGGACCTTGCGCACATCTACGCCGGCGGAGGACGGCGAGTCCGCCCCGAGTTCCGGTTCGCTCTTCCGGAACGGGTGGTCGCGGGCGAGTGTCATGGTCGGGACGCTCGCGAGCCCCAACGGGCCCTGGTCGCGGCTCTCGAGCGCAGGCGGCTGGGCGAGCTCCTCACCTGGTCCCGTGCACAGCGAACGGACCAGCTCTGCATGGCCTGGACGTGGGCCCAGCCCAAGGCCACGACGGTCGACCTCTTCAGCTTCCCGGCGCCGACCCCGGCGGCGACCCCGGCGTCGCCGTCCCCCCGCCGGACGGCCGAGCTGAGACGGGCGCTGACCGCCCATCCTGCCGAGCTCTTCGAAGGGTCGCCGAGCCTGTCGAAGGAGGTTGCCGTACGAGCGGGCGAGGCCGGCCTTCGGGGAATCCTGCTGGAACGCTTCACCGGTGAGGTCGAACGGCACTACCTCGAAACGGCACCGGGCCCGGTGCCGGGACTCGGCGAACCGTGGCGCGGAGAGTGGGTCGACGTGCCCTCCCCGTACGGCGACGCGCTGTCCGCACGCATGCTGTTCGCGGTCAGCAGTGGGGGAAGCCGGAGGTGGCGTACGGACGCAGCGCGCCTGCGCATTGCGCGCGCCGCCGCGGAGGACGCCCTCGACATCGACGCCGACGGACGGACGCTGGTCGCCATCGACTGGCAGGCAGGTAACCCGCAGGACACAGGGGAACAGATCCGGGAGGTGCTGGGCTAGATCGAGTCCCTCAAGCCGCCTCGGACGGCCACGACGCCGGGTCCGAGCCGTATGGTACGAGCCGGTCGGTGGTCGGCAGGGTCAGGTTGGTGAACGTGAGCGGCGGAGTCAGCAAGGTCACCGCGCCGTACGCGGTGTTGATCTCCATCGTCTCCGCCGGGTAGGAATCGCTTTCGGGTATGTCGCCCTGGGTGGCGACGTCGAGCAGACCGAGGTCCTGGACCCACATGACGCTGCGGGTCAGGGAGAGCTTCACCTGGTACGAGCCACCTTCGACGGCACGCCGCAGCAGCGCCGCCATCATTCCGGCGGCCGCGAAGTATCCGGTGATCAGGTCGGCCACGTAGAAGACCGGGGAGAACCTCGGGGGCCACCTCGGCCCTCCTCCAGGGCGAACCCGGACGCCACCTGCCCGTTCTGGTCGAACCCGGGCCGGTCCTTCCACGGACCGGAGTGTCCGTAAGCGTCGGCTGACATGTAGACGATGCCGCGTTCGTTGGCACCGGCGAGCGCTTCGGGCAGCAGGCCGAACCGCTCGTTCACCGCCGGGCGGTACGTGGACGCGAAGACGTCGGCGGTGGCGGCGAGTCTCCGCATGGTCGCCATGTCCTTCTCGAACCGCAGGTCGAGGAAGGCGTCGTACTTCCCTGCGTCGACACCGAGGTGCTGGGCAAGGTTGTCGGCGAACCACGGCGAGCTGATGTGCAGCACCTCGGCTCCGTATTCGGCGAGCGTACGGGCGCTACGCGGGCCGGCGAGCACGTGCGTGAAGTCGAGCACTCGGACGCCGTCCAACGGCGAGCGTCCGTGGTCCCGGAACGGAACCGGGTCGCCGTCGGCGATCTTCACGATCTCGATCGGCCGCGTCGCTGCGAGTGCCCTGCCCTGGGGGTGGGCGCGCCATTCGTCTCGCGTGAACGCACGGGCCGCCGGCAGTCCTGCGTACGACAACGCCTCTTCGAGATCCTCGGCATTCCACTTCGCGACCTCGCGGGCGAAGGAGTCCCTGTTGTTGCCGCAGTCGAAGAAGTTGAGGTATCCGTTGAGCAGTTTCTGGTACGGCGGACCCGCCTCGAGCATCACGTAACCGCCGTCGTTGGTCGCGAAGACACCATTGACCTGAACGAACTCGGCGCCGACATTGCTGGAGTAGCCGGACTGCTCGACGAAGTGGGTCGGATGCAGGTGGTGCAACCCGTGAAGGACGTCCATGGAGATGTTGAGGGGTGAACCGCCGCGAGCCTCCCAGATCGCGGCGCCCGCGGCACCGATGAGCAGGTGCGCGGTGCAGGACGCCTCAGCGAGGCGGTGCGGTGAGCGGATGACCGGATCTGACCCGAAGACGGTCGCGTCTCCGGTGAACCGCGCGGCCAGCCCCAGCTGGTCGATGAGGTTCTCCAGAGGTCCCAGCTCGCCGCGTCCAAGGCTGCGCGCGTCCATTCCCGTCATGACCGAAGCTCCTTGCTCGTACGCCAGGAAGGGTTTCCTCCCGTAGCCGGCTGCCTCCTTCGAGCCTCACTCCTGGAAGTCGCCGGCGGCGAACGGGCACAGGTCAGGGCCTGCTCGTCATGAGTCCCTGCAATCGTCTCGGTGGCCGTCTCATACCGTCATGAGCCGATGTGTCCGGCAGGGAAGGACCTGTCGCCGAAGAGGATCCGCCGCGCCGACGCCTGCCCGAGTGGCGTACGCAGCACCGCGAATGCCGCCTTCGCGACGGCAGGCGTACGAACCCTGTCCAGTCCCCACCGCATCGCGAGCCGCCCGCGGAACCGCGCACGGAGCACAGCGCCGTCGAAGTGCGCCAGCGCCTCCGACCGCCCGGAACACAGCGACTCGTCGAGAACCGCGGCCGCGAGCTCCGACAGTCGCAGGCACGGGTCGAGGCCGCCCGCGGTGAGTGGCGAGACCGCGCCGGCGGCGTCCCCGACGAGCAACCCGTCGGCGCAACTGATCCGGCGCAGCAGGCCGCCGACCGGGATGGGCCCTCCTCGTCGTTCGACCGCATCGGGACCATCAGGGCGCTGCACACCCTCCAGCCCGGGCGCTGAGGAGGCGAACCGTTCGAGCGCCCGGCGAAGACCTTCGGGAAAGCGGCTGGCGTAACCAGCCGTACCGACGTGGGCGTGCCGGCCGTCGTTCACGACCCAGGCCAGGTAGCCGGGAGCCAGCGAGGGATCGAGTACGCAGTGGAAGGTCGGCGGCTCGTCGCCGCGCGGGATCTCGTACACCTCCTCGGCCCCGACCAGCAAGGTGAGGTTGCGGTCGAGGCCGAGGTCGCGACCGACTCGCGATCTCGCCCCGTCAGCCCCCACGACGAACCGCGCTCGTACCTGGCTCGGCCCTGTCCGCCCGACCAGGCTGTAAACCTGGCCTTGCCGGCCGGCATATCGCGTACCCAGCAGGACGCGTACGCCGGCATCGGTCGCGGCAGCAGCAGCCTTCACGTAGATGGGCGCCATGTCGCCGACGCGGTACTCGTCCCGGGTGCTCTCCAGCGACACCGGCCTCCGCAGCCCGGGCGGGTAGAGCACCACCCGCCTGATCGGTGGCCCCAGACACTCGGCAGGCAGGGGAAAGTCGTCGAGAGTCCTGCGGACGAATATCCCGGTGGTACGAATCGCACCGGCGAGACCGGGTCGCCGTTCGGCGAGGAGAACCTCATGTCCCTGCCGAGCAAGCAGAGTTGCGGTCCGCAGCCCGGCCAGTCCCGCGCCGACGACCAGCACGTCGACGGTGTCCACGTCAGTCCGCCCTGCCGTTGTTCTGCCACCGCAGCAGGTCTCCCGGCTGGCACTCGAGCACCTCGCACAGGGCTTCGAGGGTGGTGAAGCGGACCGCCTTGGCCCGGCCGTTCTTGAGGACCGCCAGGTTTGCAGGAGTGATTCCGACGCGTTCCGCGAGTTCGCCCACGGACATCTTCCGCTTGGCCAGCATCACGTCGATGTCGACGACGATCGGCATCAGATCACCTCGTCCAGCTCCGACCGCAACTGCGCCGCCTCGACGTCGCGGGCGACGGCCTGGGCGAGCAGCATCCGGAGTACGACCACGACGAGTGCGACCCCGAGGACCGCCACGGCAGCGCCGCAGATCAGCAGAACCATGCCCGGCGGAACGGCCTCCCCCGGTGCCAGGACGACCGCCAGCGCAAGCAGCAGAACGGCCGCCGCCACGATCGCGGCGATCACGACGTGGACGTACCGGAAGGCGCCGTAGGAGAAGACGGTCCCGCGTCCGACCATCCTGACCAGCTGCCAGACACAGACCAGGACCACCTCGACCGCGACGAACCCCAGGACGAGGATCACGATGAGGGACGTGCGCTGGTACGCGACGAGCTCGACGTCCGGGTCCCGCAGATCGACGGCCAGCAGCGGGACCATCACCGCCTGCACGACCAGCGAACCCGCGAACAACGCAACGAGCACCGCCCGCAGCGCGAGCACCGTCAGCTTTCCCATCAAGCCTCCCCGATCGACCGTCGATGGAAATCTATCGTTTTTCGATAGGCGCAGCAACTGATTCGGCGTGCACTCCTAAGCTGGCGTGATCTTCGGTCGCGACAAAGGGGAGCTGGTACCGGTGAACGACGACACGACCATCAGCCTGCGGATGGCCGAGGTCTCCCACAAGTTGGTGGCGAAGCTCCCCGACGATGACGTGCGGGCCGCGTTCGTGTTCGGCTCGGTCGCGTGGGGCGATGCCGACGAAGCCAGCGACATCGACCTCATGCTGTGCCTGGACCGCCCCGCGGACTACCGCGTGGTGACCCGGGTTCGGGTGGCAGACGTCCTTGGCCGCACCACCCCGGAACCAGCGATGTCGCCGGTGTTCGTCGACATCGACCGGATCTCTGCCGAACGTTTCGAGAACGCTGTCGCCGAAGGCAACTGGCACGCCCGCGTCGCCCACTCGCTGGTCCTTGTCGACACCGACGGCTGGTTCGCCGATCTGCGCGCCCGAGTCACCGCCACCTTCCAGGACCCGGACACGTGCGCCCGGAGAGCCAGACCCTGGTATGACGCGAGCCGCACCCACTCCGACGGTGCTCACCACGCGCTCGCCGACGACGACCTCACCCTCGCGACGTTGCATGCGCGCCTCGCGCTGGAGAACGTCGCCGTGGCGCTCATCGAGACCTGCGCGCTGCGTACCTCCGCCACCCACTTCCTGGCCAACGCCCGGCGCGCGCTGGAGACGACGGGACGCGGGCACCTTTACGAGCCACTGCGGCGGGGCCTCGGTCTCGACGTCGACCTCGAGTCCGCGGCGTACGGAGCGGAGGCTTTCGGCATGCTGGCCGAAGCGTTGCGGGGATGGATGGCCGACCCGGAGCTCGTACGTGAACTGGCGCCGGAGCACGTGGCGTGGGCGGCGTTCACCTATGCGGACGAAACGTACGAGGAGGTCGCCCACAAGGTGGCGGCCATGCGCGGTGCCGGGCGTGCCGCCGACCTGGCGTCCTACCTCGACGGATTGCTGAAGGTGCCCATCCGGATGAACCTCGGCAAGGTCCTCAACCTCCGGCTGAACGACTCGTCACAGGTGCCGACGGTCGCGGAGTTCCATGAGGCCCTTCGCACCGAGCCCGCGTTGTTCGAACACTGGCGCCGGGGGCTGCGGCTACCCGCAGACCGGGCAGAGATCACTGCCGCGTTGGAAGCGGCCGCTCAACTCCGCGACAGCATCACCTCGCGGCAGGTGACCTGAGCCGTCGACAGCAGCCCCTCCCCCGCGTCTCTCCACCGGCTGTCATCGGACCCCGCACGGGCGGAAGCCCTTGTTCACAGCCCAGCACTGGCTCGACAACATCGGCAGGGTCATCGCGTCGCCACCCACAATCGATGTCTTCTGTCACCGAAGGAGGAGTGACCCGGTCCCCTCACGAAACGTCGTCGCCCGTACCTCCTTGTTCGCGGTGTTTCATCTCGGCCTCGAACAGGTGCCGCGGCAGGTCGCCGGCGCGTTCCCGGGCGGCGCGTTCGACGTCGCGGAACACACTCCAGTAGTTGTCGTCGTACGCCTCCACGAGTTGAAAGCTCCATCCACCGTCGACGACATCGCGTCCCACCAGGCAGTCCTCGATCTCCTCGGCAAGTTCTGGATGGCCCGCCTCACGCAGCTCGGCGACCGCATCCTGCAAGGTGAGGTCCGCGGTGCCGCACAGCCGATGGAACTCATACAGCACGCCGCGCGCATGCTCGACGACCTCGAGCGCCTCGGACAGCTTTCCGACCGCGGCGACGGTCGCGTCACTCACACCGTCCGGGCGGCGACGAGCGACCGGCCGGTCGGGATGCTTGGCGGTGCCGTGCCGTTCGGGCAGCGAAGTCATGAGGAGCCGCTACCCCGTGACCCCGGGTGAAAACGTCGGCGGCGCGCGTGCCCTACCTGGCGGTGACGCGACAGCGGAGCGGACCGTTCGCCCGGAGCGTGATCCCCAACGCGAGCGGCACGTCGGTGTCGATCGCGGTGAGTTCGTACGCCTGTAGAACGACCGCCACGGCCAGGACGGACTCCAGCATCGAGAAGCGCTGCCCGATACAGGCGCGCGGGCCACCGCCGAACGGGAACCACGCGTACCTCGGCCGGGCCGCCTCCGCCTCCGGTGTGAAGCGCTCGGGGTCGAAGCGCTCGGGATCGTCCCAATAGGCAGGGTGGCGGTGGGTGACCCAGGGGCTGACGAACACGTTCGCGTCTCCCGGAACGCGGTAGCCGTCGACCTCGGTGTCCTCGACCGCCCGTCGGCCGATGGCCGGCGCCGCCGGGTAGAGCCGCATGGCTTCCTTGACGACCTTCGTGACGTACGGAAGCACGTCGACGTCGTCCGCACCGGGCCGGTGCGTCCCCAGCACGCGGTCCACTTCCTCCCGGGCAGTGCGCTGTGCATCCGGGTGACGCGCGAGAAGGTGAAGTGCGAATGCCACCGACGTGGCCGTGGTCTCGTGGCCGGCAAGGAGGAAGACGAGCACCTGGTCGCGGATCTCACTGGCGGAGAGCCGGTCGCCGTCGGCGTCGGTCGCGTTCGCCAACAGGCCGAGGAGGTCGGCCATCCCGTCCTCGTGCCCACCGGTGTGAGCGCCACTCGACTGACCGTCGGCGTGATCGCCTCGAGCAGGCGGCTGGCGGCGGTTCCGCGCGATGATCTTGTCGCACACGGCGTGCAGTTCGCGTTGCGCCGCGGCGGCCCGCCGGTTGCCGGGCGTCGGCCAGTGTCGTGGAAGGGTCGCGGGGGCGAACCCACGCTGCCGGGTGTAGTCGGCGACCACCGGGAAGCACCGTCGTACGACGTCGACGGCGACCTCCACGTCAGCGCCGAAGAGGATGCGGGAGACGATCCGCAGGGTCAGGCCGGTCGATTCCGTCAGCAGGTCGACGGTCCGGCTCGGTGCGTCGCGCCAACGCTCGATGGCAGTGGACACCTCGTCACACATGGTCGCGGCGTAGGAATCGACCCGGCGACGGGTGAACAACGGCTGGACAAGCCGGCGCTGGCGGAGGTAGTCCGCGTCCTGACTGGTGAGCAGGCCGTCGCCGACCGAATCCCGGACCTCGAGGTAGAACTTGTTGTCCTTGCGGAAGTTCGCCGAATCGGCGGCCAGGACCTGCTGGGCCCCCTCGGCGGAGAACACTCCGTAGAACTCGACCCTGAGCCCGGGCGGTCCCGCCACGAAACGTACGACGTCGCCATGCTCCCGCCGTGCCCGCGAGAAGGCATTCAACGAGTTTCGTTGCAGGTCGAGCAGCGACCCGATCACAGGGAGCCCAGCTGCGGACGGTGCGAGTACGGCAGTCATACGTCCCCCGTGAGGTGGTCCGGTGAATTACTGGGACACCTTGCTGCCGCCCAGTATCCGGCCGGCGTACGGAGTGGACAACACCGTCGGGTTCGGCTCAGTGGCTACTCGCCGGCGTAGGTGCCGAAGCTCCAGAGGTTCCCCTCGAGGTCGCGAACGGAGACCCCGCGGTTGCCGTAGCCCTCGTCCTTCAGGCCCGCCACCACCTCGGCGCCGGCGGCGGTGGCACGGGCGAACAGCGCGTCGGGGTCCTCGCACACGACGTACACCAGGTCGGTTCCGGGACCCGAACTCGACGGCGAACCTCCGGGCCAGGTGCTGCCGGCTCCAGCCGACCTCGCCCGCCAGGTCGGCCACGGCCACGTGCCGCCGGAGGCGACGATCAGCCGCCACGCCCGGCGCAACTCGGCGGAGAGCGGGTTGTCGATCACCAGCCGGCGCAGCACCGCGTCGCACGCCGCGAACCGCTCGTCCCAGGTGGCGGCGTACTGCATCCGCTCCCACAACTCGTCGCCGGTACGACCCACCACCTCGTTCAGCTCCAGCGACGTGTCCCACAACCCGCCCGCCGGAAGGCCGAACAGAGCCCGGCAGCCGTCGGCGGTGAGGTGGATGGCCACACCCTCCTGATCGCCGCTGTGGGAGATCAGCGCCGAGGTGGCCTGGAGTCCCGAGAGCACCGCGCGGTACGACCTGGGCGCACGCGTGGGATCGGTGTGGACGGCGACGTCGATCGCCGGGCCGACGGACACGATGAACGTGAGGGAGCCCGACGGCAGGCCGCGGTGGATTCCGGGCGCGAAGCCGAGGTAGCGGTAGCCGGAGTAGCGCTCGACGTAGGGGGTCAGTGACAGGTGGGGCGTACCCACCGCGGACTCCGCGACCGTCTCCATGCCGACGACGCTACCCCGGCCGGTGTGGCAGCGAGCCGGGATGACCCCGGACTCGCCGATACCTGCTTCATGCGATGGGGAAGTCGAAGTACGTGTCCGGGTAGGGCTCCTCCCTCAGCGTGTAGTGCCACCACTCGCAGTCGTACCTGGCGAAGCCACTGTCCTCCATGACCGAGCAGAGGTACTGCCGGTGCTTGGCTTCGGCCGGTGTGATCCCGCGTGCACCGAGGTGTGAGATCGGATCCATCAGGTCATGGCCACCGCCCATGGAGGCAAGCTCGCCGGTGGCCAGGTGGTAGAGCGTCAGGTCGACGGTACTGCCACGGCTGTGACCGGATTTGGCGGCCACATATCCCTTTTCGAACATCTCGGCCCGGGCGATGTTCGGATAGTGCCGCAGCTTCGTCCGGCCGTCCTCCCGCTGGTTCGACCAGCGTACGAAGCAGTCGACCGCACGCTGGGGCCGATAGCCGTCCCACAGGAGCAGGCCGAAGCCGAGGGACGCGGCCCTGCCCTGTGCTCTCTCCAGGGCGGCGCACAACGCCTTCGTGCCGACGATGCGGTTCGCCAGGTATCCGTCCACGGGCTTGCCGGTGAAGTTGTCCCAGGTGGCGTACTTCGCATCCCAGCGAATTCCGGGAACGCACTCGTCGACGAAGACGAAGTCGTCCCTCACCGGATCCTCCCGGGCAGCGCAAACGACACGATCCGGTCGATCACCTCGGCGAGCGGCAGGCCGGCGGCCGCCATCATTCTTGGGTAACGGCTGTAGGACGTCATGCCGGGGAAGGTGTTGACCTCGTTGAGGACGACCGTTCCGTCGTCCTTCAGGAACATGTCCACGCGGGCCAGCCCGCGGCATCCCAGCCTGCGGTAGATCTCCCTTGCCGTCTCCTGTACGGCCCGGCGCGACTCGGCCGGAATGTCAGCGGGGACGATCGGAGTCGAGTTCTCCGAGCCGCTCTCGGGCCGTCTCTCCTGATGGATCCTGAAGAAGCCGTGGGACAGGGCGATGCGATCCGGCTCGCCGGTCACCAACTCCAGGTCGTCACCCAGTACGGCGCAGCCGACCTCGCTGCCGGTGACCGCCTCCTCGATCAGCACCTTCGAGTCGTACCGCCTCGCGGTCTCCACCGCACCCGGCAGTTCCTCTGCGCACGTCGCCTTGCTGACGCCGAACGACGATCCCGAACGCGCCGGCTTCACGAAGACGGGGTAGGTGAACTGCTCGGGGTCAGGCTTGTCGTTCGTTGTGACGGTCCAGAAGTTCGGCGTCGCGATCCCCGCACTGCCGGCCACGGTGTAGGCAAGGGACTTGTCCATGCACACGGCCGAGCTCTGGACATCGCAACCGACGTAGGGGATGCCGGACAGCTCCAGCAGACCCTGCATCGCACCGTCCTCACCTGACCTGCCGTGCAGAACGGGGAGTACGACATCCAGCCTGATGGCCGTGTAGCGCCTGTGCTTCAGGACGAGCAGGCCGTGCACGCTTCTGTCCGGTGACAGCATCGCCGGGTGCGAGCCGTCGTCCTCCCAGCCCGCGTCGGGCCCGTCACAAAGTCTCCATGTGCCGCCCGTCGTGATCCCGATCCAGAACGGCTCGTACTTCCTCGGATCGAGGTTCCTCGCGATCTCCCGTGCGGACTTGACGGAGATGGGATGCTCCTCCGACGTTCCCCCGAAGATGATGCCGATCCTCAACCTATTCATGACGTTCCCCGCTTTCGAAGCTCAGGCAGTTGGCGAGACTGTTCTCCACGGTGTCGCTCAGGGCGTGGTCGGTGTAGTACGCGATGTGTGGGCTGACGAGCACGTTCGGCAGTTGCTGCAGGCGCGACAGCGGCAGGCCTTGGATGGGCTTGTCCCGGCAGTCGGCGTAGAAGACTCCCTCTTCCCCTTCGAGAACGTCCAGCGCCGCGCCGCCCAGTTCACCCTTCTCCAGCGCCGAGAGCAGCGCCTCGGTCTGCAGAAGCGATCCGCGTCCGGTGTTGATGACGAACGCACCGGGCTTGAGCTTCGCGAGGCGCCGAGCGTCCAGAAGGTGATGGGTGTCCGGGGTGAGCGGTGTGTGGAGCGTGACGATGTCACTGCGCCGCAACAGGTGGTCGAGAGGGACGTACTCTGCGTCGCTCACGGGCTGGCTGTCGTGGGCCAGCACCCGGCAGCCGAAGCCACTCAGCCTGTCCATGACCGCCCGGCCGATGCGCCCTGTCCCGACCACGCCGACCGTCAGGTCGCGCAGCTCCTTCCCGCGTACGTCGCCCAGGCGGTAGTCGCGCGCGTCCACCCGGCGGATGGTGGACTTCGCGTGGCGTATCACCATCAGCATCAGCATGAGCGTGTAGTCGGCCACGCTGTCGGGTGAGTAGGCGACATTCTCCACAGCGATGCCGAGGCTGCTCGCGTACTCCACGTCGAGATGGTTGTAGCCGATGCTCCTTGTGGAGATGTACTTCACGCCGACCCGGCTGAGCGCGAGAAGGGCGGGATTCGTCACCTGAGACCTGTGGCCGATGCTGACGCATCGGTTTCCGGATGCCAACTCGACGTTGACTTCGGACACCCCTGCCTCGGTGATGGTCGGCCGCACGCCGAACCGCGGCGCCAGCGACCGGAACAGCGCGGCCTCGTCATGGCCGCATCCATAGATCGTGATTCCCCTCATCCCACAAGTCAAGGCTGCCTGGCGTTGCCGGCCCGTATCCGGTTTTCGATACGCCGCGGATATGTGGCAGCGGCCGGCGCGGACGCGGAGCCGTTGGCCACGTCCGGCCATGGGCCTGAGTTGACAATCCGTCCGCCATGAAGGGAACGTAGGAAGGGTTCGACCTAATTCGTATTAGGCCACGAGGACAGTGATCGTTGTGACGACCGGGACGACCTCGACCCCAGCGGGTGACCAGGACCAGAACGCGCCGTGGCGAGCGTTCCGGACCGAGGAGTTCGCGATGCTGCGATGACGAGCCGCCAGCCGCGGCCCCGGCAGCGCGACATCGCCAGGGTAGCCGGGGTCTCCCAGGCCACCGTTTCCCTTGTGCTGAACGGGAAACCCGGCGCGGTCGGCCTCGCGGCGGAGACCGTCAGCCGGGTCCACGAGGCTGCGCGGGAGCTTGGCTACGTCGCCGACCCGATCGCGATGCGGCTGGCCCGCAGGCAGAACTTCCTGCTCGGCGTACACACCTTCAGTGCGGCCTTCCCCGTCGACATCGAGAACTCCTACTACCCATTCCTCGCGGGAGTGGAACAGCAGGCCGCCGCGCGGGGCTACGACCTCGTCCTGTTCACCGGCGCAGCGCCCAGCGGCGACCACCCGGCGCGCGCCGACGCGGTCCACCGGCTTCGCCTCGCGGACGGCTGCATCCTCTTCGGGCGGACGGTCCCGGTCGCCGAGATCGCCAGGCTGCTCGACGACGACTATCCGCTGGTCTACATCGGCCGCCGCGACGAGCTCGGAGCCCGGCTGCCCTTCGTCGGCGCGGACTACACCGACGCGTCCAGGCAGGTCGTCGAACACCTCGCCGCGCTCGGGCACGAGCGGATTCTCTACGTCCGCGAGCCGGACGACGCGCTCGCCTCCGACGACCGCGAGAAGGGCGTCAAGCTCGGCTTGGCGAACGTCGGCCTGACTGAACATGCTCCGGCATTCGTCCGAAGCGACGGAAGCGACCTCACCCCGGCGTGGGTCCGGCGGCAGCTCGAGGCAGGTGTCACCGCGTTCGTCGCGGAGACCACCGACGTGAGCGCGGCGGCGCGGGCACTCACCCGAGCCATCGCGGGCGCGGGCCTGCGCTACCCCTCCGACGTCTCCCTGGCCCTGCTCGGCGAGTACGTCGTACCGCCAGTGGACGAGCCGGCCGTCACCGGGTTTGCCGTACCCCGCCGTGAGATGGGACGGGCCGCGGCCGACCTGCTCATCGACCTGCTCACCGGAGCGAGCGTCCCGCCGGAGCGCAGGCAAACGCTGATGGAGTGCGAGTTCGTTCCCGGCGAGACCGCGGGCCCTCTGCCAGCCGCCCACGCCAGTCCGCAGACCAGAACCAGGACCGGCACCAAGAACAGAGCCAACCACAGAAGAGGACAAGATGCCTGAGCTGAACACGGACGTGCTCGTCGTCGGCGGCGGCCTGGGCGGTGTGGCTGCCGCGCTCGCGGCCTCCCGCGCCGGACGACGGGTCGTCCTCACCGAGGAGACGGACTGGATCGGTGGGCAGCTGACCAGCCAGGCGGTCCCGCCGGACGAGAACCCCTGGATCGAGCAGTTCGGGGCGACCGCGACGTACCGCGAGCTCCGTGAGGGCATCCGTGGCTACTACCGCCGGCACTATCCGCTCCGCGCCCGCGCCGCCGCGGATCCCCGGTTGAATCCCGGCGCGGGGCGGGTCAGCAAGCTCTGCCACGAGCCCCGGGTCGCGCTCGCGGCCCTGGAGGCCATGCTCGCGCCGCACCGCTCCGCCGGCCGCCTCACGGTGCTGCTCGAGACGGTGCCGGTGGCTGCTGAGACCGACGGCGATCACGTCCGCGCGGTCGAGTTGCTGGACCGGCGTACGGGCCGGCACATCACCGCATCCGCGCCGTACGTCATCGACGCCACCGAGTGCGGCGACCTGCTGGCGTTGACGAAGACGGAGTACGTCACCGGCGCGGAGTCACGAGACGAGTACGACGAACCGCACGCACCGGCCGAAGCCGCGCCGGGAAACCAGCAGGGATTCACGTTCTGCTTCGCGATCGATCACCGAGCCGGGGAGGACCACACCATCGACCGGCCGGAGACGTACTCGTTCTGGCGTGACTACCGCCCTGCCTTCTGGCCCGGCCCACTGCTCGGGCTGTTGGCACCGCACCCGCGGACGCTCGAGCCGGTCCCCCGCACCTTCGCGCCCAACCCGGACGAGGATCCGCTGGACATCACCGCCGACCAGAGCAAGGATGGCGGCGACCTCGACCTGTGGGTGTTCCGGCGCATCCTCGCCCGCGGACTGCACGAGCCGGGCAGCTTCGACTCCGACATCACCCTGGTCAACTGGCCGATGAACGACTTCTGGCTGGGCAACGTCGTAGACGTCGACGAGAACACTGTCAACGCCAGCCTGACAGCTGCCCGGCAGCTCAGCTTCTCGTTGCTGTACTGGCTGCAGACCGAGGCACCGCGGCCGGACGGCGGGACCGGCTGGCCGGGTCTGCGGTTGCGCGGCGACGTCACGGGATCGGCCGACGGGCTGGCGAAGGCGCCGTACATCCGGGAGTCCCGGCGCATCCGTGCCGTCACCACGGTCACCGAGAACGACGTATCGCTCGACGTGCTCGGGCCTTACGGCCGGGTCTCCCACGCGGACTCGGTCGGCATCGGCAGCTACCACCTCGATCTGCACCCGAGCACCGGCGGGGACACCTACATCGACCTGGAGAGCGTGCCGTTCGAGATCCCGCTCGGAGCGATGATTCCCAGGAGAGTGCGCAACCTGTTGCCGGCTGCGAAGAACCTCGGGACCACCCACATCAGCAACGGCTCGTTCCGGCTGCACCCGGTGGAGTGGAACATCGGCGAGGTCGCCGCCCGGTTGGCGGCGCACTGCCTCGACACCGGAACCGAGCCGCATCAGGTGCAGGGCGAGGAGTCCCGCTTCGCGGAGTTCGCTCAGGTCCTCGACCGGGCCGGAGTCGAACGCCGTTGGCCCGACGTGAGGGGGTATTGACATGACCGACCACACGCTCACCTACACGCGCGATCCCACTGTCGGAGCAGGAAGACGTTCTGGTCGCGGCGGCGGCCCGGCCGGGATCGCGGCAGCCGTCGCCGCCGCCAGGCTGGGGGCCCGCACCCGTCTGGTCGACCAGCGCGGCTTTCTGGGCGGGGGGTGATGCTGCGGACTCTCCCCTACACCTGGCTGCTGGCCGTCTGCGGGCTGGTACTGACGACCTGGCGCTTCATGGAGAGGGCTGCTCGCGGCGCAGTGCCAGGTGGGCCGCCGTGAGTAGGGTGATGTGCCATGGCCCTCGACCTGACGCCGATCGACGCCCGTGGACTCACCTTCGACGTGGCGGCCGGCGGTCCGGAGCACGGTCCGGCAGTCCTGCTGCTGCACGGCTTCCCGCAGCACGCCGGCGAGTGGGACCAGGTGGTCCCGTCGCTGCACGCCGCCGGGCTGCGCACCTACGCGCTCAACCAGCGGGGCTACTCCCCCGGCGCCCGGCCCGCCGCGGTCGAGGACTACCGGATGGCCGAGTGCGTCGCCGACGCGGTGGCGGTGCTGGATGCGCTGGGCGTCGACGTCGCGCACGTCGTCGGCCACGACTGGGGTGCGATGGTCGCCTGGCAGCTGGCCGCCGGGCAGCCCGACCGGGTACGCACCCTTACGGCCGTGTCGGTGCCGCACCCGGCGGCGTTCGCACAGGCCCTCGCGACCGATGCGGACCAGCGTGAACGCTCGTCCTACATCGAGCTGTTCCGGCAGCCGGGCAAGGCCGAGCAGGTGTTGCTCGGCGACGACGCGGCGGCGCTGCGTGGGGTGTTCGCCGACGTCGCTGCGGAGCGGGTCGAATCGTACGTCGCGCCGATGCGCGAGCCGGGCGCGCTGACCGCGGCCCTGAACTGGTACCGCGCGATGTCTCTCAACGATGTCGCGGGCCCGGTCACCGTGCCGACCACGTTCGTCTGGAGCGACGGAGACGTCGCGATCGGCCGGACCGCCGCCGAGTCGTGCGCCGCCCACGTCACCGGCGACTACCGGTTCGTGACCCTGAACGGCGTGACGCACTGGATCCCGGACGAGGCGCCGGACGCGGTCGCCGAGGCGGTGCTGGCCCGGATCGCCGACTGATCCCAGCCGAGCGTCAGGCACTGTAGTCGGCGCCCGGCTTCCAGTCGGCGAAGACGTAGTCGTCCTCGGACACGTTCGCCCCGGACGACTTCGCCTTCGTCATGGCCTGTTGCCGGTCGGCCTCGCTGGCGTCACTCAGCTTCTTCAGCTCGCTGCGGAGGTTCTTGATCGAGCCACCGAGGTATCCCTGGACGATGTTGCCGACGTGCGGGGTGATCGGCTTGCGCTGGGCGTCCACCTTGGCGATCTCGGGGTTCTTCACGATCGCCTGTGGCATCAGGAACACGTGGCCCTTGCAGAAGCTGACGGCCTTCTTGTACGCACCGATCGCGTCGGAGTTGGCGACCAGGTCGAGGTCCAGCGGCGGCTGGTCCATCGCCGCGATCATGCCCTTCTGGTACTCCTCCGACATCAACGACGCGATCAGCTTGGTGGCCTTCTCGGGGTCGCGGCTGTCCGGCGAGACGAACCAGGTGGCGCCGGGCCGACCGCGGTAGGTCCACGGCCTTGCATCGGACGTCGGCGTCAGGATCGGACCGAAGGCGATCTTGTCCACGAACGTCGGGACGAGCGCCTTCGACCCACCGGCGCACCAGATGCCGTCGACGAAGATGCCCACCGCTCCGGCGGCGTACCGCGTCCGTGCGTCCACCACGCTGAGGTTGTTGGTGCCCGGCAGCATGTACTTCGAGTCGTACAACTCCTTGAGGAACTCCACGACCGTGATGTAGGCGTCGTCGTGGTAGGCGTACTCGCCGGTGGTGAACTTCAGCCCCTGGTAGCCGGGGAAGCCGGCCGCCTGCGCCAAGTCGTCCACCTGGTCCCGGATGCGCCCGCCGTCGGCGCCCAGCGCCAGCGTCATCGGCTTGACCCCCGCCGACGCGAGCTTGCGGCAGGCGTCCTTGAATCCGTCGTAGTCGGTGGGCGGAGTATCCGGGTCGAGCCCGGCCTTGGTGAGATGGTCCTTGTTCATCCACACCAGGGTCGAGCTCTGCCGGAAGCTGAACAGCGGGAAGCCGTACAACTTCTTGTCCAGACTGGTGATCCCGTCGGTCAGGCTGTTCTTCGGGATCTTCGCCAGTACGTCCGCCGGCAGCTTCAGCTCGCGCACCCAGTTGCCGGCGACGAGCGCGGCCAGTGGGAGCCCGACGACGTTGGAGTAGACGTCCGGCATCTTCTTCGCCTGGTGGGCCAGCTGGAACGCCTGCCCTGCCTTGGACGCGTCGTAGTAGGTGTGCTTGACGCTGGTTCCCAGGGCCGAGGACCGCTTCGCCGCCCAGTCGTCGTTGAGTTTCTCGAACGAGCTGAAGTGGTCCGCCCAGTCCAGCGTCCCGGCGCCGCCGTCCGACGAACCGCCGGAGCCACCGCCCGAGCCGCCGGTCTTCCCCGATCCTCCACAGCCGGCGGCCAGCCCGGCAGCGGCCAGTGCCGAAGTGGTGAGGAAGCCGCGGCGCGTGAGTCGAGTCATGATGGATGCCACTCCTTTGTGTTCACCGGCCGGTCGTGCGGGTCAGGACTTCACAGCACCTGAGATGCCATCCACGAAGTAGCGCTGCAGGAAGCAGAAGAGTGCGACCACGGGCAGGATCGAGATCACCCCGGCCGCGGCCATCCCGGACCAGTCGGTCGCGGTCTCGCCGACGAAGGCCTGCATGCCCACGCTGACGGTGCGAAGCTCCGGCCGGCTGAACGAGAACACCAACGGAAGGAAGAAGGAGTTCCAGGTCGTGATGAACGTCAGCACGGCGACGGTCGCGGTGACCGGCATCGCCAGCGGAAGCATCACCGAGAAGAAGGTGCGGACGAACCCCGCACCGTCGACGACCGCCGCCTCCTCGAGCTCGCGCGGGATCTTCCGGAAGTAGCCGTAGTAGATGAGGATCGCCGAGACGTATGCCCCACCGCTGAGAGCGAGGATCATCCCGGCCAGCGAGTCGATCAGACCCAGCTGCATGGAGATCCTGACGATCGGAATGATCGTGTAACCGGTCGGGACGAACAGCGTCGCCACCAGCACACCCATGAAGATGCGCGATCCCCTGAAGCGGAAGCGCGCCAGCACGTACCCGCAGGTCGCACATCGGATGGTGACGATCGCGACGGTGACGACGGTGATGACCACGGTGTTGACCAGGTAACGGCCGAAGTGCGCGTCGTTCCAGGCCCGGGTGTAGTTGGACCAGACGAGGTGCTTGGGAAAGAGGTCGAGTCCGCCGGCGAACATCTCCATGTTGTCCTTGAGGGACGCGGACACCATCCAGACGAACGGGAACACCCACAACAGTGCGGTGCCGACCAGGAAGGCCGCCGCGATCCACCACGGCAGGCGCCGCGCGACCCTTCCTGCCCGCAGCGTCCGCTGCGACTGCGAGCCGTGCCGGACGCCGACCGTGGTCTGATGAGTCATGGTGTCGACCTCCTCATCCGGCGGGCGGTGTGGACGCCCCACAACTGGATCGCGCCCACGACCGCGACCAGCAGCCCGAACAGCACCGCGGCCGCGGACGCGTGCCCCAGTTGGGGAATCGAGGCGGCGAAGGCCCAGCGGTAGATGTAGATCTCGATGATCTCGGTGTGGAAGTAGGGTCCGCCACCAGTCAGTGTGTACATCAGGTCGAAGTTGTGAAACGTCTCCTCGACGGTAAGCACGGTGATGATGATCAGGAACGGCTTCAGCAGCGGCAGCGTGATGTGCCGGAAGATCTGCCGGGCGCTCGCCCCGTCGATCCGGGCCGCCTCGTAGATCTCGTGCGGGATCGTCTGCAGCGCGGCCAGCCAGTAGATCATCGTGACGCCGAAGAACTTCCAGATGTAGAGCACTGCCGCCGTGGGCAGTGCGGTGTTCTGACCACCGAGGAGGTCGATGCCGTTCACTCCGAACGCCTGCAAGACGCTGTTGACGGGGCCGGTGGCCGGGTCGAGAACGAACCGCATCACCACGCCGATGATCGCCGTGGTGGTGACCACGGGGATGAAGAACGCTGACCTCAGCACGCCGACCAGCGGAAGCCTGGGTGAGTTCAGGACGATGGCCAGCAGCAGGCTGAGCAGCACCCGGGCCGGCACCACCAGGACCATGAACAGCAACGTGACCTTGAACGAGTTCAGGAAGAACGGGTCCTCGAGCACCTGCTGGTAGTTCGCGACTCCGACGAACCGCTGGTCGGCGTCGAACCCGTTCCACTCCACCAGCGAGTACCAGTAGCTCGCGACGATCGGGTAGAGCGTGTAGACGCCGTAGAGAACCACCGTGGGAAGCAGGAAGATCCAGATCCAGAAGGTCCGTTTCGGGTCCCGGCCGGAGGGCGCGCGCACCTGCGCTGTCGGGGCGCGCGCCGCCCGCTTCGCCTCCCGCCGCGTGAACGGTATGGATCTGGTCGTCATTGGCCACGCCCGCTCATGGTCGTCGCTCGTCGAACGAATCCGGCTCAGCGAGAAGGTCTCGCGTTCAGTCGGTGGGCTCCAGGATCAGCAGCGACACCGCAGGCAACGGAAGGGAGATGCCGAACGTGACACTGCTCGAATGGGCCTCGACCGTGCGGGCTGGCTCGAACTCCTCAAGCCCCTGTCTCGCGGTGATTTCGGCAAGCTCCTTGTCGGTCGGGTCCTGCGGCGACCCGAGCGACCTCCACACGGTGTGCGCGTTGCTGTGCTCGGCATCCACCCGGTAGTGGCGTAGCCGATACTTCCGCGCCGGGAGGTTGCGCAAGGTCAGATTGACGGCCGTCTCCTGCTCGCTCGTGTGGTACTGGTCGTCGATGTGCCGCCACACCAGCGCCGTCAAGGTGCCGTTGTCATCGCGCGAGGCGAGGACGTCGACCTCCTCGGGCATGCTGGAGCCATCGGTGTCGTCCAGCGCACGGACGTTCCAGGCCGCGTCGGAGGTCGCCTCGACCCGCTCGTCGCCGAGCAGTGACAGCATGCGGTACGCGTTCAGGAACGGCTTCTCGATCCCTCCGGCGGTGAGGAACGATCGCGTGCCCTCGAAGAACCGCTCCCCCTCGAAGTAGAAGCTCCACGAGGTCGCCCGCTGCACCTGCACGGTCTCGTTCGCGTTCAGGTCCAGGATCTTCTTCATCAGCTTGACCTGGAAGACCGGGTAGTACTCGGTGTTCTGGAACTCGTAGTTGCGGTTGTCGTAGCGGCCGAAGTGTGCCGGGACGGCTGCGTCGCACTCGTCCACGATCGCCGGAAGGTTGCGGTAGGGCTCGTACGTGGCGATGGCCCGGTTGAACTCGCGCAGGTCGTACAGCATCTTCGTCGACGACGGGTTCAGCCGTTCGGTCGGCTGGCTGTCGACCGGGCGGTACTCCCGGGTCGGGAAGCGACATCCCTTGGTGTGGTAGGAAACGAAGTCCAGCGGCTCGTCGCGGCTGGAGGTGTAGTCCAGGAAGCCCTTGAGGAACTCGAGTCCGCCGCTGGTAACGGTCGGGCCGCCGACCTTGGCGTTCGGGAGCACGTTGCGAACGGCCCGTGCAGTCACGGTGTAGAGCTCGTTGAACTGCTCCGGGGTGCCCCGCCAGTAGTTGATGTCGGGTTCGTTCCACAGTTCCCACAGCCAGGTGAGCACCTCCGCCTCGCCATACCGCTCCAGGCAGTGGCGTACGAGCGCCTCGACCAGGCCGCCCCACTTGTCGTAGTCGCGGGGTGGGTAACCCCAGGTGCCGGCCTCGTAGGAGGTGTAGACGGTCGGGCTCGGGGTGACGGTCAGCTCGGCCGCCTCGGGCGGCACCAGGTCGCGCGGGGTGAAGCCGAGTTCGACGAGCACGTGGTGCCCCGCGCCGACGATCGCGTCGTATGCCTGGTCGACGATGGTGAAGTCGTAGTACGGCTTCCCGTCGTCGTCCTCGTGGTAGACGTTGCCCGAACCCCAGTGCGGGATGCCGAACCCGCTGCCCGAGCAGAAGACGTAGTGCGGGCGCACGTGGTAGCCGCCACCGGAGAACTCCCCGAACTTACGCAGCAGGCGTTTGCCGGTCGGGGTGTAGGTCCAGTTGATCTCGTCGTATCCGATGCTCTCCCAGACCCTGGTGAGCGGCCCCGAGACGGCGGAGGCGTCCACGTCGACACGCGCTGCCAGCACGTGCGGTGCGTCGGGATCGCTGGGAGCCGCGGGCGGAAAGGGCCCGAGCCGGACCCTGCTGACGTGAGCGGACGTATCGGTGCTCATAACCCTGGAGCCTCACTTCTTGGTGGGGAGGCACTTCCGGACCATGACGCGAGATTGGCCACGAGTGTCTCCCGGTGATCCAAAAGGTGTCAATGACAAATTGTTTACAATCCCTGTCCGATCTGCGACAGTGCCAGCGGAGTGGTTCTGCCGGAACGCCGGCTCAGAAACGCTGCGCGGGCACGTCCGCCCGGACACCTGCCCGCCACGCCGGCCTGGAGGAGGTGGCCTCCTGATGCCCGAGGGCATCGTCTCGCCGCTGCCGTCGCAGCGCGCGCTCGGGGACCTCGTGACCGACGTACTCCGCGAGATGATCACCACGGGACGGTTCCAGCCCGGCGAGCACCTCAAGGAGTCCCAGCTGGCCGACGCCCTCCAGGTGAGCCGTGGCCCGATCCGGCAGGCGTTCGCGCGTCTGGAAGAGGAGGGACACGTCGAACTCCGCCGCCACCGGGGCGCGTTCGTGAGCACGCTGACCAAGGCCGACATCGAGGAGGTGCACACTCTTCGCGGCGCCATCGAACGGCTGGCCGCAAGTCGAGCTTGCACCCGGATGCGGGGCGAGGGCTTTGCGGAGATGGACGCCGTGCTCGAGCAGATGAAGAAGGTGCACACCACGCCCGATCCCGAGGACGCCGCCCAGCTCGACATTCGGTTTCACGACATCATCTACGCGTACTGCGGGCACAGCCGGGTACAGCGGGTGTGGGCATCCATCCGCGGACAGGTGACGGTCTTCCTCCGCGCCCGCAACGCCAGCTTTCCGGACTTTCTCGATGTAGGGCACGTTGAGCACCTGGAGCTTCGGAACGCCCTCGCGCTCGGCGACCCGCAGGCCGCGCAGGACGCGATCGACAAACACATCAGTGGGGCGTACGAGCGACTGAAACGGCTCAACCTGCCAGACCGTGACCCCGCCGCGACGGAGAACCGTCCCGGCTGAGCCGTGGACGCCGGCCCGCCCGCTCCGGCGGGAGCAGGCGGGCCCGGACGTTTGCCGGCCGTCAGACGTTGTGCTTGCCGGGGTCCTCCCAGTAGAAGCACTCCGGGTCGTACACCGCGGGAGTCGGGTGGCCCCAGGGGCCGGTCAGGCCGCCGAACGCGAGGTTGTCGTGCGTAGGCACGTTGTGCAGGTCCTTCTTGTGGACCTCCATCACCGGATAGTTGCCGACACTGCCCTGGAAGAACGGCCCCTCGTTGATGTGGATCTTGAGCAGTTGCCAGATCAGGCTGCTCCGTTTGACCGGGTCCGGCTCGACCTTCGCCTGGTCGTAGAACTTCCACATCCGCTCGATCGGCCCGCCCTTCTCCGGCTCCATCCGCGGAGGGTGGCGCTTGTAGGGGTCGACGTCTCGTTCCTTGGTCTCCAGGTCCGAGCCCCGCACGGCGTAGTACTGGCCTTCCAGCGGCGCCCAGCGAGAGCTCTCGATCGGCACGATCCAGTACGGCTGGACGAGGTTGCTGCCGACGTTGGACACTTCCCAGTTCGTGTGGCCCATCAGCTTTCCGGAGGTCCACTGGTCGTCGAAGGAGTTCGGCGGGATCGGGACCCGCTTGACGTTCAGGCCGACCGCCTTCCAGTCGTTCTCCATGTACGCGTCGACCTTCTTGGCGTCCGGTCCCTCGTCGGCGGGAAAGTCGATCTCCAGCGCCAGCTTGGAACCGTCGGGCAGCTCCCGCCACCCGTCGCCGTCGGTGTCCTTGACGTTCAGCTCGTCCAGCAGCTGCTTGGCCTTCGCGGGGTCGTACTTCAGATAGCTGCTGCGCCACTTCTGGTAGTCCTGCTTGCCCTGCTGGTCGGCGTTGAACTCCGTCGACGCCGGGCTCGCGGTGCCGGTGGTGGGCGTGCCCTGGTTGAAGTAGATGGCCTTCTGGATCTTCGACCGATCCACGGCGTGGGAGAGTGCCTGCCGGAACTTCGGCTCGCGGAAGAGCTTGCGCAGCTTCGGGTCCTGGTAGTCGTAGTTGAGGAAGAACATCTGCCCGGTGCCCGACCCGCTGTTCCACAGCTGGATGCTCGTGTTGGCCTTGGCCGAGGAGCTCTTGATGCCGGCGTACTCACCGAGACCGATGCCCATGAACGAACAGTGGGCGAAGTCGATCTTGCCGGTCTGGATCTGGAGCAGCGCGACCTGCTGGTCGGAGGTGAGGGTGACCCGAACCTCGTCCACGTAGGGAAGCTGGTTCCCTTCCTTGTCGACCTCGTAGTAGTAGGGGTTGCGCTCCCACACCATGGAGCTCCCCTCTTTGAGGCTCTTCAGCTTCCAGCCGGTCATCGTCGGACAGTCGGGGTTCGTGGCGAACAGGTAGCGCTTGACGAAGTCACCACCCGCGGAGGCCCAGTCCTCACCGACGCTTGGGGTGTACTTGGGGTGGTACTGCTTGAGGTAGTGCTTCGGCATCGACCAGATCCGGCCGTTTCCACCGTCGCCGCCGTTGGCGTAAGCGGCCATCTGCTGGGCGAGCATCGGAGCAGGCTTGTCGAAGGTGACGACCAGGGTCTGCGCGTCCGGCGCCTCGAGCTTCGCGACCTTGCCGCTGCCCGACCGTAGCTCGTCCGGCGGCACCTGGCCGGTACCCGGGTAGAGGGTCCAGTCCTCCCACCAGAACATCACGTCGGCGGTTGTCCACGGCTGGCCGTCGGACCACTTCAGCCCCTTGCGGAAGTGGAACGTCCACTGGGTGGCTTCGGCGTTGGACTCGAAGCTCTCCGCCAGGCCGGGCCCGACGTCCTGGCCGTCGTTGAGCCAGCGCAGCGGCGAGAAGCCGTACATGTGCTCGCGGACCGAGCCGTAGGTGCCACCCGCCGTCGTCATGTCGACGAGGTTGAGCTGACCGCCGTACTTGCCGGGGGTCACCCAGTTGTGCGGCAGGACGTAGGGGTGGTCGGGCAGGCGGTCCTTGAGCGCGGGAAGCTTGCCCGCCTTGACCAGTGCGGCCAGGCTCGGCGCCTCGTGCAGGGTGGAGGGCGGCGTCAGTGGCTTGGTCGCCGAACCCTTCGCGTTCGACGGGCTCTGGCTCTTGCCCGACCCTCCGCCGGACTTGCCGTTGTCACCCTCGGACGACTTCGTGCCGCCGTCGCCACTGCACCCCGCCAACATCGCGGAGCCGGCCATGACGGCGGCTCCGTAGAGCAACGAGCGGCGGGACGGTCCCTGGGACTGGTTCGACTCGTTCGACTGGTTCATCGCGTCTTCCCTTCTCTCCCCATCGGCATGGATGGGCAGGCCGGTTTGTCGGCGCGGTGGCTCTCCCCGGCCCCGTCGAAAAGGGAAGCGCTTTCCTCTCGACACGAAGCGGGCGCGTTTCATTTCCGTCGAGAAGCGCGACGACCAGATCGGTAAAGTACGACTGGCTGATCGTATGTGTCAATCGTCGGACCATTCCCTCAGGAGGTCGTACGGCATGGAAACGTGGGACGCGATCAGAGCCCGCCGCAACGTTCGTTCCTACCGTCCTGATCCGGTCAGCGACGCCGACCTGGACCGGATCGTGGAGGCTGCCCGGCGGGCGCCGTCCGCGTCCAACCGCCAGCACTGGGACTTCGTGATCGTGACCGACCGCGACCAGCTCGCCGAGCTCTCGACGGTGTGGCAGGGCGCGCGTCACATCGCCGACGCCCCCGCCGCGATCGCCCTGGTCCTTCCCCAACCACCCGACGACCGGAACAGCCAGATCGACCAGTACGACCTGGGCCAGGCCACCTACGCCATGGCGCTCGCCGCCGCCGACCTGGGCATCGGCACCGGTCACTCCTCGGTCAGCGACCAGGACAAGGCACGCGGCATCCTCGGCGTACCGGACGACCACCTCGTCGCCTACCTGCTCGGCGTCGGATATCCGGCCGACCGGCCGCTGCGGCCGATCACCAGGCCGAACCGTCGCCCCTTCGACGAGGTCGTCCACCGCGGCACCTGGTAGCCCCGGCCCGACCTGTAGCTCCACCTACGCCGGCCCTTGTAGCGTTGCGAGCGCACGCACCAACGAAGCGATCCACGCGGAGGTGACGAGCGTGTCGGTGAGAGTGGGCATTCAGCTGTACTCCGTCAGGCAGTCCATGGCCCGGGACACCTACGGGACTCTGGAACGGCTGGCCGAACTCGGCTACCGGAACTTCGAGGGAGCGAACCACAACGCCGGCACCGACGACGGAATCGGGTTCGGCGTCCCGGCCAAGGAGCTTCGCACCACCTTGGACCGGCTCGGCATGCAGGTGGTCGGCTGCCACGTCAATCCCCTGGACCCGCAGCGCCTGCCGGCGATCCTCGACTACCACCGCGAGCTCGGCAACACCCAGATCGGCTGCGACATCGAGTTCTATCCGTACGGCGATCTGGACTACGTGCTGCGCCGCGCGGAGTTCTTCAACCACGTCGGGGAGCTGTGCCGCGAACGAGGGATGCGGTTCTACTACCACAACCACTATCAGGAGTTTCAGCTCGTCGACGGTCGTACGGTCTACGACCTCGTCATGGCCAACACCGACCCGGAACTCGTGTTCGTGGAGATGGACACCTACTGGATGATGCGCGGCGGACAGGACCCGGTCGCGATGATCGAGAAGTACAGCGATCGGCTGGTTCTCCTTCACCAGAAGGACTTCCCTCGCGACGCACCCCAGCCCGTGGTGATGTTCGACGGGCCCGTCGACAAGAACGTCGAGATCACGATCGAGTCGTTCCTGGAGACGAAGGACCCGCTCTGCTTCACCGAGATCGGTACGGGCGTGATGCCCATCCAGGCGATCATCGACGCTGCCGGAAAGTGCCCGAACTTCGAGTACCTGCTGCTGGAACAGGACCACACCCAGCTCGACGAGCTCGACTCGGTGAAGCGCAGCCGTGAAGAGTTCGACCGCTACGCGGGCATCTCCTGGGACTGAGTGCACCCTTACCGAGGGGTGTGGCAGGATGCGCGCACCGCATGTGGCGGTGATGTTCTGCTCCAGGGGGATCCTTGAAATCTGTGCGCAACGCCGCCCTGCTTGCGGCCGGGGCGGTCGCCGGTTGTCTGGCGCTGTCGTCACCGGCCAACGCCGAGTACTACGACACCAAGATCACCAGCACCACGATCAACAACGGCAAGCCGATCGTGATGGGGACCAGCGGCTCGATCACCCGCACAGTCCCGGTCACCGTCGAGATCTCCGAGGACTCCGGAGGGCTGGGCACGGTCGACGCCCATCTCCGCAGCTTCGGCGGCCTCTTCTTCCAGTACCTGGAGGGACCGGACAGCGCGAACATGACCTGCGTGCCGCGCACCGCCACCACGCTGACCTGCACCGGCACGGCGATCATCGCCCAGTACAGCCTGGACAACTCCTCCGCCGGCCGCCCGGTCCAGCTGCGGATGAGCGGCTACACCTACGACGGCGTTCAGTACAACCTCTACAGCGATCCCGCCGACAACGTCCTCCTGCTGAAGGAGACCAGGCTGGCGACGGCGAACGCCACCCCCGAACCCGTCCGGAAGAACGCCACCCTCACCGTCACCGGCCGCCTCACCCAGCCCAACTGGAACGCCTGGGACGTCAACGGCGACAAGATCTCTGTCGGCTACGGCGGCCAGCCGGTGCGGCTGCAGTTCAGGAAGGCCGGAGCCACCTCGTACGCCACCGTCAAGACGATCAACTCCGCCACGGACGGCACGGTGAAGACGACCGTCACCGCCACCACGTCGGGGACCTGGCGGTGGTCGTTCGGCGGAAGCAGCACGACCGCGGGCTCGGTCTCCGCCGGGGACAGCGTCATCCTCTACAAGGTCGCGAAGCTCAGCGTGAACGCCTCCCCGGAGCCGGTCGCCAAGGGTGGCAAGCTCACAGTGACCGGGCGGCTGACCCGCGCGACCACCGACGACGCCACGACGTTCGTCGGCTACGCGAGCCAGCCGGTGAAGTTGCAGTTCCGCAAGGCAGGCAGCAGCACCTACGGCACGGTCAGGACCGCCTACACCGACGCGAACGGCTACCTGAAGACGACCACGACGGCCGGCGCCACCGGCTACTGGCGGTGGTCCTACGCAGGCAGTTCCACCGTCGCGTCCGTCTCGGCGGCCGGTGACTACGTTGCCCTGAAGTGACGGACGGAGTCCGTGCGCCGGCCGCGGGACCCCTGTTCAGGCAGGGTTTCCGCGGCCGCCACGTTCTCCGGCAGGGCGGCGAGACCCCACCGTCGGCCGGACGCAAGGTTGGGTTGCGTCAGTCGATCCGGCGTACGGGAATCTCGACATGGAACGCGATGCTGCCCGTCGAGCCGGTCGGCAACGGAACCCGTTCGGTGTTGATGAAGTCCCCGGAAGCGGGCGCCAGGTCCCCCGAACGGCTCACGTGCGCATACACCGCGTACTGCCGTCCGGGTCTCAGGTCGGCCTCGACGACGTACGGGCCCTCCACATCGGTTCGATCGTGCGCTTCGGCCACCGTCTGGGCCACCGCGACGGACGACTCGTCGGCCATGGTCACGTCCTGGATGGACACGCGGACCGTCACCGGCTCCTCGGACGGGGTGGCGAGCGCGTCCGGCGGCAGCACCACGAAGCACGCCACCTTCACGCCCGCCCCCCGACTCATCGGTCCACGTCTGTCCCCGCTCACTCGTCAGTGTGTCACCAGGTCGCTGCCAGCGTCCATGCGAACTGTCCCGATCCGACCGCGCCGCGCCACCAGTTCAGGTCACCGCGGTAGTGGAAAAGGACATCCGCCTTCCCGTCGCCGGTGAAGTCGCCGATCCAGTACGGCCGGCCGTCGTTGATGGCGTGCCCGAAGCCGCGCGTGTTGCCCGCGAGGTTCCAGGTCAGTGAGCCGGTGTCCATCCGCCCGAGCCACCAGTTGTCGTCGCCCGGGAAGTAGAACATGATGTCGGTCGCGCCAGTTCCGGTGAAGTCACCGGTCCAGAACGGCCGGCCGTCGTTGATCGCGTGGCCGAAGCCGCGGGTGTTGCCAACAAATCGCCACCGCAGCTGCCCGCCCGACATCTCGCCCAGCCACCAGTTGTCGTCGCCGGGGTAGTAGAACATCACGTCGGTCGACCGGTTACCGGTGAAGTCACCGGTCCAGAACGGCCGGCCGTCGTTGATCGCGTGCCCGAACCCTCTGGTGTTTCCGACCAGGGACCATCCGAGCCCACCGGCCGACATGGTGCCGAGCCACCAGTTGTCGTCGCCGGGGTAGTAGAACATCACGTCGGTCGACCCGTCGCCGGTGAAGTCCCCCACCCAGAACGGCCTGCCGTCGTTGATCGCGTGCCCGAAACCGCGGGTGTTGCCCACGAACCGCCACCGCAGCTGGCCGCCGGACATCTCGCCCAGCCACCAGTTGTCGTCGCCCGGGTAGTAGAACAACACGTCGGTCGAGCCGTTGCCGGTGAAGTCGCCGGTCCAGAACGGCCGGCCGTCGTTGATCGCGTGCCCGAAGCCGGCGGTGTTCCCCACCAGCCGCCACTGGAGCTGGCCACCCGACATCTCGCCCAGCCACCAGTTGTCGTCGCCCGGGTAGTAGAACATCACGTCGGTGGTCCCGTTGCCGGTGAAGTCGCCGATCCAGATGGGGCGACCGTCGTCGAGGTTGCCGAAGCCGGAAGTGTCACCGACCCGGGTGAACGACAACGCACCCCCGGTCGTGGTTCCGAGGTACCAGACCTGCTGGGCGGGCGCGTAGTACAGCAGGCTGTTCGCCACGCCCGGTACGAACCTTCCCACCCAGGCATTGCGTGAGTTGGGATACAGGTTCGGATACATCACCGCGACCGCGGCCCGGTCCCCGACACTGAGCCCGGCCCGCTGACCCATGATGACGCCCGGGGGCATCGGCCGGAGCGCTTCGAGCGTCACCCGCGTCCTGCCGTCCGGATCGACGATGCCGAACGCCGTGGCGCCGTAGTGCATGATCGAGCCGTAGTCGTACCCTCCGACGTCATCGCCGTCGTTGATGTGCTGGTCGAAGTTGTGTGCCTTGCCGGACTGGATGTTGGCCCAGTTGACCCGGACGAACTGGTCGCGGTCCTCGCGGGACTGCTCGTGCCACAGGCCGACCGCATGCCCGAGCTCGTGCACGGTGGCGCCGAACCCGCAGCCGGCGGACAGGTTGACGGTCTGTTGACCGCCCCGCCGGCCGACCGCGGAGCTGCACTCGGTGGAGTCCTGACAGGTGAGCCACGCGGGGTCCCCTGCCCGTCGAGCTCTGAAGGACAGCCGGGTGCGATCGTGCCAGTGGTCCACGGCACGGTTCAGCGCGTCGCGAGCGGTTTGGGTCAGGTTGCCGGCGGCCTCGAACGGGATCCGCCCCAGCGGCCAGCGGAAGTTTGCCCCCGGAATGATGACGGCACCTGCGAGCAGCGACTCGTCGTTCTCCGGGGGAACGACGTCGACGACGGTTCCGGGCCTCACCCCGGCGTGCAGTCCCTTCGTGAAGTCGCGCGCCGACTCGGCCGCGGCGCTGACGCCGTTCTCGAGCTCCTCGACCGTGCCGAGGATGATGTCGCCTTCGAAGATCGCCAGGCCGTCCCGTACCTCGAACTGGACGGGGACGTCGATCAGTCCCATTCGTGTGATCAGCCCGGTCCGGACGTCGCCCCGGCCCTCGGCGAGTTCGCCCGCGGGCTGGGTCTCGACGGTCCTCTCGGCGGAAGGGACATCGATCGCGTCGTCGGTTGCGTTCCTGTCTTCGGTAGGTGGGACCATGATCGGCTCCTGTTTTCGGGACTTTGTTGAGGCTGTGTCCGGCCGTGGAAGAAGGCAGCGCGTTACGCTCACCCAGAGGGCGTGCAGGCCTGCTCGGGCGGTGACGAACCAACGAAGGCGTGGTCGCAGACAATCGAGAGTGCGCCTATGAGAATCGCCACCCCACAACTCCCCCCAGCGAGCTGCGATGCACTGCGAACGTCGCCAGGAGCAGTGCCGGCAGCTCGATTGCACGCAAGCATCAACCCATGATCCACTCCCCACAAGACTCCTGTTGATCACGAAGCGATCACAGTGCGACTGGACTGGGGTCATGCCGTGGCCGGCAGCCCGGAGCTCTGGTCATGGACCGTCAAGTCCTGCTTGCGCACCCTGTGCCCGTGACCTCTTGCCGTGACCTGGTGGGCGAGCGAACGGACGTCGGCCGGGGGGTCGCGCGTCGACCACCTTGGCTCTTGACGCCCTCCGCCCGTCGCTCCATGCTCACGGCAAGACTTTGAACGCAAGCGACTCCCGGGCTTCTCCTGCCGCACGGATACAACCGGCGGTACACGGCCCGCGGAACGGAGTCCCCATGAGTTCTCTTCTGTACGGAGCCATCACCCGGCGCAGACTTGCTGCGCCCAGCACAGCTTCGCTCGCGTACGCGAGCGAACCGGCCACGCAGGCCGCGAAGAGTGTGCGGCAGGCGGCACCTACGGCCGGCCAGGTGCAGGACGAACCCGGCAAGGCGCAGGGCGGCCAGGAATCACTGCCCCTGGAACAGGTTGGCCGATGGCAGGACGCGGTGGCCGCACTGGTGCCTGCCGAGGTACTTGCTCTGCATGGCGTGGCGATGAGCTACGGCTCAACGACCACGGGCAGTGGAGGTGACTCCGTTACCCGCATTACCTACCCACACCAGATGATGGTTGTCTATCTGGTGCTCATGGTGCTGGCGGCCGGGCTGTACCTGCTCTCGGTAAAAGAGGTTTCGGGCTGGCAGAACTGGGTGCGGGCGGCAATTCCTGTGGGCGCCTTCGTCGCCTGGACGATGATTCAGCCGAATACCGCCTTCGACGCCTTTCCATTCGGGTTCAGCTCGTTCGGCCGGGTCATGACAGGTCTGTTCCTTGCGGTCGGGCTCGGTATTCTGGCGAACGCGATGGCGAAGAAAGCGGACCAGACGTAGCCGCATCAGCTGGGCCGGAGCTCACAAGGTGCCGCGTGTGTCGCAGCCGTTCGGCCGCCAGGCATGCCCTGCCCAGCGCCGCGCGGACGTCGGCGGCGCTGTTGCCACTGCACTTGATGCCGTAGAAGAGGACCGCGTTCGTCAACGTGACGCCCGCCGCGTAGACGGGCAGGTCGGTGGCGACACCAAGGTGCATACACACCAGGATGACCGCCACGGTGAACGTGTAGAACGTCGACGACGGCGCCCAGCGGCAGAACTCCTCCAACTCGGCGATCCGCCCCGACGGCACCGTGGACAGTCCCGCCTTCCGCGCCTCGGCCACAGCCGTCTGTGCGAACCTGCGACACGTCCAGTTGCACAGTGACGTGACGACCATCCCGATCGTCGTACACACCGGCCACCACGCCTGCTGAACCAAGGTGGTCGGCACGACGAGCACGAGCCCCACGACAGTGGCCAGCCGCATGTGCACTTCGGCAAGGACCGCGAGCCTGCTCAGCCGGCCCTGTCCAAGGCCCGTCACCAGCGGGGTGAGACCTGCGAACAGGTTCTGGTAGTAGCGCGCGCAGACCAGCAGGAAGCTCAGGCACACCATCCGGGCCGGCAGGTTGGCCACCAGGTCGGGGACGCGGTAGTCCGGCTGTCGTAAGTCGTCGAGGTACGGAAAGGTGTCCGGCGACGCACCACTGAGTCGGCTCAGCGCGGTGACCGCCTGGTTGCCCCAGTCCCAGCCGAGGTCCCGCGCCCACCACCACAGCACGATCGTCGCCGCGACGTACCAGGCCGCGCCCGACAACCAGGCCCAGAAGAGAAGCCAGCGTACGTGCATCCCACGGGACGGATCCCGATACAGGCCCTGGCGCCTACGGACCTTCCACAACCGCCACTGGCTTCCCGGCGCACCCGACAGCGGCCTGAACAAGCCGACCAGATCGGCCAGCAGGCCCGGCGCAGTCGAACGATCGTTTCGTGCCGCCTGGACGCCGGCGAGTTCCTCGTCCAGCAGGGTGCGCAGTTGTGGGTACAACGGCTCGGCCGGATCGGGCCGGAAGAGCGACAGCCGATGCGTCGGCTCGCCGTCGACGAGATCCTCGATGAACCTCGCCAGGATCGGGGTCTCCGCGTACAACGAATCCGGGACGAAACCGTCCTGGTGACGCTTCGGCGCGGCGGCGGTGACGAGAAGCTGACCGAGGGAGAAGAGGTCGGAGGTGTACGCACCACTGCCGCTGCGGCGCACCTCGGGAGCGACGTACCCGGCGTCCGGACCACCCTGACCGGCGACCGCGTGCACGTAGAGATAGTTGACACCGAGGTCGATCAGAACGTATTCACCGCTGTCCGCGTTCACGATGATGTTCGAGGGTGACAGGTCGCAGTGCCGCAGATCGACTCGCTCCAAGTCGGCCAACGCCGCCAGGAGCGCCCGGCCGACCTCCTCGAGCAGGTCGACCCGGACCACGCGTTCCTCCGACGCCCTTCGCCGGCGCAGCATCCGGTCGCGGAAGCGCTTCGGCATCACTCGAAGAAGACTCGACTGCCGGGCCGCGGGCGCTTCGTCCGCACGGCGCGCCAGGTGTTCGGCCAGTGTCTCCCCCTCCACGAAGTCCATCAGGATCCAGTTCGGACTACTGGCCCACACCCGCACCACGTGCTTCAACTTCTCGGTGGGCTGGCCGTACTCAGCCATGTAGTCGTCGGTCGACCGGACCACGCTCGCCGAACGCAGGAAGGGGTGGAGCAGGCACTTCAGGGCGTACGTGCTGGCCCGGCCGTGAACCTCCTCCGCGGTCCCGGTGAGAATGAACGACGTCGTGCCGTGCCGATGGAAGGTGAGTTCGTCGAACCTGGCCTTCTCCCACTCCTTCCAGGCCGGCCGCTCGTTCGTTGCCGTTCGACTGAGGGCCTGGTCATCGCCAAGCCCTGCTTGCGGGCCGTACAGCGTACGGATCGCCGCGCGCACGACGGGCTCGGCGACCAGGGGCCTGCAGATGCCTTCGCAATCGTGGGTTGACGGCAGTGCAGCCGTGTCTGCCTGCGTACGACCATGCCGGACCTCGTCGGAGTGACGCAGTGACACCAGTGTCAGCAACGTGAACCCGACGTAGCCGAGCACCGAGCTCGGGTCCTCGTCCGACCGCACCCTTCGGTGTCTGGCCGCCGTCCACCACTGGTGGAGGTCCTCGATGACGGCGTCCCACGGGCGTTCGAACCGGACGAGGAAACTGGACGCGTCGGTCGGTAGGTCCATGAGCAACCGTTTCCAGTCACGGTCGCTCCAGGCGGTCAACTCGGACTCCGCCGCACGGCTCGCGCTCTGATCCGGGACGAGGAGAAGAAGGACGGTGGCGAAGCGTTCTTCGGTCGCGGCGCCGGAAGGGACGCCCTGGCCACCATGCTGGTCGGGCGACGACAACGTGCTCCCCACCGTCGAACCTCCCCCAACAAGGTTCGGGATGTCGACTCGTTGATCACAGTATCCGCGAAGACCATCATGCTAACGGCAGCGTCAACAGTCGTCGCGAGCCGCATGAAGGCACGACGGACGCAGATCCGGCGCGTAGGTCGAGAGTCCGCCCGGAAGGACCACTGGACTGGCGAAACATGAGGAGTAGCATCGATACGAACGAACTGCTCGATGTCTCCATCTGTGAATCGCAACGAGCGCGCTGGTGGCGTCCATGAAACCGTTTCGCACTACCTGGACCGAGTTCCAGGGGGACTCGGCCAACAGCGGGTACGCCGCCGTACGAACGGGCGGTTTCTCAGATCATCGATGGCGCCGCAGTACGCCGTCTCCCGGTGGTGGATCTCCGATCATCGACCCACTCGATAATTCGATATATCTCGCCGATGGCGTCGGACAGCTGCGAAAGTACCGTGCCCTGAACGGCGTGGAACTTTGGAGCAGGTCCGGGGGAACCAGCGAGCAGTGGGGATCCACGCCCGCCATCGACGATGCCGGCCGCGTCTACTCGCTGTTCTCCAACTTCATGGAGAGCGTCCTCGTCTGTTTCGACCGCGACGGAAACGAACGCTGGCGCTGGACGCCGCAGGGCCCCGCCGACGATCCCGATCACCGGACCCTCCTGTTCGGCTCGCCGAAGGTGTGGAATCTCTCCGACGGTGGCGCCCTGGTGTTCCTCAACCTGGCCTATCTGAACTTCCCACTTGATCGCCAGTGGACGTTGCTGATCGCCTTCAACCAGGACGGCCTGGTGCTCGCGAATGTGTGGTACAGCACCACCTTCATCTTCACGGCTGGAGGTGGCGGTGGGTTGTCACGGGTTCTGCCGGCGACGCATGAGGGCTGCCAGGACACCGAGATGGCGGAGAGGAGCCACGAGCGGCCCGTGGACCATGGCGACACCACGGCCGCAAGAGCCTCGTTGCCAAGGACGCAGCATCTGTGGGAGCCGACGTGTGCGGCCATCGACGGAGCCGCCGCCGACCTCCCGATTGTGATAGTGACCGACGGCATCGCTACCGTCGCGGCGTTCCAATGGGGTCACGGACGCAATCCCCTGACACAGCTGTGGATGAAGTACCCATCCCGCGACGGTTTCCCGCGTCTGACCCCACCTGCCGTACTCCCCAACGGCCTGCTGGCGATGGGCTGCAGCGACGGTGAACTCAAGTTGCTGGACCCGTTGACGGGCGAGTTCCTGAAGCCTTGGCCCGATCTCGAGACACCGATCGTCGGCACGCCGGCATCGTTCCTGCGCCAGATCTACGTCACGACGCGCGACGGTCACGTCGCGATGGTCGATTCGAACGGCAAGCTGACGAGGAAGGTCAGCGTTGCGGCACCTGTCGCCTCGTCGCCACTTGTCACGGCCACTGGCGTCTACGTCACCGCCGCCAACGGCTTCTACCAGTTCGATCTGTTTCTCAACAAGATCTGGACCTATGCTCTCCGGCCGGCAGGGATCTCCTCCTTCGCGGTCGGGTCGGACGGATCGCTCTACGTTGTTGCCGGGGACCAGTTGCACGGCTTCTCGCCGCCGCGTTAGTCCTCACGTCGCCCACGCAGCCAGGCCCGATGCAGGAGACACGAGCCAGGCGTCCGTCTCGCACGCGCACCCTAGTTGTGGAGCGCGTCGATCGAGGTGGACGGCAGGGCGATCCAGCCCTCGGTCCTGGCAACGGATGCGTGCTTCTCGGGCAGTGGCTCGACCAGCCCCCGGCTGACGGCACGCGCGGTCATGGCGGCGATCACCGCGTCGAAGGCGTCGTCCGAACGCCGGCACTCGTCCTCCCACTGGCCGAGCTGCAGCCACGGCGCCGCGGCCAGGAGGGCCTCCACCGACGCCCGAAGATTGTCGACGTTCCGGGCACGCTTGTAGCCGCGGGAGGGAAGGCCCCACTTCTTCAGGGACGCCGCCGGATACACCTCGACCACGGCCCCTGCCCCGGAGCGGTCCACCGACTGCCCGTCCTGCGCGAGGTGTGCGAGCAGCCCGGCGCATCGCATCGCGGTGTGCCCGATGCGGTCCGCCGAGACGCTCAGCGGCAACAACCCTGTCGTGTCGTACGTGAAGATGTCGGTCGTCCGCAGCGCCAACCGGCGGCGCCCGTCCCGGCCGGCGAACTCCCGGGGATCGGCCACGTCGCCGGCGTGATGCGCCTTGACGAACTCGACGAACGGCTCCGGCCAGCCGAAGGGGCAGTCGATCCCGGCCTTGTCCGCGGCTCGAAGTGCTTCGAGTACGAGGGCGTCGTCGGCACCGACCACGAGCCGGCGGACCGAAGCCCCCTCGGGTGACCAGTCGATCCAGGCGACGGCTGTCTTCGCCGGTTCGGCAGCCAGGTCGACCCCCACAGTGAGCACCCGCCCATGCTAGATCCCCGCCTTGCGCGCGGGACGACCGTCAGGTCGGGCCGGCATCAACCGGTCGTGAAACCGACAGTCGATCGCGTCAGGTCGCCGCGCCCGGTCCGGGAAGCAGGTCGATGTCGCCGGCGTGCATGGGCTCGCCGCAGTGTGCGCAGCGCAGGTCGACGTGGCTGATCTCCCCGCACGCGTGGTGACGGTAGAGCACCGGCGGCCCCGCCTTTCCGGCGAGCCACTTGTCGCCCCAGCCGACCATGACCATCAGCAGGTCGAAGAGTTCGGCACCCTTCTCGGTCAGGACGTACTCGAACCGCGGCCGCGCGTCGTAGGGTCGGCGCTCGAGGATCCCGTTGTCGACGAGGTGGTTCAGCCGCTCGGTCAGGACCTTCCGCGAGATCCCGAGGTCGGCCTGGATCTGCTCGAACCTGGTGAACCCGACGTACACGTCACGCAGCACCAGCGGAGACCAGGGCTCCCCGATGACGTCGAGGGTGCGCGCGATCGAGCACGCCATCTCGCCGAAGTTCGTCCGTTGCATGCCGACAATCTAACCCTTCGGGGTTCCCTCAGGGAACTCAGCACTGCTATGGTCCTCAAAGTCTCCTGAAGGAACCCAGAAAGGACGTACGCCATGAGCAAGGTCATCGCCGCCCTGTCGGTGTCGGTCGACGGATACATCACCGGACGGGATCCCGGCGCCGGACGCGGGCTCGGCGACGCGACGATGCTGTTCGACTGGTACTTCGACGGCGACACTCCGAGCCAGGTGTTCGACGGGTTCAAGCTGAGCGCGGCCAGCGCGCGCGTCTTCGACGCCGCCGCCGGACGCGTCGGCGCCACGCTCGCCGGCCGCAACACCTACGACGACTCCGGGTGGATCAACGGCGGGACGCCACACCCGTCCGCGCCGCTGGTCGTACTCACCCATCGGCCGATCGCCGAGCTGCCCGAGCGTCAGACGGTGGTCACCACCGGGATCGAGGACGCGGTCGCGGCCGCGCAGGACGCTGCCGGTGGCAAGGACGTCGGCCTCATGGGTGGCGGCGTCACGACTGCCGCCCTGGCGGCCGGGCTCGTCGACGAGCTGATCCTGCACCAGATCCCCGTCCTGCTCGGTGGTGGCCGACCGTTCTTCCAGTCACTCTCCCAGCACGTGAGCCTCCGGCTGGTCGAGGCTGTCCCGGCACCGGGCGTCACCCACCTGCACTACGAGGTGGTCCGTTGATCCTCGCCACCGGACGGCCAACGCTCATCGAACCGGGGCGCCGTATCCCCGGGAGCAGGAGCGCGTCGTCGCAGTGATCGAGCCCGAACGCCAGACCGTCGGCATCGGCTGACCGGCTTGTTCATTGGGGGTCTCGCCAGACGTTGTCGTAGGCCGCCTCTTCGATGGCTCGCCGCTGCCGTTCGAACTCCAACTGGCGTACGGCATCCTCGACAGCGGCCAGCACCACCGCCACCGAGTCGTCGACCGCACCTGCCACCTCCGTCGCCTGCCGGCCGTGGATCCCCAGGGTTGCCGCGAGCCGGGTGAGGACGGGCTCGTCGGAGTCCCAGCGGGCCTCCGCATCGCTGCGGGCAGGCGAATCGGCCAACACCAGCTGGCCGGCCCTGAACGGATTCCGGTGGCGGCCACGTTGCCGGGTGAACTCCCCTTCGGCTTCCAGTCCGGCCACGTAGGTGGCGGAAAGGTTCCGGCCCCTGCGCCACAGCCAGTTGTCAACCGACTCATAGGGCGCTTGTCGGGCAAGGGACGACGAAGCGTTCTCCAACAGGCGATCACCTGGTGCCGACCTGCCCGTGGGGACGATCTGATCATCGTCCAGCCTGACGGTTTGTGCCTGCAGGAGGTCGATCAGCTCCGCACCGGCGAGCGCGAGCGACAGGTTTCCCTGCTCCACAGGCTGATCGGGCATCACCTCGACGACGACGATCAGCAGGTCCCGCGGTGTGGTCATCGACGGCTCCAGACCAACGACACGCTTGCTCTGGCCATTCAACAGGTCGTACCGCGCAAAGGCGAGGCCGAGCGGGAGTCGATCTTCTCACGTAGCGAGGATCTCGCCGCACGCCCGTCACGTGCCTGCAACGCTGGGTTGACAGCGAAATCAGGTCCGTACGTGGGCGACAGGAGATCAACCGATGGTTGCCGGCGAGCTGGTTCTCATCCCCGGCCCCGGAGACGTGGGCGCCGCTGTCCTCTCCCTGCTGAGGGCGCAGAATGTGTCGGTACGCGTCATGGTCCGCCGCGACGACGACCGCGCGGACCGGCTGCGTGCGCTGGGCGCGGAGGCCGTCGTCGGTGATCTCACCAAGCCCGAGACCGTCGCCGCCGCGCTCGATGGGGTCGCGCGGATGTACTTCGCCATGCCCGTGTCGCCGGACCATCTACTGGCAGCGACGGTCGTGGCGACCGTGGCCCGCGAGCATGGCCGGTTGGACGGCCTGGTCGACCTCTCACAGATGACCGTGTCGCAGATGACCGCCACCAGTACGTCGGAATCCCACCAGCAGCGGCTGCAGTGGCTGGCGGAGCAGGTGTTCAACTGGTCGGGCCTGCCGGTGGTCCACGTCCGGCCGACGTCGTTCCTCGACAATCCCCTGTTCACCAGCCTGGCGGCCCGTTCGATCAGGGAGAACGGCACGATCGCCCTGCCGTTCGGCACAGGGCGTACGTCGCCGGTCGCCGTGGAGGACGTGGCCCGGGTGGTCGCCACCGTGCTCCGCAACCCGGCTCCACACGTCGGCCACGTCTACGAGCTGACCGGGCCGAGCACGGTCGACATGACGGAGGTGGCTGAGGAGTTCTCCCGGGCGCTGGGGCGCCCGGTCTCCTATGCGGACGTACCGCCTGACCGCTGGGAGCGTGAGGTGCTCTCGAGCCTGGGCCTGCCGCCGCACGTCGAACAGCACATCGCCACCATGGCCCGGCTGCACCGGGAGAACCGTTACGACCGCGCGTCCGCCGACGTGGAACGCGTGACGGGTGTGCCGCCGCAATCCATCGAAGCTTTCGTGGTCGCACACAGGAACCTCTACGCGGGCTGAGCAACTTGCGTACGCCAGGGGCGACGCTCGAGACGGTCAGCGACGGCTGGCCTTCTGGAACTGGCGTACGGACAACGGCACGAACACCAGCAGGATCAGCACGACCCAGAACAACGTGTAGACGACGGGATGCTGCAGGGCCCACGAGTCCGGGACCGGGCCTCGCGGGTCGACATTGCCGAACAGCTCACGGGACGCCTGCGTCACCGCCGAGACAGGGTTCCACTCCACGAAGACGCGCAGACCGCTCGCGAACGACTCGGTGGGCACGAACGCATTGGACACGAACGTCAACGGGAAGATGACGATGAAGGACGCGTTGTTGATGACCTCCGGACTCGGGACCAGCAGTCCGACGTAGGCCATCACCCAGCTGATCGCGTAGGCGAACAACAGCAGCAGGGCAAAGGCACACAGCGCCTTCAGGATCCCCTCGCGGATCCGCCAGCCGATCAGCAGTCCGGTGGATCCCATGATGATCAGCGACAGCACGTTGTAGGCGACGTCGGAGGTCGTACGCCCGGTGAGCACCGCCGATCGGGACATCGGCAGTGAGCGGAAGCGATCGATGATGCCCTTCTGCATGTCCTCGGCAAGGCCCGCGCCGGTGAAGGTGGCGCCGAACACGACGGTCTGGGCGAAGATGCCGCCGATCAGGAACTCGCGGTAGGGCACCGCGCCGCCCGGATCGATGGCGCCGCCGAACACGAACGCGAACAGCAGCACGAACATGATCGGCGAGATCAGTACGAACACGAGGATGTCGGGGACGCGCTTGATCTTGATCAGGTTGCGGCGGGCGACGATCCACCCGTCGACGACCGCTCCGACGGGACCGGTGCTCATCGCGCCACCTCTCGTGGTTTCTGCTTTCGTTCGGAGACGCCGGATCCGTCGGAGCCTTCGGGGCCGGCGGACACCTCGTCCTCCTCGGCCGCGTGTCCGGTGAGGCTGAGGAACACGTCGTCGAGGGTGGGCCGGCGCAGGCCGACGTCGAGGATTCGTACGTCGGCAGACTCCAGGTCGCCGAGCACCCTGCGCAACGCCGGCACCCCGCCCGCCACGGCGACAGTGAGGGCACGGCCGTTGTCGTCGACCTGCACCTCACCGACGGCGACCGCGGCGAGCGCCTCGCAGGCTCGCGACCTGTCCGCGGCGTCGGCCAGGATCAGCTCGATCCGCTCGCCGCCGACCTGTGCCTTCAACTCGTCGGCGCTGCCGTGCGCGATGGCCCGGCCGTGGTCGATGACGAGGATGTCGTGGGCGAGGCGGTCGGCCTCCTCGAGGTACTGCGTGGTGAGGAGCAGCGTCGCGCCCGCGTCGACCAGGCTGCGGATGACGTCCCACATCTGCTGCCGCGCACGGACGTCGAGCCCGGTCGTGGGTTCGTCGAGGATCAGGACCGGCGGCTCCGCGACCAGAGCTCCGGCCAGGTCGAGGCGCCGCCGCATCCCGCCCGAGTAGGTCTTCGACGGCCGGTCTCCGGCGTCGGCCAGGTCGAACTGCTCCAGCAGCTCCCGTGCCCGGCGACCGGACCTCGCCTTGCCGAGTCCGTAGAGCCGGCCGACCATCTCGAGGTTCTCGTAGCCGGTGAGGTACTCATCGACCGCGGCGTACTGCCCCGACAACCCGATCCGCGAGCGCACCCCGTCGGGGTCCTTGCGTAGGTCGACTCCGGCGACCTCGGCGGTGCCCTCGTCGGCATCCAGCAGGGTCGCAAGGATGCGAACGGCGGTCGTCTTGCCGGCGCCGTTCGGGCCGAGCAGCGCGAGCACCTGGCCCTCGGGGACGGAGAGGTCGAGACCGGCGAGCGCCTCGACGTTCTTGTACCGCTTCACCAAGCCGGCGGCACGAATCATCTCTCTCACTGTCCGGCCCTTCCCGCGAGCTCCGTGGTCGGTAGGCGTCGGCGTCCTCACGCGTGCCGGCCCGCAAGCGGGGCTTGACGAGAGGTCCGGAGAATCACTCGCGTCGAGGATTGTACAAGTCTTTACCACCCGGGCATCGACAAAGCGCGCGGTTAATTCCTCCACGCCTTGGCCGTACGGCATGAATCACTGACCGTCCCTGCCTGTTGACACGGGAGGTTGCCATGGCCGGAAGCGGACCTCGCCCAGGCGCCGGCGCGGCCTGCCGACGCTTGACCTTTACCGGCCGATCATCCAGAATCGGCCGAATGAATTGGTAGATACCAAGTTGTACCGCGCAGGTCCAATGGTCGAGCCCAGACCGGCAGCGTCGTCGGCAGGGTGTAGGTCGTAGCCGCGCCGATACGGGCGCTGAGCACTCCCGCGACACCCCTTCACGTCTCACCACTGGCAATACCTATTGGTACTGACCACGCCCACCCATTGTGGCGTCCATCGTCAGCTCTCCCAGTCGAACTCTCGGAAGGTTCCCATGTCTGGACCAGGTCAACTCTCCCGGCGGCGGTTTGTCGGAATGGGCATCGCCGCGGCAGGTCTCGGCGGTCTGGCTGCGTGTTCCAAGGGCAGCTCCTCCTCGTCCGGCGGCGGAAAGGTCACGCTCCGGTTCTCCTACCTGTGGACCGGTCAGGAGGCGAAGGCCCTGGAGAAGGTGATCAAGAAGTTCAACCAGAGCCAGTCCAAGATCGTCGTCAAGGGCGTGTCGAACCCCGACGCGCAGGCTCAGCTTGCGGCGATGACGGGGAGCAAGGGCGCGTTCGACATCTCCGACAACTTCGGGAGTGCGACGGGCGCCTGGGCGGAGAAGGGCGTCATCAGGTCGCTCGACGACTACATCAAGAAGGACTCGTTCGACCTCGGTGACTTCACCGACTCCTCGATGGCGCAGTGCCGCTACAAGGATCAGGTCTACCAACTGCCGATCGCGGTCAACAACTCCGCGCTGTTCTACAACAAGAAGCTGTTCGCAGCGGCCGGCGTGCAGAAGCCGCCGACCACGACCAGCGAGTGGGCCGAGGCGATCGGCAAGCTGACGAAGACCGACAGCAAGGGGCGGTTGACGCAGCTGGGCCTCGCCGGGACCAGCGGTGCGGGAGCCGACTACCGGCTACTGGGGGTCACCCACGGCGGCAAGTGGTACGACAACGGGAAGCCCACTCCCGAGGACCCGGGCAACATCGCCGGTGCGAACTTCTACGTCGAGAACGTCATCAAGAAGTACGGCATCAAGGAGATCGAGCGGTTCGTGTCCGGCTTCGGTGACTACCAGTCGCCGCAGAACCCCTTCTACCAGGGCAAGTTGGCGATGGTGGTCGACGGCGAATGGCAGCCGTCGTTCATCAAGGAGTTCGCGCCCGACCTGGACTGGGGTGTCGTCCCGGTCCCGTACCCCGACGACAGGCCGGAGCTCGCCAAGACCAACCTCGTCGCGCCCGGGACGTTCTTCATCCCCAGCAACAGCCAGCACCCCGACGAGGCCTGGGAGTTCATGAAGTACCTGGTGTCGAAGGAGGCGATGTTGTCCTTCACCAAGGCGCTGTCGAACCTGCCGGCGCGCAAGTCGCTCCTGCAGGACCCGGCGTACAAGTCCATCACCAACTTCGACCTCTTCCTCGACCTGCTGGCAAGCAAGAACGCGACCGCGATCCCGAGCGAGCCGAGCCTGGCCCAGTACACCGCCGACCTGGCCACCGCGGACGACAAGATCACCCGGATGACCAAGACCCCGGCGCAGGCCTACGCGCAGGTGGCCAAGGCGGCCAAGAGCTATGGCTGAGGCAACACTCGCCGGGCGCCGGCCCAGGCGGCGCCCGGCGTGGGCGGGGCTTGCCTTCTCCTCGCCCTGGATCATCGGGCTCGTCGTGTTCATGGCCGGTCCGATTCTGGTGTCGCTCTACTACAGCTTCACCGAGTTCAACCTCTTCCAGTCACCTCGCTGGGTGGGGCTGGACAACTACGCGACCCTGTTGAAGGACCCGAAGTTCCTGGGGTCGGTGTTCAACACCGCCTACCTCGCCATCATCGGCGTTCCGCTCGGTCTGGCGTTCGCGCTGCTGGTCGCGCTGGCGCTGAACTTCCCCGTCAAGGGGCAGCCGCTGTACCGCGCGATCGTCTACCTACCGGCGATCGTGCCGGTGGTGACGGCGAGCTACCTGTGGCGCTGGGTCTTCAACGCGCAGTACGGATACCTCAACCAGGTCCTCGGAAGCATCGGCCTGCCGCAGCCCAACTGGCTGGCTGATCCGATGTGGACCAAGCCCGCGGTGCTCGTCATCACCTGGTGGGGCATCGGTGCCACGGCAGTGATCTACCTGGCGGCTCTCAAGCAGGTGCCGCAGCAGTTGTACGAGGCCGCCGCGGTCGACGGAGCGAACGGCTGGCAACGGTTCTGGTACGTCACCTGGCCGGCCCTCACGCCGGTCACGCTGTTCCAGCTCATCATGGGCGTGATCGCGGCTCTGCAGATCTTCGCCCCGACGTACCTCCTCACCCAGAGCAGAGGCAATGCGGCCAACGGAGGCCCGGGAGACTCCTTGCTGACGTACACGATGCATCTGTTCCACAACGCGTTCGTCTTCCTCAAGATGGGTCAGGCCGCCGCGATGGCCTGGATCCTCTTCCTGGTGATCGGGTTGCTCACGTCGTTCATCCTGCTGACGTCGAGGCGGTGGGTGCACTATGGCAGCGAGTGACGTGATTCGCGCGGGTCGGCCCGGGACCGCGGCCGGCAGCGGACCTGTCCCCCGGCCGCGTCGTCAGTATCTGGGCCGACGGCTGACCCACCACCTGATCCTGATCCTCATCAGCCTCGCCTTCCTGGCGCCTTTCCTGGTGATGATCACGACGGCGTTCAAGACCAGCGGCGACATCTTCCGGGTGCCGCCGAGGTTGCTGCCGCAGCACTGGATCGTGGGCAACTTCGCCGAGGCGGTCCAGGCGATGCCGTTCCTGCGGTACCTCGCCAACACCGTTCTGCTGGTCGTCCTCAACGTTGCGGGGACTCTCATCTCCTGCCCGCTGGTGGCGTACGGGCTGGCGAAACTGCACTGGCGGGGTCGCAGTGCGGTGTTCGGCACCGTGCTCGGCACCATGATGCTGCCCGCCCAGGTGACGTTCATCCCTCTCTACCTGCTGTGGGATCGCCTCGGCGCGGTCGGGACCCTGTGGCCGTTGATCATCCCGGCGTTCTTCGGCTCGCCGTTCTACATCTTCCTGCTGCGGCAGTTCTTCACCGGCGTTCCCGACTCGCTTCGGGAGGCCGGCCTCATCGACGGCGCCTCGGAGCTGCGGGTGTATCTGCAGCTGATCCTGCCGCAGGCCAAGGCAGCGATCGCGACGGTGGCGGTCTTCCAGTTCGTCGCGACCTGGACGGACTTCCTGCTGCCGTTGATCTATCTCAACAGCCAGCAGAACTACACGCTCTCCATCGGCCTCTACAACTTCTTCGGTGAACACGGTGTCGCCTGGGGTCCGCTGATGGCGGCCTGCCTGGTCTTCACGATTCCCGCGTTGGCGATCTTCATGGTGGCCCAGCGCTACTTCGTCCAGGGGATCAGCGTCACCGGCATCAAGTGAAAGGAAGCTTCTCGATGATTCGTGTCGGCATCGTGGGGACGAACACGTCCCACGCCGGCGTCTTCGCCGGACTCCTCAACGGGGTGGACGGCGGCTCGCCACGGGTCGAGGACGCTCGCGTCGTCGGCGTGTGGAGCAGTGGCAAGGAGGGGTTGTCGGGGATGCACTCGTCCGCGGCTGAGCTCGCGGCGGAGTACCAGATCGACCGGGTGGTGGCCGAGCCCGCCGAGCTGATCGGTGCGATCGACCTCGCGCTGGTCCTGGACGACCTGGACGGCGGGGCGCTGCATGCGGAGCTGGCCCGACCGTTCCTGGAGGCCGGGGTGGCGACGTACGTCGACAAGCCGATGGCGCTCACCGTGGAAGACGCCGTCGGGTTGTTCGACCTGGCCGAGCAGAACGACACTCCGCTGATGAGCTGTTCGGCACTGCGCTTCGCGCCCGAACTCGACGTCTTCCGCGCAGACGGCGACGGGGAGCTCAGCACGTTGGTCAGCGTCGGGCCAGGCGACTGGTACAACTACGGCATCCACGCCGTCGAGGCAGCGCTTGCCGTCCGCGGACCGGGGGCGAAGGAGGTGCAGCAGTTCGCGAGCAGCGATCGGGACATCACCGTGATCGAGGACGATACCGGGCCGCGGATCGTGATCGGCACTCTGCGCGATGCGAACACCGGCTTCCACCTCACCGGGTACGGACCCCAGGGAGCCGTACAGACCGAGGTGGCCGACTACCAGTCGTTCTACGCCAACACGATGTCGGCAGCCGTGGGAATGGCCCGGACCAGGAAGGCTCCGATCGACCGGCAGGCGACCCTGGAGGTGCTCGCGATCCTGGCAGCCGGGCAGCGTTCGGCCGACACCGGTGCGCCGGTCCGCCTGATCGACGTGATGCCCGATGCGACGTCCGACGTGACGCCCGGAGGGAACGCATGAGCGCCCAGCAGCCACGGATCGGTGTGGTCGGAACAGGCAGCATCGGCCGCGCACACCTGAACGCCTACCGCCGGGCCGGTGTGGACCCGGTGGCGGTCGCGGATGTCGACCGGGCCGCCGTCGAGGCGGTCGCCGCGGAGTTCGGCGCGACCGCGTACACCGACGTCGCCACGATGCTCGCCGAGGGCAACCTCGACGCGATCAGCGTGTGCACGCCACCGTCCACCCACCAGGCACTCACGGTGCAGGCGCTGGAGGCGAAGGTCGCGGTCCTGTGCGAGAAGCCGATGGCTCGTACGGTCGACGAGTGCGCGTTGATGGTCAAGGCCGCCGACGTCAACCGGACCTTGCTCACCGTGGGGTTCTGTCACCGGTTCCAGCCGGAGATCGAGGCGATCAGGACCGCCGTCGCCGATGGTCGGATCGGCACCGCACTGACCTTCCGGAACCGTTTCTCCGGCCCGCTCGACGGGGTCGAGTCGTCGTGGTTCTCCCAGCCGGAGATCTCCGGTGGCGGTGTGCTCATGGACACCTGTGTGCACTCGGTCGACCTGTTCCGGTACCTGTTCGGCGAGGTGGACCAGGTGCGCGCGCTGACGGCGACCACGGCCACCTCCCGTGGGCCGGCTCTGGAGGTCGAGGACAGCGCGGTGCTGTCGTTGCGGTCGCACGCCGGCGTACTCGGGGTGATCGAGGCCAGTTGGCGAACCGCGCCCGGAGAGGCCGTGGTCACGGTGTCCGGCACCCACGGCCGGCTGCACCTGGACTACGCCACGATGAAGCTGACCGAGGTGGGCGTGGACGGGACCGAGTCGGTCGTCGAGGTCACCGGTGAGGATCGGTTCACCCGCCAGGCACGGCATTTCCTCAGCTGTGTCGCCGGGACCGCGGTGCCGCGGGTCACGCCGGCCGACGGGGCCCGTGCGGTCGCGGTGCTGGCGGAGGCGACTGCTTCCGCCGGTGCCCGTGGATGACGACACCCGTGGTGGCGGCTTCACCAAAGCACGCCGTGGTGCGCGCACACCTGCTCGAGCTGATCCGGGACAGCCTGGAACCTCACCAGAAGCTGCCGACGGAGCGGAAGCTGTGCGACGAGCTGGGGGTGAGCCGGCTGACCGTCCGCAGGGCGGTCGAGCAGATGGTGAACGAGGGTGAGGTCTATCGGATTCAGGGGTCCGGCACCTATGTCGCCGAGCCGGCGATCCGCAAGCGCGAGGCTCTGACGTCGTTCAGCGACGACATGCGCTCGCGTGGCCTCGTACCCGGCTCGAAGCTGCTCAAAGCCGAGGAGACGGTGGCCGGTGCCCGGGAGAGCTGGCTTCTCGGCGTGAGCCCGGGCGAGCCGCTGGTGCATCTGGTGCGGCTTCGGTCGGCCAGCTCGGTGCCGATGTGCCTGGAGGAGGTGTGGTTGCTGGCACGGGTGGCGCCCGGTCTGCTGGAAACCACGCTGGAGGATTCGCTCTACGAGGCGCTGCTCGCGCGGTACTCGATCACGCTCGACCGCACCCGGCAGCAGGTGCGGGCGACCGTGGTCGACACCGCGCAGGCGGGGCTGCTCGAGGTCCCCGCACTGACGCCGGCCCTGCTGGTGGAGCGGGTGACGTACGACGTACGGGGACGGGCGATCGAGCTCGCCTCCTCGCTGTATCGCGGCGACCGGTACAGCCTGGAACAGACGCTGCGCCGCAGCCACTGACGTACGTACGCCGGTGTCCTGCGGGATCGGTGCGGCCAAGCTGGACGATTCCGTTGACCGTCTGCATGAGGCGGCTTAGCGTCCCCGACGACATCGTGGCCGTCGTGGGAGGTTGGCATGTCTGCGAAGGTGCTTGCCCGGACCGTTGTGGCCGCGGCCGCCCTGGCCATGGTGACGCTGGTCGCACCGCCGGCCCGGTCCGTGGCCCTCGGTGCGACTTCAAATCCTCTGGCAGGCGGTACGACCACCACGCTGGCGTCCGGCGTCACGCTGACCGAGCTCACGACGGGGTCCGAGACGTCGTTCTTCTGGACGGTGCATGTCTACGTACCGGCGGAGCCCGACGGCCCGATCAACACCGCGAACACGGGGCTCGGCCCGAGACCGACGGCTGAGCGGGTCGCGGAAGCTCTGACCGCGAAGGGTTTCACCCCGCGGGTCGAACGGGTCGATCTGCCCGCCTTCGCGGACGGGCCGGCACAGCCGCTCGGCTGGACCGTTCGGGTGGGCGCGTACGCCAGCCAGGCCGACGCGACCACGACGTACAACGCGATCAGGGCCGCCGGGTTCAGGGGCCAGGTTCGCTGGACGGGTGGAGACGGCGATCCCGGTGCGCTGCAGCACATGTACGTCGTACGTGTCGACTTCACCAAGTTCAACGGAACGGTGGCGAGTGAGACGGGTCCGTCTCCTGCGCTCAACGAACTCGACCATCTGTCCGACATCGTCCCGGCGTATCACGCACTGGCGGGAATCAACACGCAGTGGTTCTACAACAAGGCGCCCGGCGGCCTGTACGTGAAGGACGGCAAGGTGCTGAGTGCCGCCACCCAGGGTCGCGGCGGTGTGGCAATCACCCGTGGAGGTAAGGGAATCGACGTCGCCACCTACCGTTCGACGACCACGCTGTACACCGCGGGGTCGGCTGTCCCGGTCGATGGGATCAACCGCGTGCCCGGCCAGGTCTGGAACTGCGGCGGGATCGGCGGCGACCAACCTACCGAGCACCCGATGCACGACATCATGTGCATCGATCCCAGCGAGCTCCTTGAGTTCACGCCGGAGTGGAAGGACACTCCCAGCGGCCCGGGGACCGAGGTCGTGCTCGACGCGAAGCATCGGGTGACTGCCGTGAACGAAACCCGGGGCACGACCGTCCCGGCCACCGGCAGCACGATTCAGGGCACCGGCGACGACGCGAACTGGCTTGCCGCGCACGTCCATACCGGCGACACCGTACGAGTGGAAACTGCCGTCACCGACGGCAGCGGCCGCCGGGTCCCGCTGACTCGCACCACGACGATCATCCAGACCGGCCCGACGCTGGTCCGAGACGGCAGGGTGTCCGTCGACGCCTACGCCGACGGGATCATCCACAGCGCGAGCGACGTGGGTGACGAAGGCACCGACCAGACCTTCACCTACAACTGGACCGTACGTGGCAATCCCCGTTCGGCCATCGGCGTGGACGCCCAGGGCAGGTTACTGCTGGTGGCTGTCGACGGCCGGCAACCCGGCTACAGCGAGGGCGTGAGCATCGAGGAGGAAGCGCAGATCATGCACCGGCTCGGCGCCGTCCAGGCCCTCAACTTCGACGGCGGCGGATCGACCGTGATGGTCACCGGAGCTGCCGGCATCGTCAACCACCCCTCCGACGCCACCGGTGAGCGCGAACTCGGGAATCCGATCCTCGTCGAACCACGGCGCTGAGCACGTTGCCGACCGGCGTCGGCGACCGGCGTCGGCGACCGGCGTCGGCGACCGGCGTCAGCGACCGGCGGGTGGGACGTGGACCACCAGATCGTCGGGGACGACGTTCGCGGGTTCGTCCTTGTGGTAGAGCCACGTGGACGGCTGGTCGGTGACGTTGGCTACGCGAAGGCTCACCAGCGCCCGAGGTGGGAGCGTTCCCACGGTGACGCGGTTGCCGTCGACGCTCACCGCGTCCGGTTCGATGAACCGGCGCTGCCCGCCGCCGACGATCTCGAAGCTGCGTGACAGCTTCGCCGACGCGGGGTCGATCCGTTTCTGGAACGAGATGACGGCACTGTCGTCGGCGACCCGCTCGACGTGCCGCGGCACGGGTCGGTCCTGGTAGATGTAACCGCCGAGGTGGTACTCGTACCCCGTCCAGGTCGCGAGGCCGAGCTCGTCCGCGGTGTCGGTGAAGGTCCGCAGCCACTCGTCGTCGCGGGTCATCGCGGTCGTCGATCCGATGTCGGTCTGTGCGCCGAGCGGGAGCCTCGGATGGGCGGCACGAATCTGGTCGAGGAACGGACGGTACGTCCGCAGGTACGTTGCGGGCAGGTCGGGCTTGATCCAGTCCGGCCAGTTGGTCTGCAGGATGTGCATGTCGGGCCGCACCGCGGAGATCATGGCTGCTGCGTCGAGCCCCTGGTACTCGCGTTCGAGCGCCACGGACTCCGGCCCCGCGTCCACGCCGAGAGACCAGGTGCCGACGAGGATGTCGGGCCGGGCCTCGCGTACGCCGCCCGAGCCGTTGACCAGTTCGGCGAGGAACCCGTTCACCGCGTCAACCCGCAGTTGCACCCACTTCGCGTACCGCTCGGTGTCGGTCTTGTAGTACCGCGGCGACGAGGGATCTGTGAAGTCGGGGATCTCCAGGCCGTACCCGCGCATGAAAGCGTCCTGTGCCAACGGGCCTACATCGCCGTAGACGCCCGAGGTGAGACCGCCCCACTCAGGGAAGTAGGGCTCGGCGACCTCGAAACCGTCGAAGGGATACGTCGAGACGAGCTTGGACGCGACCTGCTTCTTCCATTCCAGGTAGTCGGTGCTGAACGGTGAGAAGCGGTAGAAGCCGTCGTCGACCGGCTTCAGCAACCTCATCTGCCACGCGGGCCAGTCGTCGGGGAAACCGGACACGGAGTACGAACCGTTCCCGATGACCATGGCCCACACGGTGATCCCGCGCCGGCGCAGCGCCTCGACGACGGGCCCGTTCACATCCTGCTCGTTCACGACGAAGTAGTGGACGATCCGGTAGCCGTTGATCGCGAGCTCGTCGGCGATGCTGTCCGGTGACCGGCTCTGGTAGTAGGCGAACCCCGGGTCGATCTGGATGCTCGGGCCGGACAGACCACGCTGCTTGGGCCGCGCCGCGGCGGGCTCGGCGGCCAGCGCGGCTTCCCCGTCGAGAAGACCGGACCCGACCGCGAAGGCGGTCGACGCGACGGCGCCGGCGAGAACAGTGCGGCGGGAGAACAGGCGGCCCGTCATGAGGAGCTCCTCTGGGTTTCGGAGTCGGACGTCGTCCCGGGTGCGAACAGCAGAACCTGAGGTCCGGCCGATCCCCCGGTCAGGCTGGTGGTGAGTCGCAGGTGGACGTCGCGTGCTCCGAAGGCGCCGTCGCCGTAGTGCCACGCGTTGGTCCAGTCGACGTACTGCGACTGGTGCAAGGTGTCGTTGACGGCGACGACGAAGTGACCTCCACCGCCGGCCGGGTTGAGGAAGAGGCCGACCGGCGTACCGGCCGCGCCGCGAGCCCCTTGCAGCACCACGTCGAGGTGGTAGAGCACGCCGTAGTTGCCGTCGTTGTACACCGCGGCACCGCCGTCGACCGCGCTGTGGCCCAGGCGGTACTCCCCCGGCATCGAGTCGTTCCAGGGCTTGCCCGGAGGCGCGGAGTCCACGGACAGCCGCTGTACTCCGCCGTCGGGCTCGACCGGGACCGTGCCGTACAGGTCCGCGTAGTCGAAGGTCCCACGCACGTGGTCGGTGTCACCGGGCAGCACGGGCAACGTGAGCGGATCGGCGGGGCGTGGCTCGGTGTACCAGTAGCCGACGGTGGTCACGGTGACTTTGGCGGGCGCAGCCCCGCGCGGGAGGCGCAACTGGTCGGTCGGGACGTCCGGGTCCAGAGCGCGCTGGAGTTGGCCGACGTTCCCCGCGGTGCCGGCGCTGACGGCGGCGAACTCCTGGATGGATGCCTCGGTGTAGGTCGGCGCGACGGTACGAGTCGACCAGTACGTCTCGCCGGCCTCCAGCGTGGTGAGGTACTTCGCGCTGTGATGGTCGTTCATGAACGCCGTCAGTGAGTTCTGGCCCGCGACGTCCGGCCAGTAGTCCGCGCTTCGGCCGACTCCGCGGTCGAACAGCAGCACGGGCCGACCAGAGGTGTTCGTCACCGCGACACCGAGCACCATCGGCACCTGTGCGTTGTTCTGCTGGTGGCCGAGAACCCGCACCAGACCCTCCACGCTGTCCCGGTAGAACGCTCCGGGCAGCGCGGTGTCGGCGTCGGGTAGCTCAGGGGAGTCCGAGAGGATCAGGTGCGGGCCACTCGCCGTCAGCGTCGGCTTCGGAATCTGGTGCTGGGTGCCCAGCGACTCGATCGGAACGAGTTCGTCGTCCGCCACCGCTGGCTGAGCATTGGTAAATACCAAGCCGGTTGCCGCGAGGAGTCCTGCGGCCAGCATTCCGCGTGCGCTCATGCGTCCTCCGGGGAGAAAGTCCAGCGGCGCTTGGCTAGCGCGGCCGATGCAAGATCATCCGGAACGTAATGTCGTGGTCGTAGGTTGTCAATACCAATCCGGTAACCCTGGCCAAAGGCCGATCCAGGCCATCGGAGCGAATGCCTCGAGGAGCACCTCGCGAAACACCGCGGAGGAGGGACGGTTCGCTCTTGTGCGTGTCCGGCGTCTGGTCCTGCTCGATGCGGTGCAGGAGCACGGCAGCCGTCGCGCCTGCGGGCGTGCCCAGAGCGTCGAGCGCATCGCAGCCGGAGTTGCCTCTCTCCCTCGCTGTCGGCGCCCGCGCCTCAGATGCTCAGGCCGTGGCCGAAGCGGAAGAGAGGTTCGGCGGTGTCGAACGGTACGTCGCTTCGGCTGTCCTCGACCGCTCGCATCGAGGACGGCAGGTCGAACGGCAACCGGCCCTCAGGCTTGACGACACCGAAGAGCACGTCGAGCAGGGCCCGCGCATTCGTGCCGTACGTGGCGACGACGGCCGCTGCCTGGTCGACGACCTCCGGGATCACCGCGGCGCGTTCGAGGTGGATGTCCACGACCGTCGGCACCGCGGCACAGATCGCGGCCTGGCGCGCCTTCTCGGTCTCGTCGAACTCCAGTGACCCGGCGTGGAACATCGCCTCGAAGCCACCCGGTCGCGGTTCGTACGGCGTGCCCAACCGAAGCAACGCCACGTCCGCCTCTGCCGGCGTGTCGACCACCGTCGCGAACGGCGCCACGACCTCGGCGTCGATCCCCTCGACGTACGACCGGATTCCCTTGCGCAGCGGGAGAATCTGTTCCTTGTTGGTCAGCACCGTGACCGACCGCCGTTGCGCGTCCTCGCCGCGCGCAACGAAGTCGTGCCTGCCGACGACGCCCGCCACCGCGTCGACGTCCACGAACGGGTTGTCGAACAGGCCGAGCCGGAACTTCTCCCGCAGCAACCGGCGCACGGACACGTCGATCCGGTCGACGCTCACCAGCCCCTTCCCGACGGCCTCGACCACGAGCTCCGGGCGGCTCTCGCCACCGAACTGGTCGCAGCCGGCCTCGATGATCTTGACGACGCGTTCGAGCTCGCTCAGGTGCTCACATCCCCAGGCGCGCGCGGGCATCGGCTGGCCCATGATCTGGGCATCGGTGACCAGTCCCCAGTCGGTGCACACGATGCCGTCGAAGCCGAGCCGCTCGCGCAGGATGCCGGTGATGATGCCCTTGTTGAACGCGAAGCCGACCTCCTCGTACTCCGTACCGACCGGCATGCCGTAGTACGGCATCACCTGGGAGGTGCCGGCTGCCAGCGCTGCCAAGAACGGCTTGACGTGGTAGTCGAAGTTGCCGCCCGGATAGACCTGTTCGCGCCCGTAGGCGAAGTGTGGGTCCTCCCCGTCCAGCTGTGGCCCGCCGCCGGGAAAGTGCTTGGTCATTGTGGAAACGCTCCCGGGTCCGAGTTCCGCGCCCTGGAAACCTCTGACGTACGCGGCGACGAGTTCTCCGGACAGGTCGGCGTCCTCACCGAACGTGCCGGACACCCGAGACCAGCGGGGCTCGGTGGCAAGGTCGACCTGCGGGTGAAGCGCGACGCGGAAGCCCACCGCGGTGTATTCCTGACGAGCGATGTCGGCGAACTCCTCCACCAGCCCAGGCGATCGCAGCGCGGCGAAGCCGAGCGTCTCGGGCCACTGGCTGAACGCCGTTGCCCTGAATGCCGCCCCGATATTCTCGGTGAAGTGGTGGCGCGGATCCGTCGACAGCGAGACCGGAATGCCGAGCCTCGTCTCGCGAGCGGCCTCCTGCAGCCGGTTGTGCCACTCCGCCGCCTGGCGCGGGTCGTCCACCGAACCCAGCAGGTTGAAGTGGTTGAGCAGCTGGTTGGCAACCAGGTGCCGCGTGCTTGGCAATCCGGGCGGGTCGCCGGCTTCCGACAGCCGGCCGCCGGGGCCCATCGCCACCATCGGCTGGAACATCAGCCCGGCCTTCTCCGGCAACGTCATCCGAGCCAGCAGGTCCTGCACCCGTTCACCGACGGAACGGGCGGGGTCACGGTAGGTCTCGGTCACCGGGCTCTCCTCTCGAAGGGAGCAGGCAAGGCAGTGTTCCGTACCCCGACTCTTCTGGCGCGATCTCCGGGACACGCGGTGCCGCAGTTTGCACGGCCGCGCCTGATGCAGTATCCAATACCGGACATAACGCCCTTCCACCCAAGGTCGGCGAGGTTCGAGCGGGGGACGTCCCGGCCCTGTGCGACCGAGGAGATCATCATTTCGAGACACCAGGCGTACAAGACGGGCCACATGGCGACCCGCGAGGACCTGGCCACCGCCCGCCAGGCCCCCGAGCCCGACCCGGCGCTGCCGGTGGTCCAGCACCGGACGGCCGGAATTCACTGGCCGCAGTACGTCAACAACCACCGGCTCGTCGGCGGGCTCGTGGCCGGCTTCGCGGCCCTCCACATCGCAGACATGGTCGGCTACTGGCTACCCGGCGTCGGCCTGCCGAAGCTGGACTTCGCCTACTTCAACGGCTCCATCCTCATGCCCAAGGGGGCCGCTGCACCGCAGTGGTTCGAGGGGCACATCTTCCACACCTTCAACGGCCTCGTGTTCGCGCTCGGCTACGCCCTGCTGATCTTCCCGTTGCTGGGCAAGACCCTGACGACCGCGCGCAACGTCGCCCGCGGAATCGCCATGGGTATGGTCCTGGCAACGCTGAGTTGCCTGTGGTGGATCCCTACGCAGTTCCCGGCTCTGCACGCGGGCTTCATGTCACACAACCTCGGCTGGAAGCTCGTCCTCGGCGTCTACGTGTGGCACCTCGCCTGGTCGTTCGCGCTCGGCTTCTTCTTCAACCCGCAGGACTAAACGAACCCGTCCTGGGACGGGACGGTCACTCGGCTGCCGGCCAGGCCTCGACCTGGCCGGCGCCACCTGCGCGCAGGTGCCGGTACAGGGCTTCACCGGCTGCCGGGTCGGCATCCGAACGCAGTGTCAGCCACCGCCTGCCGGAGTCAGCGGACGCGAGACCTCCACCGAGCACCAGAGAATCGGGGACGGTCTCGGCCAGCAGGAACACCTCGGGCTCGCTCCCGCCGGTCTCGGCCACCTTCGTTCGCTCGAGCGGCGCCGCCCAGATCAGCCGGCTCTCCACGACCACGAGTCGGTGCTGGGTGACCAGCACCGTGACCTGACCACCAGCCCGGCCGACCAGTTCGGCGGCGAACTCGATCCGCTCGTCGTCATCCATGAACGTCGCGAGCGCACGGTCGACCACCTCGGTCGGCAGCGGATCGGCGGCCTCGGCCCTGCCAGGCGCGGCCTCCCATGGCGCGGCTCGCGAGGGCGTGGCTCGCGCCGACGCGACTTCAGGTCGCTCGGCTTCGCCTGCCGCGGCCGGTCGTGGAGCCTCGCCTTCCCAGCTCGTGTCGACCTCGGGCAGGGCACCCATGGCCCGGGCCGCGTCCAGCAGCGTGGGGAAGAAGTCGTGGAACGCCGCCGCGTCGCGGATCCGCATGGTCGTGGTGAGCTCACCACCTGAGGGGCCGCCGGGCGTCCTCGCCGTGACGGCGAAGTCACCGAGGCTGGGTCCGGTCGGCCGGCCCGCGAAGACGACGTACGGGAGCGCCACCGCGGTCACGCGCTCACGGGCCTCGAAGATGATCCGCTGGTCGGTGACGAACGCGAAGCCCGCGGCGTTCCCCTCGTGCGGGAAGCGAACGGCTACCCGCGCACGCGGCCGCTCCCCGGGCCGCATCACCGACTTCAGCAGCAGCCAGTCACGGGACTCCGCGGCGACCGCGCGACTACGCTGGGTCGCCGCCCGGACGTGGAGATCCTCCAGTGCACGGTCGCCGACCGTGATTCTGACTGACTTCTTACGGAACCGCACGAGGCCGCAGATTAGCCGTCCCCGCACAACCTCTCAAACCCGGCAAAGGGGACGGTCATGATCATCGACTCCAGGACCTCGCGCCGCGGGCCGACCGCACCCGGGCCCCTGCGCCTCCCTGGGCGCCCTGCTCGGCGGTTTCGTTGGCTTCCGCCTCGATGTGCCTACCTGCTCCGGTTGTCCCTGCTGGGTTCCGCGCGCCAACGGAAGCGCCGGCACGGCCCAGGCCTTCACATCAATTGCAGCGATTACCGGATCTGCACCTTCTCGGATATTCATGTTAACCCGAAACCGAATAGCAGCAATGCGTCAGAAGTGCGGGTCGAAGAAATTGTCGTAACGGGTTTCCGGCAGTTTTACTCTCAGCCAGTTCGGGTATTCCTGAAGAGCATTAAAGCTACCTATCTGGAAATGCTCTTATTCAATGTTCCCCATCCCTATGAAGAACCTCGAAACGGGACGTTGCCGCCCTGACGCTATCTGGACCCACACAGGAGGGGAGGAACCGTATGAACGACGCGGTACTCACGGTCTACACGCCTGAGGAAGCCGCAGAGGTCCTTCGGGTCGGGCAGAGTTGGCTGGAGCAGCAGGCAGCGGCGCGCAGAGTCCCCTTCACCATGCTCGGCGGTTGCTACCGGTTCACCGACGATCACCTCGTGCAGATCGTCCAGATCTTCGAGTCGACGCCTGCCGCCTCGTCACGGGTTGCCTACGCGCGGGACGGCCTCCCCGTTACCGAGCACACCGGGACACGCGCCGCACGGCCCTTCGCAGTCAACGTGGTCGAGTCGTCCGACAGGTCCGACTCCGGGCCGCTCGCACTGGCCGTGGTGCCCGCGGTGGCCGCGGTGGCGGAGCCTGGGGAAACGACCGGGGCTGCGGACGCTGCGGACAAGGTGGAGGAGACGAACGTCGCGACGGGCGTCGATGTCCCCGCCGATCCGATCTTCGTCGACTCGACCGGTCGCCGCGCCCGCAACGTTCGGCGCGTCGGCTATCTGGTGGCCGGCCTCTGCGCCATGGGCACGGCCGCGCTGGGCGTCAGCCTTACCGGCGTCACCCCGATGGCTCCTCGCCTCGTGCCACCTCCCGCCGTGGCCTCCGCGGCCCCACTACCGTCCGCATCGTCGGTACGCCTGCAAAAGACCCGTTCCGCGGCGAACCGCAAGTCGTCCGCTCCTCGGGACTCCGGCCGCACAAGGCAGACCAGGAGCCGGCCCGCCCCCGAACGGTCGGGCCCCTCCCCCACCGCGGCGAACTCCTCGCGCTCGAGCCGGGACTCGCGGTCGCAGAGCAGGCGCCGTGAGCTCAGCCGGTCGCCTCAGGGCCCAGGACGAGTCGAGACCGCGTTCCCTTCCGGATCCGACGGCACCGACCGGCCGACGTACGGCCAACCGTGACGACCATGAAAGCCAGCAGCAAGTCGCCGGTCCGAGCACACCCAACGGCGACCCACGGTTCCCGTCGCGTCCGCCCGCCGTCCGCTCCGCGAAGGGCCCGGCGCCTGTCGGTCGCCCCGTTTCTCCTCCTCGCGGTCCTCTTCTGCGTTCTTCTCCTCGACGGCTACGTCCACAAAGTCCCCGTCAACGAGCACCTGCCTTACATGGTGGCCTCGGACTGGGTGCCCAGGAAGGTCCTCAGCGGTGGCCCGGTCATCGACACGACCAGCGCCGGAATTCGTAGCTACCAAATCCCGAGGAAGACCATCGTCCTGACATTCGACGACGGTCCGGACCCGACGTGGACACCGAGGATCCTCAGGGTCCTGAAGAAACATAAAGTGCACGGCACCTTCTTCGTCATCGGCCAACTGACTGCCCGGTACCCTTCCATTGCTCGTGAGCTGGTCGATTCGGGACAGGAAATAGGGCTGCACACCTTTTCGAAACCCGACCTCGGTCACGGGTCGAAAGGGGCGGACATCGACCGTGAGCTCGCTCGTGCACAACTGGCGCTGGCCGGCGCCGCAGGAATCACCAGTTCACTCGTCCGCCCAGCGGATTCGTCGGTCCCGGAGAAACTGGACAACGCCTCGTGGCCGGTCGTTCAGTACCTGGGAACCAAGGGATATCTCACCGTTCTGAACGGCACAGCCAGTGAGCAGTGGCTCCGCACGGCTGTCCACGGATCCGCGGACCGTCCGGTCCCGCAGCCGACCGGCCAGAGCGCCGTGGTGCTCTCGTACGAAGCCGGCGACAAGGTGGCACAGAAGGCCCATGCACTGGACGTGCTCATCCCCCGACTCAAGGCCGCGGGCTACCGGTTCGTCACCGTCAGCAAGGCCATGGGCACCGAAGGCCTCGACCATCCCCCCACCACGGCCGGGCTCTGGAAGGGCAGGGCGTTCGTGACCGCGGTCCAGCTTTCCCAGGCGGTCGTACGTGGCCTGTTCGTCCTCCTGGCCGTCACCGGCATCCTGGTGCTCCTACGGCTCGCGATGATGCTGGTGTTCGCCCGGCGCCACGCCCGCGTACGCAACCATCCGGACTTTTCCTGGGGGCCTGAGGTCACCGAACCGGTCAGTGTCGTGGTACCCGCGTACAACGAACGCGAGTGCATCGCCAACACCGTGCGTTCCCTGGCGGCGAGCAGTCATCCGGTCGAGATCATCGTGGTGGACGACGGATCGACCGACGACACCGCCGAGATCGTGAAGTCTCTCGGCCTGCCGGGGGTCACGCTCGTACGGCAGCCCAACAGCGGCAAGGCCACCGCCCTCAACACCGGCATCGCCTGGGCCTCGTACGAGTTGATCGTGATGATGGACGGGGACACCGTTTTCGAACCCGACACGGTGCACCACCTGGTACAGCCGTTCGCCGACCCGCGGGTCGGGGCGGTGGCCGGCAACGCGAAGGTCGGCAACCGCGATCGGTTGATCGGCAAGTGGCAGCACATCGAGTACGTCATGGGCTTCAACCTCGACCGGCGAATGTACGACCTGCTTCGCTGCATGCCCACCATTCCGGGAGCCGTCGGAGCGTTCCGTCGCACCGCCCTTCGGGAGGCCGGGATGATGACCGAGGACACGCTCGCCGAGGACACCGACATCACCATGGCGCTCCACCGCGGCGGCTGGCACGTGGTGTACCAGGAGCACGCCTGCGCCTGGACGGAGGCGCCGGGCACCATGACCCAACTGTGGCGGCAGAGATACCGCTGGAGCTACGGCACCATGCAGGCGATCTGGAAGCATCGCCGCTCGTTGATCGAGCGCGGGCCCTCGGGTCGCTTCGGGCGGGTCGGACTGCCGCTGATCACCGTGTTCCAGGTCCTGGCTCCACTGGTCGCACCACTGGTCGACATCGTCGCCGTCTACGGGTTGGTGTTTCACAACCCCTGGAAGACCATGCTGGTCTGGACCGGGCTGCTGGGCGTGCAGGCCCTGGCCGCGGCCTACGCGTTCCGGCTCGATCGCGAGGATCTGCGCAACCTCTGGGTGCTGGCACTACAGCAGGTCGCCTACCGGCAGCTGATGTACCTCGTGCTGCTGCACTCGTCCATCACCGCTCTGACCGGAACCCGCCTGCGCTGGCACAAGCTCCGGCGCACCGGCGAGGTCGGTGCACCTCCCGGGCCTTCGGTTCCGGCGTCCCGACCTGCCGCGTGACCCGGCTTCGTCCGGGATCCGGTGCGGTGACGCGGACTCAACGGCTCCATGGCCAGCTGTCGCCACCGCCCAGCAGGGACCGCTGGCGTTCCGGGAGCGACGCGACGAACTCGGGGCTGGGCTCGTTGCCCGGCCACACCTGCATCATCGGTGGTGTGTACCCGCAGATCATCACCGCTCGCTCACGGTCGCTTCGAACGGCGGTGCTGCTGTGGACGAGGGACTCGGCGAAGAGCAGGACCGATCCCGCGGTCGCCTCGACCTGGTGGATGAGCCGGTCGTCCTCGCGAGCCGCGGCGATGATGTCCTGTTCGGGCCACCCGAGTCGATGGCTGCCCGGAATCACCGCCGTACCCCCGTCGTCGGGACCGACGTCGGTGAGGTACGCCAGAGTCTTGGCGAACAGGCAGTGGAAGTGATGGTCGGCGTGGTAGGTCCCCCAACCGTGGCGGGTGCCCGTGTGGAACCCGAGGGGCTCCACGCGGTTCTTCCGGCCCGGGGTCGGCGCGGGCTCGGCCGGCGCATCGGGGTCGCGGCTGTTGATGATCGCCTCGGACTCCTCCAGGCGTACCCGTCCGCCGACGAGGTCCTCGACCAGCGGAATCAGCGCCGGGTGCGTCGCGTAGTCCAGCAGTGCCTGGTCGTACTCCACCAGGTGACCGATGCTGAGGAAGTTCGCACTGCGGCTGTTCACATAGACGCCGCGGGCCGCCAGATCGGGCTCCGCCTTCAGGCGATAGAGGGCGTCCTTGATGCGGGCGATCTCGTCCTGGGTGAGGACGTTCTCCAAGAGTACGAAGCCGTAGACATCGAGGTGGAGCCGCTGCGCCGGGGTGAGCCGAGGCCGGTCCGCCGTTCCACCGTCTGACGCCTTCTCGTCGGTTGCGTTCTGCGGCGTTGTCGTCATCGGCTGTACCTCCAGTGCGCAAGGGTCGAGACAGCGGGCTCATTCTCGCCCACCACTCACCGCCCTCCTGACCGGCACCCACAGCGACCAGGACCGTCCAAGTTGCCTGCGGCGCGCACGCTCGGTCCGGACCTGGAAGAGGCCCCATCAAGCCGGGGAGGCCTTGTCGGTGCTCGGACCTAGCATGCGGACCATGACGCGGCATGTAGACGAGGACCTGCACGGTGCGGAGTTCCGCGAGTGCGATCTGACCGGGGCGCGCCTGATCGGCGTCGTCATGCAGGATGCAGTGATCGACGGGCTCATCACCAACCTCGTGGTGAACGGTGTCGAGGTCACCGAGTACGTCGAGGCAGAGCTCGACCGGCGTCATCCGGTACGGGTGCTGATCCGCTCCGAGGACCCTGCCGATCTGCGCGAGGCCTGGCGTCAGCTCCATGCCGGCTGGGCCGCCACGATCGAGCGAATCCGCCGTACGCCCGGCATCGAGCGCCGCAGCGTGAACGACGAGTGGTCAGCGGTGCAGACGATGCGCCACCTGATCTTCGTCCACGACTCGTGGTTCCGCCGCTGCTGCCTCGGCTCGACGGACCTCTTCACACCGATGGGCATCGGGCCGTCCGTCGAGCCCTACCGTGGAGCGCACGGGCTTGACCCCTCGCTCGATCCGGCTCTCGACGAGATCGTGAGCGTGCGGGACGCACAGGCCGCCGAGCTCAAGGCCTGGCTCGACGAGGTCACCGCTGAGCAGCTCGCAGCGCGAGCGCCGGTGCCCGACGACGATGTTTGGCCGCCGTACGCCCGGGGCCGTTCGGTGCGGCAGTGCCTCCGCACGGTGCTCAACGAGACCTTCGAGCACCACGGTTTCTGCGTCCGCGACCTCGACCTGATCGCCATCGCACATCGGCTCTGACGGACAAGTCGGGCAGCGTGGCTGTCCGGTTCGCCCACAAGTCTTGTCAGATGCCAGGGCCGCAGTGCACTATCTGGTTCGCGCACGACCCGAAGGATCAACAGGTCCTCAGGGCCGGCTGCACGGGGGTTCATCGCGTTGAGAGACCCAGCGCTTCCCGGTCCCTTCGTTCTCCGGCCGCACGTCGCCGCGCCAGTACGAAGGAGACCTCCTCTTGAAGCAGTCACCACGCTTCCTCGCCGCCTTCGGCGCGAGCGTTGTCCTCACGATCGGATCCGCCACGGCTGCGGTCGCCGGCACCGGCGCCGTCGACACCTCCGCCCCGGCAGCCGCCGTCGCGCCCGCCGCCGCGCGCACCACGCTGGCGCACAGCGGTGAGGCCGCCGACCGGTTCGGAATCGACCGGTCCCCCGCCCGCGCGGCCGTCGAGCGGGCCATCGACCCCGGCGACTACCAGTGCGGGCCGACCGATCTCGACGCCTACGTCAGCGGCCTGATCAACGGGATGTCCGACGCGGAGTACGCCTTCCTCGTCCGTCACCTCGAGATGCTCGACATCCCGACGTACGACGCACTGCTGTACGGCTCCCCCACCGACGCGCGCTACGCGCTGCGGAGCGACTACCGGACCGAGCTGACGCACACGTTCCGGGACGTCAAGCGGTTCTGGGACATCCAGTCCGGCGACATCCAGCTGATGTCGATGCACGGCAGCATCATGGGTGACGCCGCGGCTGTCTCCCGGGTCCTGCAGCTGCCGATCCCCGGGTTCGGCCAGTCCCCTGCCGATGCGGACAAGAACGCCAAGGACATTGCCACTGCGGTCGACAGCGGCATGTTCGATCACGGCAACAACCCGCTGTTCACGCTGAACGCGTTCGCCTTCACCGCCGAAGGTGACCCCGACCCACTGGTCAAGGGTGTGCCCGACAAGCTGATCTTCGGTGACGGCATCGTCGACGCTCTCAACGCCATGGGCATCGGCGACGTCGGGCCGCGCGCGGTGATGGGCCACGAGTTCGGCCACCACGTGCAGTTCGAGGACAACCTGTTCGAGTCCCCGCTGACCGGGCCCGAAGCGACCCGGCGCACCGAACTGATGGCCGACGCGTTCGGCACCTACTTCGCCACCCACGCCCGCGGACTCTCCCTCAACACCAAGCGGGTACTGCAGGCCGAGAAGACCTTCTACGAGGTCGGTGACTGCGCCTACGACAACTCCGGCCACCACGGCACGCCCAACCAGCGGCTGCGGTCCTCCGCCTGGGCCGCCGGCATCGCCGACTCGGCGCGGCCGCAGGGCAAGATCCTGCCGTCGCTGACCTTCGCGGACATGTTCGAGCAGGAGCTACCGGTCATCGTCGCCCCGGACGCCTCCTGACCAGTACGCCAACACGCCTCGGCCCGGTCACCCCTGAGGTGGCCGGGCCGAGGCGTACCTCCAGTCGACCCCGACTCCTCCCAGCCGTCGATCACACGGCGTAACGAAGAAGGCCTGAATCGCCGCTCTGCGTTGTCAGTCCGGCGACAACACGGGGCAGGTCGGATACATTGGCGCCATGCCAGAGGAGCCATCTGTCAATATGGACGAACTACGCGAGCGGTTCCCTTGGGTCGGCCTTGCGACCTTCGACGAGGATCTATCCGCCCGGTACCGGGAGCTCATGGCCGCGTCCCGACGCGACCATGAGATCGTCGAGGCCATCGAGGCAGCGCGCCGCAGCGCATGAACACCCCTCCTCTGCGACTCGGGTCTTCTGATCGCGAGCTACAACGTCGCGGACCGGCATCACGCCGCATGCGTCCGCCTGCTGATCACGTACGTAACGGTCCCGCCTTGGAAGCTCGCCTCCTGGACGTCCTTACCGGCCGACCGGGAAACTTCGAGATCCTCGACCCCACTCCTGCCGACCGGGAACGTGCAGCCGAACTCGTCGGTCAGCTGGTGGCTGCGCCACTCGGCTACGTGGACGCGACCATCCTTGCGATGGCAGAGCGACTGAAGATCGTCGATATAGCTACCGTCGACTTCAAGTTCCTGGGTATGGCGAGTCGGGTCAGCCGCCTGTCACCTCTGCGCTGGGTGCTCCAGGAGAACTGACGTCGGACGCACCCACCGTTGTGATGCATGCTGACGACGACCGGTCTGTTCGGTCGTCACGTACGCAACGATGAAGCGGCCCGGCCACCTCTTCAGGTGGCCGGGCGGACTCGCATCCGAACCAAATAAGGTCAGGAATCCTTCTTGACCTTGTAGCGGATCACGTCGTTCCGCAGCACGTCCCCTGGGACCTTCACGATCCAAAGTCCTCGACCGTTGTGGTCGGTTCCCTTGACAAGATCCTTGCCCTTGAGGCTGATCGAGGCCAGCTCACCGGGGTCGCGACTCGTGGGTCTCCGTCACGTAGTCGACGCCGGTCCCGACGAACGTGTACGAGAAGGCGTCATCGTTCTTCTCGCTGTAGTGCACGTCGTCCTGGAAGTCGCCCAGCCCACGGCCCGTGCTCGCGCTCCACGAACCGGAGTAGGCGATCTGCGGATCGTCGTTCACCGAAACCGTGCGTAGGCCGGAGGTCACGGACTTCTCGGCAGCCTTGGCGCCGGCTGCCGAGGAGTCCGTGACCTCGACCGTCAACGGCTCATTGACGGCCGCCCACAGGGTCGCCGCTGCGCCGCTCGTCGCGGGTGAGTCCGTCCATCGTGCCGTCGCCGACGTTCAGCGAGTCCAGGTCGTTCTATCCGCCCGGTCTGCCGTGACGCCACCAGTCGGCCACCTTGGGGACAGCCGCGCGACGTTCTGCCAGGTCGTCAGGGCCTCACCGTCTTAGTAGCACTCCACGTCCCAGTCGGTCCGCCAGCCGTTGGCGTACTTCTTCCAGTAGCCGGCGTACTTGATGTCGAGCGCCCAGGAGAACTCGAGCCAGATTCCATTGCTGGAGCAGCCGGTACGCATGCGTGTGTGCCCGAAGGAGCACCAGGCGATCACGGCGGCCATCCGCGAGCACGATCCCGACGCCGCGGAGAAGGCGATGCGTGCACACACCTCGAGGCGTCGCGGACCCGCCTACTTACCGCGTACGACGACTCCTGACGGATCCATCGCCGCAGGTTGGCCGGATCTCGCCTCTTGGACAGTTCGTACTACACCGGACGGTACCGCCGGGCATGATCATCACCCCGGGCTTCTCGCGAGCGGCCGCGGGGTGCTGGCATTCGCGGTGAAGGGGGCCACCGGTGGATGACGTGGTGGAACGGCGCGCCGCACCCGAGGCGGTGCTGGTTCGCGTCCTGGATGGCTTCGTCGTGTCTCGGCACGGGGGTCGCGTGGAGTTGCCCACGCGAGCGGCTCGGCTGGTCGCCTGCCTGGCGGTACGAGGCGGAACGATCGGCCGCGGAATCGTCGCGGGCCATCTGTGGCCGGACGTCACCGAGCGGCAGGCCGCGACGAGCCTGCGCTCGACGCTCCTGGCGATCCGGCGTCCGTGCCCGGAACTGCTCGACACCGGCCCCAACCACGTCGGACTCGCCGCGGGGGTGAAGGTGGACCTGGCCGACCTTGTCGGCTGGTGCCGGCGAGCGATGGATCCAGCGGACGACCCGGTCCCTCCCCCGTTCAGCCGATGTCCCCGGCTGCTCCCGGAGTTTGACGCCGACGACTGGATCACGACTGATCGGGAGAGCCTCCATCAACTCCTGATGCACGCACTGGAGTCGGTGACCGGACGGTTCATCGACAGGGGTCAGTACGCCGACGCGGCGCTCGCGGCGACCTGCGCTGTGGCCACCGACCCGTTGCGCGAGTCGGCCAGGCACGCCCTCATCCGAGTGCACCTGGCCGAAGGAAACCTCGCCGCGGCTCTGCACGAGTACGACCGGTTCCGCCGGCTACTCGACCAGGAGCTCGGGGTGGCTCCCACCCAGTCGCTCAGGAAGCTGCTCGCGGCGGCGACCTCCGCCGGTCAACACTGAGTCTTCCTGGGGCCGGCACCGAGACAGCACGGAGCGGCCCCCTCCTGCCCTCACCGGACCGTGGTGAACCCTGCCCGCGACGGCCCGGCCCGGGCTCGCACTCACGCGGCCATCACGCTCACGTCACGCAGACCATCGCTACTCGGCGTCTCGCGGGCGCGAGCGCGGTCACGCCCGACAAGTTGACTGTCTCCCACAGCTGGGGCCGGCCCCTCTCGAGCCGGCCCGCATCTGAACGGCTGTCCGGGGTGAACGAGCAGAACAGGAGTCAGGAGATGCCCGACGACTTCGACATCAGTGCTCTCGACAAGCTGGGCGGAACCGAACGGGCCCGCGTCGAGGGAGAGCTGAAGAAGACGCTGGACCGCGAGCTGGAGGTCATCAACCGGCCGATCCGGCCGACGCCGAGCCGCCGGAACTTCCAGGCGGTTCTGACCCGCCTGTCGACGGACAAGGACTACCGGGAGCAGGCGGCCACGGACCCGTCGCTGATCACGATGGACTACAAGCTGTCGCTGAAGGAACTGCAGGCGCTGCGCCAGGTCGCGATCCTGTCCGGTGCCGACACCAAGGTGGTCGACCGCCTCCGCGCCGACACGATCATCAACTCCGGGCCCGCGAGCCTGGACAGTGTCGACGTCAGCTGCTGCTCCTGCTGCTGCTGTTGCTGCGGGGACACAGCGGTGACGGTGACGGGCTGACCATCGCATGAAGATCGCCTGGTCCACAGGGGTCGGTCCCGGTCTGGCACCCGAAGACGCCACCGGGTCCGGCGCCCTGGCGTGGCCGGACTTCCACGAGGCGTCGAAACTGCCGGCGGCGGTGGCTCGGGCCCAGTCCACCGCGTACACGACGAGCCCGCAGGAGGCCTTTCTGGTCTCCCGCGCGTTCCGACAGGTTCCCGGACCCGACGGGGTGCCCTTCCGCCTCGACGGGGCGGGTGAGGACACCCTCCACGACGTTCTGGCCCGCCGCCGGTCGGCGACCGACCTCTCCAGCCCGCTGTCACTGGAGGGCCTGTCCGTCGTACTGGCCGACGGACTGGGGCCGACCCAGGTGCTGATCGACGAGCAGACCGGCGCGCCGACGGTGCGCCGGTCGTGGCCGTCCGCCGGTGGCCTTTATCCGCTCGACTTCTACCTGATCGCACGGTCGGTCGACGGTGTGCCGCCCGGCTGCTACAACGTCAACACGATCGCCGGCCGGCTCGAACCGCTGCGTGGTGAGCGGTGCGCCGACGTCGACGAGGTCCTTCGTGCCGGCTGGTTCTGGCAGGAGTTCATGGTCGAGGCGGCGGCCGTGATCGTGCTCGCCGCGGTGTTCGAGCGGACCGTTGCGAAGTACGGCGAACGCGGCTACCGCTTCGCGCTGCTCGACGCCGGCCACGCGGCCCAGAACCTCCTGCTGGTCGCGACCCAGCAGCGGCTGCCCTCCGTACCGGTCGGCGGCTTCGACGACGACGCCCTCGCCGCGGCACTCGGGCTCGACGGACTCCACGAGGCCGTCGTGCACTCGGTCGCCCTCGGAGGGCCCGCTCCCGGGGAGGAAACCCGATGACGACACCGACCTCCCGGCGGTACGAGAGCAAGGACAACGAGTTCATCGCGTGGTATCCCCCGGCACTCGAGCCCGACGACGGTACGCAGGTGTGGCGCAGGCGGCGGGCGGCGTTCTACGTCCACATCCCTTTCTGTACGGCGATCTGCGACTACTGCGGCTTCGCGGTCGAACGCGACCGGAACGCCGACCGCATCTCCTACCTGGACGGGCTGCACCGCGAGATCGACCGCTACGCCGAGGCCGGCCGCCTCGCCGGGTACGAGTTCACGTGCGGCCACTTCGGAGGCGGGACGCCGTCGGTCCTGCCGGCCGCCGACCTGCTGCGGATCCGCGACCACCTGGCCGAGGTGGCCGACGTACGCCGCGGCGGCGAGCTCACGGTCGAGGTCAACCCGATCAGCTTCGACGAGGAGCACGCCGAGGCGTACCTGGAAGGCGGCGTCAACCGGCTCAGCATCGGCATCCAGTCCTTCGACGAGCAGACACTGCGCACGATCGGGCGCCCGCACCGGCGGGCGGACGTGGAGCGCAGCCTGGAGATCAGCCGCCGGTCCGGGTACACCAACGTGTCGCTGGACCTGATTTACGGCGTACCGGGCCAGACCGAACGCTCGCTGCGGGACGACCTCGCCCGGGCACTCGACAGCGGCGCGACCCACCTGTCGTGCTTCCGGCTGGAGATCATCCCGTTCACCGTCCTCAAACTGCGTGAGGCCGCGGGCGACCTGCCCCCGCGACTCGACCAGTCCGAGCTGAACCGGATGGACGACCTGGTCAGCGAGGTGCTCCGCGAGGGTGGCATGCGCGAGTACGGCGTCTTCAACTTCGCCCGCCCGGGGGCGGAGAGCCTGCACAACGAGATCGCGTTCATGGCGCCGCAGTCTGACTACGTGGGCTTCGGCAACGGCGCGTACTCCTGGGCCGGTGGCCACATCTACACCAACCACGCACTGATCCCGAGCTACCTCGAGGCGATCGACGAGGGCCGTGACCCGATCGCCTTCAGCCGCCGCGCCACCGCGCTGGAAGAGATGTCGCGCTACTTCGTGCTCGGCCTGAAGTTCTTCCGGGTCCCGCGTCAGCCGTTCGTCGACAAGTTCGGGTTGACACCCGAGGACGTCTTCGGCCCGGTGCTCGCCAGGCTCGAGGACGACGGGATGGTCCTGCGTGAACGTGACGCGGAAGGCGCGGAGCACTACCAGCTCACCACGACCGGTCGCCACTACGTCAACAACGTGTGCAAGGAGTTCTACGTGGGAGACAACCGCGGACGGGGGCAGTACGTGCAGTTCGTCCCCACCCTCACCCCCGACCGGATCGACAGCTGGGCGCGGCGCGCCGGTCTCGACCTGCCCGATCCCACCATGCCCGATCGCACTCTGCCCGATCCCGCCCTGGGGGCCGAGCAGGTGGGATCGTGACCACCACCGACGCGGCTCTGGTGAGCCTGGTGCCGGGGGCCGTTCTGCTCGACAGCGGGCCCGACGAGACCCACGTGATGCTCCCCAACCACAACGTGACGTTCCTCAACGCGGAGGTGACGCGGGTCGTGCACGCGTACGCCGGCGTACTCCGGCGGCCCATCAGCCGAGCCGACGCCCGGCGAGCGGTCAGTGCCGACACCGGCGCGAGTGAGGAACTCTGCGACTACGTGTGGGACCTGCTCGACGGAAGCGGCTGCCTGGTGCCGGGCGCCGCGGCCTCTGCCGACGAGCCGCTGCTGGAGTTCTGGGCGTCCCAGGGGCGCGACCCCGTCGAGACCCAGGCTCGGCTCGCCACCACCCCGGTCGCGGTCGTCGCCCCCCAACCGGCGCGGGCGGTGCTTCTCCAGGCGCTCGCGGACTGCGGGATCGTGACCGTGCCCGTGGCCACCGAGGGCCCGAACCCCTCGGCGGAGCTGAAGGGCGCGATCGACGACGGTGTCGGACTGCTCGCCTGTTTCGGACTCGCGTACGGCACCTCACTCGGCCGGATCGTCAACGAGACGGGCCTGGAAGCCGGCCTGCCGATGTTGTTCGGCCACGTGTCGGGACTGGTCGCGCGGATCGGGCCGCTCGTGCTCCCCGGTGCGACCGCCTGCCTGGAGTGCGCCGTGCTGCGGATGCTGGCGCACGCAGGCGCCGCCGAGGCCAGGGTGCTCGAGGCGTTGCGGCGCAGCAGTGACGGGGTACCACCGCCCGCCCCGGTGCACCCGGCGTTCCTGCGCGTGGCGGCGTCTCTGTTCTCCCTCGAAGCCTCCACGGTCGCCCTCTCGCTTCCGTCCCAGACCGTGGGTGCGGTCGTCGAGCTCGTGCAGGGAGAGGCGCAGACGCGGCTGCGGTCGGTCCGGCGGGTGCCCACCTGTCCGGCATGCCATCCGGCCCGCCCTCGCCGCTTCGGCTGGGACGCCGCGTTCCGTTCCCGCGTCCTCGCAGGAGATGACGAATGAGCGGTACCGGCACGGCGGCGCTCAGGAGGGAGCTGACGCCGGCGCTGGGCGCGTTCGACGGACTGGTCGACGACGTGTTCGGGATCATCAGTCAGGTGACGCTGGTCCGGCCGGCGCCCGGCGCCCCGGAGGCCTTTGTCGCCCACGCCCTACCCTCCAGCACCCTTCCGCTGGCGGGCGTCGAGGCAGCCAACCAGGGCGCGGCGGCCTCGATGTCCGCCGAACGCGCGGTGGTCCGTGCGTGCGGGGAGTCCGTCGAGCGCTACTGCTCGGCCTTCTTCGACCGCGACGCGATGCCGCTGGTGACCGCGGCCGAGCTGGCCGGCGGGGGCGCGACGGTGCTTCCGGTCGGAACGATGTATCCGTTCGCCGCCGCGCAGTACGACGAGCCCGGCTTCCCGTTCGACCGCCCCGACGGCCGGCCGCAACGCTGGGTTGACGTACGCGACAACACCGGCCGCACGGCGTGGGCACCTGCCGGGTGTGTGTACGTTCCCTATCTGTTCGACAGGGACGAGGAACCCTTTACCCACATGCCGATCTCGACCGGTCTGGCTGCGGGTCCGACCTTCGCGTACGCGGCCGAGAAGGGAATCCTGGAGATCCTCGAACGCGACGCGCTGATGATCCGCTGGCACCATGTCCTGGCCGCGCCCGGCATCGACGTCGACAGCTGCCGAGGGGTCGATCCCCTCCTCGACGCCTCGCTGGAAGCGGCGGAGGGCACCGGGGACACAGGCACCGCGCGCTGGCACCTCAACCTCATCACCGTCGACGTACCCGTCCCGATCGTCACCGCCGCCCTGATCGACGACGAGGGCGCCCCGATGACGTCGATGGGCGTCTCGGCGCATCCCGATCCGGTGCGCGCACTCCTCCTCGCGGTCGAGGAGGCGCTGCTGACCCGTATCCTGCTCGGCCGGGCGAGCGAGCTCACCGAGGAGACCAAGCCCGTGCAGGCACGCACCCTTCGGGCGCACATGCTCGCCCATGCCCGTGATCCCGAGTTGCGCCGGGCGCTGGACGGGCTCATCGCCGGGGAGGAGGTGCTCACCCTGAACGACGTCATCCGGCGGTTCGCGCCGTACCGTACGAGGTCCCTGCATGACCTGCTCGCCGACGCGGGCTTCACCGCATGGTCTCGCGACATCACTACCGACGACATCCGCTGCGCGCGTCTCGCCGTCGTACGCACGCTCGTTCCCGGGTTGCAGCCGCTCGACAACGACCACCGGTTCAGGCATCTGGGCGGGTCCCGGCTCGTCGGCGCGCCGGCGGCTCTCGGGGTCAGGGGACGAGCCCTCGACGACCTCAACCCGCTCCCACATCCCTTCCCCTAGGCACCCTTCCCCTGCCACCGCCATCTCCCCCAGCCACACCATGAGGAGCGCATCGTGAACCTGACCGACCGCACCGTCATCGTCACCGGAGGCGCGAACGGCCTCGGCCGGGAGTACTCCGCGACCCTCGCCGCCCGCGGCGCCAACGTCGTCGTGGCCGACCTGGACGGTGCTGCGGCCGAGGTCGTCGCCGCCAAGCTCAACGCCGAACTCGGCGAAGGCCGATGCGTCGCCTGCCGGGTCGACACCACCAGCGAGGAGGACACGCAGCGGATGGCCGCTACGGCCCTCGACGCGTTCGGGCACATCGACGCGCTGGTCAACAACGTGGGGCTCTACCCCCACACGAACTTCGACGACATCACTCTCGAGCTGTGGCGCCGGGTCATCAGTGTGAACCTGGACAGCCCGTTCCTGTGCGCCAAGGCCGTGGTGCCGGCGATGCGCGAGGCGGGGTACGGGAAGATCATCAACGTCGCCACCAACCTGGTGTTCATGGGCCTTCCCGAGATGACCCACTACGTGGCGGCGAAGGCGGGCGTCGTCGGCTTCACCCGCTCGCTGGCCAGGGCGCTCGGCCCGGACGGCATCAGCGTCAACGCCCTCGCCCCCGGCGCCACCGCGGCCAGCCCGGAAGAGTTGAACGCCGTCGGGCTGAGCCGCCTGGAGGCGATCGTCGGTCACCAGTGCCTGCAGTGGGCCGAGCGACCGGAGGACCTCAGCGGGGTCGTCGCGTTCCTGGTCTCGCGCGACTCGGACTTCATCAGTGGTCAGGTGCTCACCGTCGACGGTGGGCTGACCATGCACTGAATCCATGCCCTGATACCAGGCACCGAAGGTGACGTGATGACTGCCACCCCTGCGAGGACCCTGGGCACCTCCATCGACGAACTCCTCGCGCCGGCAACGCCGGAGCTGTTCGCCGAGCGGTGGGGACGAAAACCGCTTCTGGTGCGGGGATCGCCACATCGGTACGCCCATCTGATCGACGAGGCCCGTTTCCGCGCGGCGCTGGCGACCGGCAGGCCTCGTACCGCGGTACTCGACCCGCCCGATCCCGATGAGCCGCTCACCGCGGGGTCCACACGACCAATCCCCCCTGGCGAGATCGACGGCGAGATCGACGCCGGGCGTACCGTGTGCGTCACCGACCTCTCTGCGGGCGACCACACCCTGGCCGAGCTCACCGTCACCTTCGCACGTGGGCTGGGGATTCCCGGTACGGTCCGTGTCAACGCGTTCTTGTCACCACCGGGGTCAGGGGCGGATCTGCACATCGACGCGCGGGTGACGATCAGCCTCCAGGTCTCCGGCCGCAAGGAGTGGTGGTACGGCACCGAGCCCGCGGTCGCCTGGCCGCGTTCCAACGCCCAGGTGCTACCCGACGGCGATCCGGTTTGGATGTACCCGTGGTGTGGTGCGGAGGACTGGGAGCAGCTCGAACCGGTCCGGCGCACCGATCTGGAGCACACCGTCCTCGAACCCGGCGACCTGCTCTGCCTGCCCGCCGGCACCTGGCACGCTGCCCGCGCCGTCGAGCGCTCGCTCGCGCTGAACGTCTCGATCTCCCCCGCGGATCCGGTGCGTGAACTCACCCACCTGCTCGACCCGCTGCTGTGCGGTGACCCACTGTGGCGAGGAGGGCTGTCGCTCGCGCCAGGTGGCGACGACGAGCAGCGCCGGGCCGAGCTCGACCGGCTCCGTGCCATGGTCGCTGCGGCACTGCAGGAGGGCGCACGATGAGCCTGTCCGCGCCCCGGGCGGCGTCCCGTACGGCCGCGATGGCCCTTCTGCGCGAGGCGGGCGCGGACCGGATACCGCACTCCGGGCGTACGCTGCTCGATCACCTCGTCGGCACCGCCGATCTGCTCACCTCTTGGGGCGCACCTTCGCGGGTGGAACTCGCCGGGCTAGTGCACTCCGTCTACGGAACGGGCTCGTTCGGTGAGGCGCCCCTCGCCTCGGCCGACCGCGACCGCGTCATCGCAGCGGTCGGCGCGGAGGCCGAACACCTTGCCGACCTGTTCTGCCACATGGACCGGCCGTTCCTCGAAGACGCCGTCTCGGGGCTGTCGCCCCTGCTCTCACGTGATGACTGGTCTGCGCTGCCGGCTTCCCCGCAGGACCTGGAGGACCTCACCGTGCTGGTACGGGCCAACCAGCTGGAACAGGAACCGCACCTACCTTCTACCGGCGGGCAGACGTCGCCTTCTCGGCCGTGAGATTCACCCGGATGCTTCCACCTCGTCGAAGGTGAGGGAAACCGAGTCCGGTATGTGCCCGACCAGCCAATCGGTAAGCGGCCAGTACTTTCCCCTGCCCTGCCCACCTCTGCGGGGATCCGGAGCAAGGTCGTCCTCCAGCCTGGTTGCTTCAGCCTGAAGAGTCGCCACCACCTCCGACGGGAGTCCGAAGCCGGAGGCCCGCTCGCCGTCAGCGATTCCCGCACACCCCGGACCACGTTACGAACAGTTAATCACGCTGACACCGGGCTGAGCGGATGTTGCACGACGGTGGTGCCACCACAGGGGCGCAGGGTCGCGCCGTTGGAGGTCCGTACGACAGTTCGCCGCACGCTCGAGGCGGCACATCCGAGAGGAACTTCGATGTCCTCCATCCCGGACCCGGCCGAGGCTGCCGAAGCGGCCGAGGAACTCTCGCCCGAACCGTTGGTACCGGTAGGCGCGCACGTCGGCCGGCAGCGGATCTACGGCAAGACAGCTGCCAACGAGTCGCTCGAGGACTACTCGTTGCGCTACGCCCCGGTGTCGTTCCGCACGTGGTCGCCGTTCGTCGTCGCCACCACCGCCATCGGCGGTATCGCCTACCTCGCCGACTTCGCCATCGGCGCGTCCATCGTGCTCACCAACGGCGCCGCGTCCGGCATCACCGCGATCCTCGCCGCGGCGGCCATCATCTTCGTCACCGGCGTGCCGATCGCACGCGCCTGCGCGAAGTACGGCGTGGACATGGACCTGCTGACCCGGGGAACCGGCTTCGGCTACCTCGGCTCGACGCTGACCTCGCTGATCTACGCGAGCTTCACGTTCATCTTCTTCGCCCTCGAAGGCTCGATCATGGCCCAGGGCTTCAAGTACGCCCTGGGAATTCCGCTTCCCGTCGGCTACCTGATCTCGTCGCTGCTGATCGTGCCGATCGTGGTCTTCGGGATGAAGGCCCTTGCCAAGCTGCACGTGTGGACACAGCCGTTGTGGCTCGCCCTTCTGGTGCTGCCGTTCGTCATCGTGGCGGTGAACCATCCGTCGGCCTTCGCGGAGCTGGGTTCCTTCGCCGGCCTGGACAGCGCGCACGGCGGATTCTCCTGGCACGCCTTCGGTTTGGGCATGGGCGTGGCGCTCAGCCTCATCGCACAGATCGGCGAACAGGCAGACTACCTGCGCTTCATGCCGAAGAAGACGGCGCAGAACCGGCGCGCCTGGAACATCGCCACGACCGTCGCGGGACCGGGCTGGGTCGTCCTCGGGGCGGCCAAGCAGCTCGGCGGGGCGCTGCTCGCGGTGGCGGCACTGAAGCTGGGCTCGAGTGCGGCGGACGCCGTCGAACCGATCCACCAGTACGCAGAGGCGATCAAGCCCTGGCTCGGCGGCGCCACCGTCGCGGTCGCGACCGTGTTCGTCATCATGAGCCAGATCAAGATCAACACCACCAACGCGTACTCGGGATCGCTGTCATGGTCGAACTTCTTCTCCCGCATCACCCACCGGCACCCGGGCCGCGTCTACTACGTCGGGCTCAACGTCGCCATCGCGCTGTTGCTGATGGAGCTGAACATGTTCAGCTTCCTCAACACGATCCTCGGCTTCTACTCCAACGTCGGTATCGCGTGGGTGGGCGCGGTGTGTGCGGACCTGCTGATCAACAAGCCGCTGGGCTGGAGCCCGAAGTACATCGAGTTCAAGCGCGCCTACCTGTACGCGATCAACCCGGTGGGCTTCGGGTCGATGGTCGTCGCCTCGATCATCTCCGTACTCGCGTTCTTCAAGGTCTTCGGCGACGGCTGGACGTACGCGTTCAGCCCGCTGATCGCCCTGGTCACCGCAGTGGTCCTGTCACCACTGCTGGCATGGGCCACCAAGGGCCGCTACTACCTCGCCAGGACCAACCTCGTCGTCGGCCCGGCGGCCGGGGAGGTCGACTCCACCGAGGCGCTCACCTGCGGTACCTGCGGACATGCCTACGAGCGGCCGGACGTGGCGGACTGCTCCTTCAACAGTTCGCTGGTGTGCAGCCTGTGCTGCAGCCTGGAGAAGGAGTGCCACGACGAGTGCAAGCGGTCCGAGAGCCCCTCGGCCGGCCCGGTCCTGCTCGGAACCCCCAAGGTGGGCAGCCCGACCTGACAGCTCTGCCTGCCAGCTCTGCCTGCCAGCTCTGCCTGCCAGCTCTGCCTGCCAGCTCTGCCTGACAGCCCGGCCGGAGCTTCTCACCCGAGAGGACAGTCATGCGTCACGGCGACATCGCCTCCAGTCCCGACACCGTTGGTGTCGGGGTCGCCAACTACAAGATGCCCCGCCTGCACACCACCGACGAGGTCCTCGACAACGCCGGCCGGATTGCCGACATGGTGGTCGGCATGAAGAAGGGCCTGCCCGGCATGGATCTCGTCGTCTTCCCCGAGTACTCGACCCAGGGGATCATGTACGACGAGGCGGAGATGTTCGCGACCGCGAGTGTCGTTCCCGGCCGCGAGACCGACATCTTCGGCGACGCGTGCCGGGCGGCCGGCACCTGGGGAGTCTTCTCGATCACCGGCGAACGGCACGAGGACCACCCCGCGAAGCCGCCGTACAACACGCTGGTCCTCATCGACGACCAGGGCCGGATCAGGCAGAAGTACCGCAAGATCCTGCCCTGGACGCCGATCGAGGGCTGGTACCCCGGCGACACCACCTACGTCACCGAGGGACCGAAGGGCTTGCGTGTCTCGCTCATCATCTGCGACGACGGGAACTACCCGGAGATCTGGCGGGACTGCGCGATGAAGGGCGCCGAGCTCATCGTCCGGCCGCAGGGATACATGTATCCCGCCAAGGAGCAGCAGGTGCTGATGGCCAAGGCGATGGCGTGGGCGAACAACTGCTACGTCGCGGTGGCCAACGCCAGCGGGTTCGACGGCGTGTACTCCTACTTCGGCCACTCGGCCATCATCGGCTTCGACGGCCGGACGCTCGGCGAGTGCGGCGAGGAGGACTACGGCATCCAGTACGCCCAGCTGTCGGTGTCCGCCATCCGTGACGCCCGCCGCAACGACCAGTCCCAGAACCATCTCTTCAAGCTGCTCCACCGCGGCTACACCGGCGTGCACGCGGCGGGTGACGGTGACGGCGGTGTGGCCGACTGTCCGTTCGACTTCTACCGCACCTGGGTCACCGATCCCGAGCTGGCCCGCAAGCAGGCGGAGGCGCTGACGAGGGACACCGTGGGCGTCGCGGACTGCCCGGTCGGCGACCTGCCGACGACGCGGCCGTAGCCGCCGCTGTCCGCGGTGAGAAGGGCCTGCCACACCGCGGACAGCGACACCGTGTGGGCCGCCCCGGCCAGGCCTCGCCACATCCTTCCTCCGTACGCCAGGTCGTACGCCTGCACGTCGGGAGGAGTCGGCACGTCAGCAGTGGCCGACGCGCCGGCCGCATCTATCGGCAGGAGGGCGAGAACCGTGTCGACGACGCGATGCGGTCCGAGTACGCCCACCGTGGCAGCGCCGGGGCCGAGCCGGAGGTCCTCGGCGAGTACCGGTGTGCACCCCCGCCGGACCCGGCAGCTGTTGACCAGGGCGCCGGGCGCCTCGCGGGTCCGTCCGAGCACCAGGGTCTCGCGCTGGACCAGCGTGGCGGTCTCGGCGAGGCGCACGTTGGTGGAGCGGCGTACGTCGGCTCCTTCGGCGACCACGAAGGGCTGTCCCTGCCACAGCAGGGTGCCGCCGGACTCCACCGCGACGTCGACACGCCAGGACGCCGAGCCGCCACGCATCGCGTAGGCGACGGTGCCGGAGGGTTCGACGAGTTCGAGCCGCATGCCCGGGCCCACCACGACCTCGATCTCCACCTCGTCACCGCGCAGCAGCAGGGCTCCGTCCTGGACGAGCGCGACCTGCGCGCCGGCTGTGCCGACGTCGAGGAGCCTCGCGCGTAAGGCGCCACCGCCACCGGACGACCTCGGGGAGAACAGCTCCAGCCGGGGCAAGCCGCCGTTGCGGTCGGCGGACAGCACGATCCGGGTCGGGCTCACGCCGCTCCAGACCGGTACTCGGGGTCGACGACGGACCCGAGGGGGTGAGCGTGAGTGTGGGTGTGCACGGTGAAGCCATGGCTGTGAGGCGCCATCGGGCCGGGATCGCTTGCCACGAAAAGTTCCGTACGAAACCGCGCGAGGGTCAGGCGTACCCACTCGCACAGGGCTCGCACCGAGTCGGGGTCGTGGCGGGACAGCGCCACCACCGGCCGGCCGTGGCGAGAGGCAGCGGCATCGGCCACCATCTGCTCGACGTCGACGCCCACATGCCGACCGAGGTCGGTCTTGTTCACCACCAGCAGGTCCGCGCCGGAGATGCCCGGTCCTCCCTTTCGGGCAACGTCGCCGCCTCCGGCCACGTCGAGGACGAAAATCTGCGCGTCCACCAGGGCGGGCGAGAACGTCGCGGTGAGGTTGTCGCCTCCGGACTCCACGAGTACGGCGTCCAGTGGCGAGAAGTCGTCTTCCAGGTCCTCGATCGCCAGCACGTTCGCGGTGATGTCGTCGCGGATGGCCGTGTGGGGGCACGCGCCGGTCTCCACCGCCCGGATCCGGTCCGGCGCCAGCACTCCCGCCGCGCGCAGGAAGCGGGCGTCCTCGTCGGTGTAGATGTCGTTGGTGACCACGGCCAGCGCGAGCTCACCGGCGAGTTCCCTGCACAACAAGGCGATGATCGAGCTCTTGCCGGTGCCGACGGGTCCGCACACGCCCAGCCGGAACGCGCGTTGGGTGGAAGAGGTGTCAGGCATGGAAGAGCCTCCTTGTCGTACGGGTGTGGTGTTCGGCCCAGGCCTCGATCAGTGGTGCGGAGCAGGCCGGGATGTCGTCGGGTTCGGTGATCGCGGCCACTCGCAGCGCCAGTTCCTCGATCTCCTCGTGCAGGGCGTACACCCACAGCGTTGCCACGGCCGGGTCGGACGGCGCGAGCTTCAGCCCGGCGGCGACGACGGTCTGGGTGTCGTCGTACGCCACCAGCCGTGCCAGCGCGTCGGCAGGGAGGTTCGTGACGGCGGCGATCACGCCCAGGACCGAGGGACGGCTGACGTCACGCCGCCCTGTCAGGTGCGGGTTGACAGCCGGCCACACCTGCTCTGCCAGCCGCCGGTATCCGCGGCCGAGCGCACAGGAGGCGCGGCGCAGAGCCTCGCTCGGTGTCCGCGCGGCCCACGCCAGCTCCGTCGCGTGCACGCCGTTGCCGGCGAGCACCTGGGCCCGCGCCACCACCGCGACGGCCGCCTCGACGAGTGTCACCGTGGCGAGCCTGCTGCGGCAGTAGTCCGGGATCTCGTTCGCGTGCAGGCCGTGCGCGAGCGCGGGCTCGAGACCACCGGACTGGGTGTGGCCGGAGGTGGGCAGCCTGCCGTCCGCCAGCAGCATGAGCAGCAGGTCGACGGATGCCGTTGGCCGGACGGCGGCCACCTCCGGCGGGCTTGCGTACGACCTCGGTGTGGTCATGGTCAGAAGAGGGAGTAGAGCTGACTCAGCGGCAGCCGGTCGGCAGGGGCGGGCTGGATCCGGTCGCCGTCCACGGTGACGTCGAAGGTCTCGGAGTCGATCTCGATGTGTGGCAGCACGTCGTTGTTGACCATGTCGGACTTGCCGATGTGCCGGGTGGGTTTCACCGGTGCCAGCCGTCGGCGCAACCCCAACCTGCCTTCGAGCCCGTCGTCGATGGCCGCGGGTGCCACGAAGCTGAGCGACAGGTCCGCGCCGGCGCGGTCGGCGAACGCGGGACGCATGAGTACCGGCTGCGGCGTCGGGATGGAGGCGTTGGGGTCGCCCAGTGCGCCCCACACGAGCGCACCGCCCTTGATGACCACGGACGGCCGTACCCCGAAGAACCGGGGGTCCCACAGCACCAGGTCGGCCAACTTGCCGGGCTCCACCGAGCCGACCTCGTGGTCGATGCCGTGGGCGATGGCGGGGTTGATCGTGTACTTCGCCACGTAGCGGCGGGCGCGCTCGTTGTCCGCCGGAAGGTCGCCGCCCAGCGCGCCGCGCCGGTGCTTCATCACGTGCGCCACCTGCCACGTGCGGCAGATCACTTCGCCGATTCGGCCCATCGCCTGGGCGTCGGAGGAGGTGACCGACATGGCGCCCAGGTCGTGGAGTACGTCCTCTGCGGCGATCGTGGTCGCCCGGATCCGGGACTCAGCGAAGGCCAGGTCCTCAGGCACCCGCGGGTTCAGGTGGTGGCAGACCATGAGCATGTCGAGGTGCTCGGCGACGGTGTTGACCGTGTGCGGCAGCGTGGGATTGGTCGACCCCGGGATGACGTTCGGCTCCCCGGCCACCTTCATGATGTCCGGCGCGTGCCCTCCGCCGGCGCCCTCGGCGTGGAAGGCGTGGATGGACCTGCCGCCGATCGCCGCAAGGGTCGACTGCAGGTAGCCGGCCTCGTTGAGGCTGTCCGCGTGCAGGGCGACCTGGAGGCCGTACTCCTCGGCAGCTCGAAGTGCGCCATCGATGGCGGCGGGGGTTGCGCCCCAGTCCTCGTGGACCTTGTAGGCCGCCGCGCCGGCGAGCGCCTGTTCCTTGAGCGCCTCGCCGCCGACGGTGTTGCCCTTGCCCATCAGCAGAACGTTCACTGGCAGGTCGTCCAGGCTGCGGTGCATGGTTTCCAGGTGCCATGCGCCGGGCGTGACCGTGGTCGCCTTGCTGCCTTCCGATGGTCCCGTACCGCCGCCGCCGACCGTGGTCGTGCCGGTGGCCAGCGCCTCCTCCAGTTGGGAACGGGACAGGAAGTGCACGTGCAGGTCGATCGCGCCGGCGGTGAGGATCCGGCCCTCGCCCGCGATCACGTCCGTGGACGGGCCGATCACCAACTGGCGATGGACACCGTCCATGACGTCGGGGTTCCCGGACTTGCCCAGCGCCACGATGCGGCCCGCGCGGATGCCCACGTCGGCGCGTACCACTCCCCAGTGGTCGAGCACGACCGCGTTGGTGATGACGGTGTCGACGACGCCGGACCGGCGGGTGCGCGCCGACTGGCCCATGGACTCGCGGATCGACTTGCCACCGCCGAAGACCATCTCGTCCCCGCCGAACGTGCGGTCCTCCTCGACCTCGATCCACAGGTCGGTGTCGCCGAGGCGCACCTGGTCGCCGGTCGTCGGGCCGTACATTGCCGCGTAGGCGGCGCGGGAGATCTCAGCCATCGAGGTCGGCACCGCCGTCCTTGACCTGGATGCCGGGAACCCGCCGGGTGCCCCTCAGCGCCACCACGTGCACCGTCCTGGTGGCGCCGGGCTCGAACCTTGCGGAGGTCCCGGCAGGTATGTCGAGCCGGAAGCCGTGAGCGGCGGCGCGGTCCATTTCCAAGCTGGCGTTGGCCTCCGCGAGGTGCAGGTGGGATCCGATTTGGATCGGGCGGTCGCCGGTGTTGAGGATGACGAGCGTGGCGCGTTCGTCTTCGTGGCGATCGCCGTTGAGGATGTGGTAGCCGGGCGGGGTTCGGATCGCTCCTGGTGCGGCTCCCGCTCCTGGTCCCGATCCCGCGGTCTGGGAGAACATGTCGCCACCTCCGCTCAGATCACCGGATGGTGCAGCGTGACGAGCTTGCGCCCGTCCGGGAAGGTCGCCTCCACCTGGACGTCCGTCAGCATCTCCGCCACCGCCGGCATGACCTGGTCACGGCTCAGCACGCGGCGGCCCTCCTCCATCAACTCCGGAACCGAGCGCCCTTCCCGGGCACGCTCGATGACCCAGGTGCTCAGCAGCGCCACCGTCTCGGGGTAGTTGAGGCGTACGCCCCTGCCGAGCCGGTCGCGGGCGACCATGCCGGCGGTCGCGAGCAGGAGCTTCTCCTGGTCTGACGGAGTCAGGTGCATCGGCGGCCACGCTTTCGCTGGGGTCAGTCTCCTGCCGGGATTCGAGGCGGCAGGCGACCGACGCTAGATACGCCGCGTTTCTCGCAAGATCCGACGGTGTTTCACCCGAGTAACGCGTGGCTGCACGCGCGCCTCCAGGTCGCGAAGGGCCTCCCTGGCGCGCCGGCCATCCGCCGAAGGAGCCCCCTCATGGTTGATCTCGTTGTAAGCCCATGCGCATCCGTGGGAGGACGGAAAAATGATCTTGCTGTCATCCAAGTCCGAACGACAGGCTCGACTGAACGCGCGGCTACGGGGCGCACCTGCTATGGCGAGCGCAGTGGACATCCGTCCTGCCGGACAATCCACAGCCGGCACGAGGCCGATAGCCGCGGCCGCGCATCCCTGAGTGTCAGGGTTGGGTGAGTCCAGTGGTTCAGAGCAAGTAGCCCTCCCGGGGCGAGGATGGATCTTCCTTCGATGACGATTCCCGGCACAGACATGCGTGTCAGGCACGAGGTGGTCATGGCGACGGAAGGACCTCGATCAGACCGGCTACGGCGGCGGTCGTTTCCTCCGGCGGAGAAGCTGCGGCTGGTCGCCGAGTACGAACAAGCCGTGGCCGACGGCGACGGGTATCTGCGCCGTGGCGGCTTGTACTCGTCGCTGATGAGTGAGTGGCGCCGCGCCCGTGACGCCGGGCTGTTGGAGGGGAAGAAGCCCGGTCAGAGCGTCCGGGTACGGTACGACGGTGGTCGACCGCACGTCGCCTGCGCCGATCCTCCCAACGGGCCCTGCGGCGCAATCACGCGGTATGGAAGGGCTTCGGATGCATAGCGCCCGTTTGGTCGTCGACTCGCACCGCAAGGTCGTCCTTCTACCTCTTCACCCTCACAGGACGTGATCTCCTTCGAGTAGACCTCCGCCCTTGAGGTAGATGGCCCGGCCGTCCGATGAACTGCGTCCAGCAAGGCAGGCGAAGCGCCGGGTGAACGGTGCGATCGTCCACGCGACGCTCCGCTGCCCAGGTCGACAGTGACCTCGCATCAGCCGGTCGACTGTGGCCGATAGGTGCCGCGAACGAACTCGTGAAGCCAGTCGTAAAGGACCCTCTGGCGCGGGTCTCTACTGTTCGCCGCCTGAAGAACCGCATCGTTGCCCTGGTAGTAAGCAAGGAACGCGCTCTTCATGTAACCGTAACCCGACTCCACCGTTCAGGTAGGTGATGTAGCGGTCGCGGAACACGTCGTCCGTAAGCATCCGCTCGTCGAACTCGACCTCGACGCCCATCCCGTAGCGCTTGGCGACGGCGGACGCGTCCTCGATGCGCTCGGCGCTCACGTCCTCGAAGAAGTAGTTCGGCTGAAATGCTGCTGCGTCGATGCCCACGTCGGACCACATCTTGTCCAGCAGTGTGTATCCGGCGTGGGGGTCGTCGGCTCGGCCCATATCGGAGATGATCACGTCGACTGGGTTCTGGTGCAGGTGGTCCAAAGCCTCCTCGGTCGATGTCGCGGCATCGAGCCTGATGCCGATGGCCTCGAGCGCCCTTCGTAGCGGTTGTTGTCCGGGCGGTCGTCGACCCATAGTGCTGCTGAGCCCTGCAGCGCACGTTGTGCGGGGCTCCCGGGTAGTGCGTCGGCGAGTTCGGCCGCGGCGCATGATGGGTCCACCAAACCAGCGGCTTGCCCTGGTTTCACAAAGAGGATCAGCGCTGGCCAAACCAGCGCGCCGACCCGAGCCGCGACCGCTGTCAGTAGGTCCGTCAGCGCCTTCATAGGCGTCCTCCCGACGGGGAATCGTAACCGCCAGGATCACCTTAGGTAGGCATTATTGACAGACCTGCTCCACGTCGCTGGCTGTACCTTCAGCGCCACAGGCCCTCACGGCCGTAGCCCGAAGTGTCTGTCCGGATCCAGATCGGCTAACTAGTCAGAGACCCAAGGCGATACACCACTCCACCAGAGTGGGCGAGTACCACTTGGCCCGCATGCCCGGCGCCACAGGCGAGTAAGTCGTTGCACGTCGGCATCACCTACTCCTGGCAGTTCGCGGCGTACGTCGCTGTCGAGCGTCGGTGGACCATCGCTCATCGTGGGATCGTCCCAGTCGATCGTATGGAGGGTGTGTTGCCCCCTGAAAGTAGAACCCGGGTTTGAGTCGTGGCATAACGAATCCTCGGACCCCAGATCCAGAGGTCTCGACTTCTTCAGGCCAAGAGTTCGACTCGCGTGGTTCCTAGTGCCTTCCGCACATTGATGCCGCGCATCATGACGTGCCGAAAGCCTGCCACTGCACCAGGGATCAGGGTCGAGAAGCGCTTCATCACGGCGTCCGGCCGCACGCGAGCTCGGCCCCACCTGCACGGTGCGACGACGGCGGGAGAGCTACGTTGAGGGAGCCGGCGCCTTTGTGACCGACCGGATCCCCCACCGCCGTCAACCCCAACCTGCAGTGGGACCCGGACTCGGAAACTCTGTTCGCGTGCGCACCAGCGCCCGCGCGTCCGATAGTGGAGAGAGCGGACCTTCTGGGAGGAGCGGTGGGCGCGGCGTACGCGAGCTCGCGCGAGGGTATCGGGACGACTGTACGGGAAGCAGAGACCGCGGAACCTACCCAGAAAACGAGGAACCAGCGGAAGTCGAGGACGTGCAGGAAATGGGGGGATCCGTGGGAAATCTCATGGGCAGGGCCGCATCAGTCGCGGCCGAGGTGAGTGACGGTGTGGGGCGGAAGTTCCATTCCATGGCGCGGCGCCGCGGCGTCCACAATGGTCACCAGCTGGGGGTGAGCCGCTGGGAGGTGATCACGATCAACCGGTCGCCGGAGGAGGTCGCTCCAGGAGGTCGGTTGCCCGGGCCGTTGGCGGAGTTCGGAGATGCGGTCGAGGTACGGATCAGCCCGGCTCCCGCGGACCGGGGAACGGAGATCGCGGGCCGGTGGCGCCAGTCGTCCCAGTTCGGAACCGCTGACGGCCCGAACGGGGAGGGCGACGCCCAGCCGTTGCGCTCGGCGCTGCGCGCGACGCGGCAGCTCGTCGAGGTGGGTGAGGTGCTGGTGCTCGAGCCGCAGCCAGCCGGTAAGCGGTCACCGCTGCCGACCACGACGACCTTGGAGGCGGCAGCGCGACGGGTCGGCAGGAAGGGACAACTGTGAAAGCACTGTGTTGGACCGGGGTGAACGAACTGGCCGTCGAGGACGTCAGCGAACCGGCGATCCTCAATAGCCACGACGCTATCGTCAAGGTCAACCTGACGACCACGTGCGGGTCGGACCTGCATCTGTTAGGCGGCTACATTCCGGCGATGCGATCAGGAGATGTGCTCGGCCACGAGTTCCTGGGCGAGGTCGTCGAGGTGGGCTCGTCGGTCAGCAAGCACCGCGTGGGTGACCGGGTGGTGGTCTGCTCGTTCATCAGCTGCGGAGAGTGCTGGTACTGCAAGCACGACATGTGGTCGCTGTGTGACAACGGAAACCCGAAGCCGGAGTTCGGGGAGGCGCTGTGGGGCGCCGGCATCGGCGGGTGCTACGGGTACTCCCATGCCATGGGCGGCTTCGCCGGGAGTCACGCCGAATACGTCCGGGTGCCTTTTGCCGACCGCGGCGCCTTCACGGTCCCGGACGGAGTGCACGACCGGACGGCGTTGTTCGCCTCCGACGCGGTGCCCACCGGGTGGATGGGCGCGGACCTCGGCGGTGTGCGGGCCGGGGACGTCGTTGCGGTCTGGGGTGCCGGCGGAGTGGGCCAGATGGCCGCGCGAGCGGCGATGTTGCTGGGCGCGGAACGTGTGATCGTCATCGATCGGCTCCCAGAACGCCTGCGTCAGGTCGAGTCACACATCGGTGCGGACACGCTCGACTACACCGAGACCGATGTCGAGGCCGAACTCCGCGAGCGTAGCGGTGGTCGTGGACCCGACGTGTGTATCGAGGCGGTCGGGCTCGAGGCGCACAGCCCTGGCGCGGCGTACGTGTACGACCAGATCAAGCAGCAGTTGCGGCTGCAGACCGATCGGCCGATCGCGGTCCGGGAGGCGATCCGCGCCTGCCGCAAGGGCGGGAGCATCTTCATCCTCGGCGTGTTCGCCGGCGTGGTGGACAAGTTTCCGCTCGGTGCCGTGATGAACAAGGGCCTGACGATACGGTCCGCCCAACAGCATGGGCACCGCTACATCCCAATGCTGTTGGAGCGGATGTCCAAAGGCGAACTCGACCCTTCCCACCTCGCCACTCACGTCATGCCGTTGAGTGAGGCGCCGCGGGGATACGAGATGTTCAAGGAGAAGATGGACGGGTGTGTGCGGGCGGTGTTCCAGCCAGGAGCCTGAGCGTAGAGCCCGCACGGCGTTCCGCAAACTACTGCGCCGGCGCGAGCCGGGTGCCGATCGTCTTCTCCATGTCGTCGTAGGGGCGACCGACGTTCGCGCAGTGGTCGGCCAGCACGCACAGCTTGGGTCGGACCGTCCTGCGGCTGTCGGGAATGTCGAAGACGTTGCACGCCTCGGCGTACTGCGCGACAACCGCAAGGTCTTCCGTTCACCCGTGCCGCCGACCAGGATCGGCGGCCGGTTGATCGGACGCGGGCTGTCGACCGGATGCGCGAGCCGGTAGTGCTTGCCATCGAAGAGCTCGCCAGGTCGCTCGCGGCCGCGTTGTTCGACACCGAGGACAACATGGTCCGGATCGACATGAGCGAGTACCAGGAACGCCACACCGTCAGCCGGCAGACATGAGGAGCGTCATGCCGGTGGCGTTGGTGGCCTGCAGCAGCACGAAGGCGGTAGTGATCAGCACGACCTGCGCGGCCGACGAGCGGTTCATCCCGCGTCGGCGGAGTCGCCGGGCCGCTGGCGTTCCAGATCGCGAGCACCCAGCCGACTCAACGGTGGGTGGCGCCGTAGAAGGGTGACCAGGTTCAGCGTCAGGGCGGGGCTGAGGAACGCGACCTGCAGTCCCCAACAGAGCCGATAGCACTAGCAGACGTCTCAGACGGGTCCTTCGGGTCGGCTTGGGCGTCGCTCGTCAGAGGAGTTGAGCGGTCGGCCGGATCAGGATCTCGTTGAGTGTCATCCGGCGGGGGCGGGTGACCGCGAACGCGATCACATCGGCGACGTCCTCGGCGGTAATGGCCAGCTGGGCGTAGAACTGCTCGGTGTTCTGCTTGGTGGAGGGATCGGTGATGTGATCGGTGAGTTCGGTAGCGACCGCGCCGGGCTCGATCACGATGACGCGGATGTCCGGCTGCAGCTCTTGCCGCAGTGCCTCCGACCAGCCGTTCATACCCCACTTGGTGGCGGAGTAGACAGCGTTGCCGGCGCGGGCGGTCCGGCCGGCGACGGAGGAGATGTTCACCAGGTCTCCACCGCCCTGGCGCAGCTGCGGCAGGAACACCTCGGTGGCGGTCATCGCGCCGAGCAGGTTGACCTCGACCATCCGCCGTGCCTCTTCGTGTTGCTCGGACCCGAAGGGGCCGAGCAACATCACGCCCGCGTTGTTGACCAGCATGTCGGCCCCGCCCAGTTCCCGCTGGACACGGTCTGCTGCCGCTAGCAGGGCATCGCGGTCGGTGACGTCGGCGGCGATCGCCAGGCTTCCGCTGCCGAGTTCGGTCGCCAGCCGCTCGAGGCGGTCGACGCGACGGGCCAGCAGCGCCAGCCGGTAGCCCTGAGCGGCGAGGGCACGAGCCGTCGCGGCGCCGATCCCGGAAGACGCACCGGTGATCACGGCGACCTGGCCGGTGCCTGGGCCGGCGGCGTGGTCGTCAACCATGAGAGGTTCCTTTCTGCTTGGAGGTGGCGAGTCCGACGAGCTGATCGGTGCTGCCGGAAGTGACCAGGCTGGCCACCATGACCAGACGGCGGTCCCGCTTCGACAGTTCGGCGCGTTCCCACACGTGGCCGAACAAGATGTCGTCGGTGAGCTCGGCCAGCTTCGGGGCGAAGTCCCCGCCCAGACGTTGGGTGGCTGTCGGGTTGTCGTCAGACACGTTGGTTTCCTTCCCTGGTGACGGCGGATGAGCACACCGGGTGGATCAGCAGTAGCTTTCGTGGCCGCTGCCGCGGGCGCCACTAACGGTCAGGGCCGCGGTCCGCCGGTCGATCTCGTCGATCTCGCCTGAGCTGAGACGAGCGTCGACGGCGGCGAGGTTCTCCTGGATCCGTTCGATCTGCCGGGAACCGGGAATGGGCGTCGCCGCGGTGCAGAACGGGGGCTTTGCAACGACGATTGCTTGGGCAAGTTGGATGTTGCCATCAGTGAAGCTGTCCGCCTCACCGCGAGGACGGAAGCGGTGCCAATGCTGGTGTCGCCGAGCGCCGGCGGCAATACCAGCGTCGCGCGAATCCCCAACTCGAGCGCACGTACGGAGAAGGCCACCCAGGCCGTCGAACCCACCACGCCGTACGAGCTTCGCGACCGCGCCTTCCGCGGTCCCGCCGGCGCACGTGTCTCAGGTTGTTGTCACCCGGTCATCTGCCTACCGTCTAATCCGTTGGACTGCCAGCCAAAACTTAAGGATCAGACACCTGGCGGCCGGAATGTGACGGGCTTCCCCGCGGCCGCATCGACCTCCTCAGGCGTCAACAGGACGACCGTCTTGGTCGTGACAGTGCCACTGGCCGCGACTGCCAGACTCAGGGCTGCGATCGAGGCGTTGTCCGGAGCCTCGATAATGCTGTAAACATCATCTGATCCGAAAGCGAAATACATGGCCTCGAGGGTGCAGCCCAGTTGTCTCGAAATATCCTCGACAGCCAACTTTCGCGCGCTGCCGCCCTTGTCGAGCAAGCCTTTCGCACCAGACTCCGTATAACTACCCTGCACCAGGAATTTCGGCATGGTATACCTCCCACGCTGGCAGCCTACGTCGTTCACTACCGCCGAAACCATGCCCCCAGTCACGTTGTGAGCGGTCGTTGGTCAGTCAGGCCACGATCTCCGCATCGCGGGTGTTGCATTGCGGAGCCTCCCTATCATCAGGGCAGGGCCTCGAACGCCGAATACTGCGACGTTCAACGATCCGCTGGAGCCACTCGGGGGCGCGCCACGACCGTGCCGCGTTGGGGGCATTAGCGAGGCCGCGACATTTCCGAAACCGACTCTACATTCTCCCGCGCATACGCTGATACTACTGACGGCGCAAGAGACGGACGTCCAGTGAGTGGACCGCCCGGGTGCACTCCCATTTGGGGATCGTCTGCCGCTGACGGCCGGGACCCGCACCCGCGGTGCGCGGACGCCATCCGAAGACTGGAAAAGTGAGCACCTCGATGTGGTCGGCGTCGGGTGTTCGACACGGCGTGGCCGGGCCTGAGCTTTCGCACCAACCAGCCCAGTCGCAGAAGGTCGTCGGCGTCCCGTTTTCGGTCGGAGATCCACGATCGTCTTTCGGCCCGTGCGGCGGTCGTGGTGGCCGCCGAGCCGGACGGCTCGGTCACCCGCCATTGTCTCCGTTGATCTCGTCGGGCTGGATGTCGCTACAACCGATCGCCTTCGCGAGGTGACGGGTTTGTTGCCAGACGCTTCAGGGCGGCCGGGCATACCTCGCACCGGCGCCATGCCGGGCAGAGCCGACATATGCGGGCGACTATCGAGGGCTAAGAAAGGTTTTTGAATCAAACGACGGTCAAAGTACCGTCAATAACCTCATGAGCGAACCAGTCGTGATTGGACATACCGGTTTCCGGGGAGTCCTCGTGGGGGCGCTCAAGATTGGTGCAATACGTGGGAGCCGCGATGCCCGGCCGCTTCCCACGGGCTTAGCTGGGGTTCATGGATGCCAATTGACGGTCGCTATCCGACTGCGGAACATCGCGTCCGGGACCTGCCGGTTCAGGATCTGCCGAACTGCATCAGGTTGATGGCCCGGCCGTCTGATGGGAGTGGTTCCCACATGCGAGCCAGAATCGGCTGTTAGGCCACGACGAGACGACCGTGTCGCGGGGCTGTCTACGACGCCGATGAAGACCGCGCCCTCGGCGCGAGCCCCGCCAAGCATGTCCGCATGGACGTTCGGCCGGATCTGAACCTCCGGCACAGTGGCTCGTCCAATCCACACTCCGAGTAGGAACGGGAGGTTGTCATGGATCGCGCGAACCCATTCCGTCACCTCGAAGCACGCTTCGAGAGGTGTATATCCTATGAGGATCTACAAGCTGAAGTGTGTCGCTCCACTCGGGAACTCACCGGTGCCGCAGGCGTATGCTTCGTCCTCAAAGACGAGGACCAATGCCGCCACGTAGCGGTGGACTCGGACATCCCATTGTGGCTTGGCCAGAGTTTCCCGATAGACGGATGCCTTAGCGGCTGGGCAATACTTCATGCGACAACAGCTGTGGCGCCTGACATTCACAAAGACAGCCGGGCCGCGAAGGTGGCGCACCTACCAACGCCGGTCCACAGCATGATGATGTGCCCAATCATCGATGGCGAGCCGGTGGGAGCGCTCGGTGCATACTGGCCGCAGTCGGGTGTTCCAAACGCACATTGCCTCGCGGTCCTGGAGAAGATCGCGTCGCTCAGCGGATCGGCCCTGCGCCGCTTCAACGTCACGCGGTCGGCGCCACACAGGTCCTGACGACACCGACGGTTGGCTGAGTCCCCCAGACGCTCTGGGTGGTACGAGGGTCGGAGAGTCATTGGATCGATGCCCTCATCGAGCGCGGCGCGCTCGACCGGATCAGCCTCGCCGAGGCGCATCCGTCGAGCCCCGGGGCTACGGGAGGAGTACGTGGCCGACGTAGCAGTCAAAGGCGTGGCCCAAAGGGCATCGACATCGACCCGACCTTCCAGGTCGCTGTCGTGATGCGCAGCCATCAGCGGTTGGGCTACGCATCCTGGCTGCGCCGCTCGGGCATGGCGACAGGTGGGAACAGCACCACTCTGCGCCCCGGCGGCAGGAAGCGGTCGACCCATCCATCCGTAGGCACGGACAGTGATGCGCTTCCCGACGACGGCGCGAACTGGCACTGCTCCTCAGACAGGAACGTCCGCCGCCCCTATGCCGAGGCGATCGCACACACCGCGGACGGTATCCCGTACCTGCGTCCGGAGCTGGTCCTTCTGTACAAGGGCATCAATGCTCGCCCCAAGGATGAGGCGGACTTCGCAGCGACGGCACCGCTATCGGCGGCTGAGGCCCGCGGCTGGCTGGCACACGCCCTCGCCGAGACGCGAGGCGAGAGCCACCCGCAGGGTCCTCTGCGATTCATGCGAGCACCGCCCCCACCTCCTCCTCCGTCGACGGATGACACGAGCACGGACATGAGAGTGGCGCACGACAGGAAGACGCTCGTCCTGGGCTGTCCCGGTAGGTGCCTGACGGTGGTGTGTCAGTAGGTGCCTGACGGTTCGCCGTGATGTCGGTGGTTCGGTCAACGATGTTTCGGTCGATGGCGTTCCGCGGGCGTCGTCGGGCGGGATGCTCATGGGGGCAAGGCGCTCCACACGGCGGGCAGGATTCCGCATTGGAGCCCGCTGGGGTTGAGAGGGGCAATACTCATGCGGAAAACCAAACGCAGCACGCGTACGACCAGGGCGCTCGCGCTGGTCGCGAGCTCGCTGATCACGGTGGCGGTGTCGGCCTCGCCGGGCTTCGCCAGCCAACAAGGCGCCGTCCAGGCTCACGACCACTCGCACAGTGTGGACGGACAACTCCGCCTCCTGCGGACGATGATCGCGGCCCGAACCCACGGACAGGAGTGGCGGTCGCAACTGAACGCGTCGAGCTACTCCGGCCATGTGAAGTGCAAGAACCAGGTTCTGGACGGTGTGAATGTCGACAGCATCACGGTGCCGCCAGGCAAGATGTGCATCCTGACCAACTCGGCCGTGGCCGCAAACGTCATCGTCAAGAAGAACGCGATTCTGGGCGCCGCCGACAACAGAATCGGGGGCGACCTGCTCAGTTACGCCCACGCGGTGCTGCAGGCAGAAGACAACCAGATCGGGGGCAGCGTGTGGATGAAGAAGGGCCGCCCTGCACCAGACGCCCTCATCGAGGACGCCCTTTGCGGCAACCGAGTCGGGGGGAACACCTCGCTGCGGCGCAACACCGGCTTCATCGCGATCGGAGACCCCAGTGTCGGGTGCGCGGGAACCGTCGTCGGGGGGAACCTCTCGGTGACCCACAGCTACACCAACGACGGGGACATGCTCGATGTCCTCAACAACCTCGTCGGCGGGAACATCCGGATCCGCGACAACGCCGGCGAAGGCTCCAAGACGGTACAGAACAACGTTGCCGGCGGGAAACTGTCCTGCTTCGGAAACCAGAATCCCTTCGTCGGCGCACCCAATACCGCCGCGAAGGTTCGAGGACAGTGCATGTAGTAACGAAGCTCAGCCTGGTGCACGCAGGCCTCACGTGACCTGACGGCGCCTGGGTGGCGGGGAAAGGATTCATCCCAGCGGTGGGCCCTTCCCCGCCACCGCGTGCCAGAGTTCGTGTTCGCAAAGGTGTTGGCAACTGACGTTCCGTCGCGAACGAATCCCAGGCCGGATGTTCTCCGGCCTGGGCTACTTGTCCCAGGCGCACCCGCTCTGACCGGCGAATGTGTCGCTGGCATCTCGACCGCGTGGGCATCCAGATCATGCCTGCGCGGGAAGCCCCCCTTGACCGGGCCGGCCAGCCCGCAGCCATCGGCCACGGTCGAAGCACAGTCTCTAACCCTGCGCCATCATGCGGCGAAGCGCCGCCGTCGATGCGACGGACTCCACGGCTGGCTGGTATACGAGGCCGAGCGGACCGCTGTAGCCGGACGCCTGGAGGTCGTTGAGCAGCTTCGCCCAGTCCAGCGTCCCTGTTCCGGGCTCGTGATGCCCGGCACGTCAGCGACTTGTACATGCCTGGCCTACCGCGTCGGCGAGCGTTGCCGGCCGCGTCCTGATGTACCTTTCATGCCCGAGGTGCACGACGCCGTGCAACCTCCTCTCCAGGCGTTTCGCGTTGGACTCTGCGAGCGCGGTTCTCGACGCCTCGGTGACTGAGCCCGAATCCACCGACGATCTGTGGTTGATCGTTTCCGGTGTGGGTTGGCGGTGTGGTCGTTGTGGGGCAGGGGCTGGCGCCTTGCGTGGTTGCCAGGGTGTCCACGTCCGAGGTTCCCGGGTTGCGCCGTTGCGGCTGGGTGGTCAGGTCGTTGCCGGGGTTGGCGGCCCGCACGTGTTGGTGAACAGGCGGCTCCATGCGGTTTCCCAGGGCAGGTGGTCGGCAGGTGCAGGGCGATCCGTCGGGCGGAGGATGCCAGGCGTGCGGGGACAGCAATCAGGCTTGCGGCGGATGGTGGCGGTGGTCGCCAGGGCCAACGCTGGTCCCGTGAGCGTGGCCGCGGCGCGGGTCAGGTTGAACGCCATCACGGCCAGGACGAGCCAGGCCGCGTTCACAGCGAACCTGGCTGAGGGATAGGTGCGCGAGTGCTGAGTCCTTCAACAGTTACGGTGTTCATCATGTCGTCGGGCACGGTGGTGAAGAAGGCGTGGAACCGCCAGATGTCGAACAGGCCGTCCTGCCCGGGTGCGGGTGTGGAGTTGATGTCGGGGATGCGGCGGACCACCAGCCGGCCAGGCTCCCGGTCGCCCTTCCTTTTCTTGCCGCTGAAGGCGGGGAACGGTACTTCGGCGACCTGCGCCAGGGAGATCCACTTGCCGGTGGACTCCTCGTAGACGGCATGCGGGTAGGCGATCGTGTGCCAGCCTTTGCGCAGCCGCTGCGCCACGATCACCGGCGCCACCGTCGAGGTCGAGACGGTGGCCAGCAGCGCATTCAGGCCGCGCACTCCCGAGTAGCCGAACCCCGCACCCTGCTTGGCATAACCATGCACCTCGACGATCGTGTCGTCGTTGTCGACGATCGCGTAGTCGTCAATGTCGTTGATCCCGGCCACCAGCGGCGTGACCGCGGCCAGGACGGTCAGCAGCCGGGAGGCGACCGCGTCGAGTTGGCGGACGTGGCCGAAGGATGCGGAAGGAAGGTCCGGACGGTGGCGTCGGATGGCAGACCTGCCTTGGGATCGGCCCCGATCACGAGCAGGCTCGTACGTTTCAGTCGCGCCCCCGACGTCCGTATCACGGACCCGCTGGCGTGCTACTGACCCACGCTCCTAGCGGCCCGCGCTGTCATGATCTGGTCGATTCGCAGACCGAGCTTGGCGAGCTTCTCCGTGAAGGGGACAGCGAAGACTCCCGGCGGGTTGGGCGGCTTGTGCGCGTCGGCGAACCGTAGTCCGAGGTTGGTGAAGACGGCGACGACATACCTTCGCACGGGCGCACTGGGTAGCGACGTCACGATCCCGGCGTCCGCGCCGGCCTGGCTGGTCCGGCCGGTCTTGTGCGCGAACTCGACCTCGGCGCGCCGGTTGCAAGGCCGCACGTCCTGCCCGTACACCCGATAGCCGACCGTGACAGTGCCGTCGACCGGATCGATCCATCGCTTCGGGACGCGCTGCGGTATCCCGCGGGCAGGATAGTCGCGTCCGCACCAGTTGGATGTCGACAAGGCCTGGTTGAGCCCCTGGGCGGCCAGCAGACGGGCGAAGTACGCGCGAGACGACTGCTTCAGCACGCTCGTGGTGACCCCTCTTCCTGACGACGTACGCCACAAAATCCCCGGCCCGCTGGGAGCGTTGCCACTGGCCTCTGCCGCGCCGGTCCTCGGTGCACTGGAACGCAACCCGCCACGTCCCGCGCTGTCGGCGACGATCAGCAGCAGCCGAGCGGTGTCCAGCGCCGTCATGCTCATCCCCACCCATTCGCCACCGGTCGCCGGGTTGGTACCGCGGATCTGCAACGTGTGCAGACCGAGATCCTGGAACGTCGCGTTGAGCCGCTTCACCTCTCCCAAGTCGTGCAGCTTCTTCACCAGCACACAGGTCGCGCGGTTGTCCGAGACCGTGATCATTCGATCCAGCCACGTGTGCAGCTGTGCCTGGCCGGGACCTCCGCACCCACTGGTGCTGTAGGCCGGTCGGTATCTCACCGTCTCGTCCAACTCGAGAACCCCGCGGTCGACCAGGCGGAGAATCCCAAACGCCACCATCAACTTGAGCACCGAGGCCGGATACGGTGACATCGCCTCCATCGAAGCATTCTCGCGACCAGGCACCACGTCGACCGATCCCGGCGAGCCGGCCTCCCACTCCTCTGTGTTCCACCGCCGCCAACGCATCTCGCTCGTCTCGAGGTGGTCGTCCACAGGCACCACGGAACCGCGCGGGTAGTCCTTGCTGAGTACGACATCCGCCACGGCGGTGGGCCGCCCATCCGGACCAAGCTCGATCACCGCCACGTCAACAACCGGCGTACGCCTGTTGCGAACGCCGTGGTCGACCAGACCGACGGCGAACCGCTCCTCCGCGACCGCCTTCCTCAGCGCGGCCGCAAGTCGCACCTTGTCGATACCCTCAGCGCCGGGCGCCTCGTTCCGAGCCGGCTGGGGCGCCGCGCCGGGCTCTCCCGCCACGTCACGGTCAAGCCGCGTCCCGCGGCCTCGCCCGCCCCGCATCGCTGAGAGCTTCACATCCCAAGGGCCCAAGTCACCGAGAAGCCCCAAGTCCCTGTCGCGATCCGCACTCGCGGCGCTCACTCGTACGGAATCAACTCCCCCGGCCGGCGCCGGCGGCCTACCGAGCCCGACCAGCACTGCGAGGAGCCCCGCGGCAAGCAACCACCTCCCGCACCGCCGAGTCACCGTGAACGACCTCCGTAGGACGTGCGGGGCCTCACCCCGGTAGCCGGCGAAACCTGGCGTTGACATGAATGGACAGTCAAGGCCAACCCGTCCAACCGTCTGTAAACGACGTGTTCTCCCATACCCACGCATGCAAACCTGCGGGCATTGAAGACATATGGTGCAGACCTTCGTGTTGGACGAGGCCGCCAGACGCTGTCTCGACACCGCGCAGACCACGGCCGTCACCGTCGAGGAGATCGACTGCGTCGACGGGGCCAACATGTACGCGCTGTGGGTCGGCGAGCGCCGCACCGGCTGGCTGCTGCGCCAGAAATCGCTAACGCAGTGCCCTCGTTCCGTCGCCCGGCGGGGTGCGATACGCCGAACGCCAGTGCTCGCCAACAGGCTGGTGCGGGTGATCGTGGCGGCAACTGCAGGTGAGGCGTTTGGACGTTGCGTGCGATCCTTCTAATCCGGCTCGTCGGAGGTTCGAACCCTCCCGGGCGCACTCCCGACACAGGACGTCGTGCTGATGCATGGCCTCACTGCGTTCGGTCAACCAGGTTCTCGACTACTGGCACCATCGCGTCCGGGGTTATCGGCAGGTCGCGGAAGCGCGTGCCGGTGGCATGGTAGGCGGCGTTGGCGATGGCGGCGGCGGCTCCGACGATGCCGATCTCGCCGATGCCTTTGGAGCCCATCGGGTTGACGTAGGGGTCGTCCTCGTCGATCCAGGTAGCATCGATATCTGCCACGTCGGCGTGGGCGGCGATGTGGTAGCTGGCGAAGTCATGGTTGACCACGTGGCCGAAGCGTGGATCCAACACGCTTGCCTCGTGGAGCGCCATGGACAGGCCCATCGTCATGGCGCCGATGAACTGCGACCGGGCGGTGGCCGGGTTGATGATACGGCCGGCGGCGAAGACCCCGAGCATTCGTGGGACCCGGATCTCGCCGGTGTCGGCGTGCACCCGCACCTCAGCGAACTGCGCACCGAACGCATGCATCGCGAACTTGCTCTCATTCGGGTTGTCCGGCATGTCGGCGCGGGCCTCGGCTCCGGCGGGCGGGTTCGCCCCATTGCGATCCCGGAGAGTGCGGGCAGCCGCGACAACCGCCGAACCCCAGCTGGCCATGCCGCTCGACCCACCCGCCACCGAGGCGGCGGGAAGCGCTGTGTCACCGATGCGCAGGTCGATCGCGTCGACAGGTACCTCGAGCGCGTCCGCGGCGATCTGCGCCAAGGTGGTCCAGGTGCCGGTGCCGATGTCCGCGGCGCCGATCGACACCTCGTACCGGCCTTCGCCACCGGCTCGGATCGAGGCGACGGAGCCCTGCAGCCGTTTGGCGGGGTAGGTGGAGCTGGCGACGCCTGTGCCGACCAGCCAGCCGTCGCGCCGGCGCGCACCTGGTGTGGGATCGCGCGAGTCCCATCCGAAACGTCGGGCGCCCTCACGAAGGCAGGCGACGAGGTTCCTGCTCGACCAGGGCAGACCCGTCTCCGGGTCGCGCTCGGGCTCGTTGCGGATCCGCAGCTCGATGGGGTCGAGGCCGCAGACGACCGCGAGCTCGTCCATCGCAACCTCGAGTGCGAACATCCCGGGCGTCTCGCCCGGCGCCCGCATCCAGGTGGGTACCGGAATGTCGAGGCGCGCTAGCCGGTGGCTGGTCCGCCGGTTCAGCGCCGCGTACATCATCCGGGTCGGGGTGGCGGTCTGCTCTGCGAACTCCTTGAACCTCGCCGTCTGCTCGACCACGTCGTGGGCGAGTGCGGTGAGGCGCCCATCGGCGTCGGCGCCGAGCCGGATGTGCTGGATGGTCGGCGTGCGGTGCCCGGCGGGACCGAACATCTGCTGCCGGGTCAGCGTGAGCTTGACAGGACGGCCGCCGGCCATTCGGGCGGCCAGGCCGGCGAGCACGTTGTGGGCGTGGGGCATGCCCTTGGACCCGAATCCGCCGCCCACGTATGGCGAGATGATCCGGAACGCATCGGCGTCGAGGCCGAACACTGGCAGCAGCGCGGCCTTGGCCGAGTGCACACCCTGGGACGAGTCGTACATGGTCAGCCCGTCGTGGTTCCATATCGCGACGGTCGTGTGCGGCTCCATCGGGTTGTGGTGCTCGGTGGGCGTGGTGTACGTCTGGTCGACCGTGGTCGCGGCGTCGGCAAACGCCGCATCGGCGTCACCGTCCGCGCTGTCCGTGGGATACCCCGGGTTCACATGGTCGGGCGCGTAGATGTCGTCGCGGTCCGCTCGCAGGACGACGTCGTGCGGCTCCACGGCATAGGTCACGTGGACCAGGGTCGCCGCATCGCGAGCGATCTCGAGGCTCTCTGCGACGACCGCGCCTATGAACTGGCCCCGATAGGCAACGTCATCAGACTGGAGCACCCAATACTCCAGGTCGGCGTCGGACGCGAGCGGTGGCGCGTTCTCGTGCGTGAGGACGAAGGCGACACCATCACAGGCCTCAGCGGCCGCCGTGTCGATCGCGGTGATCCGCCCGCGGGCGATCGTCGCCTGGACCGGATACAGGTAGAGCGGGTTGTCCACCTTCTGCTCATACGCATAGGGCGCCGTGCCGGTCACCTTGGCCAGGCCATCGACCCTGGTGAGTGGCCGGCCCATCTCGCGCGGCGGGAGCATGTCGGTCATGGGGCCTCCCTGCGCGGACTGTTGATCGGCGGCCGCCGTCGGGTGCAGGGGTTCATGCTGAGTCCTCACGCGCGAGGTCGCGCAGCGCCGCGACAATCGTGTTGCGGGCCAGCGGAACCTTGAACCCGTTGCCAGTGAGCGGCCGCGCAGCGGAGAGTTCGGCGTCGGCCGCCCGCCGGAAACTGTCCTCGGTGGCTGGGGCGCCCCGCAGCGTCTGCTCCGCTCGAGCCGCACGCCACGGCTTGTGCGCCACACCCCCGAGGGCGATTCGGACGTCGGAAACTGTGCCGTCGGTGATCTCGAGAGCCGCCGCGACAGACACCAGAGCGAAAGCGTACGACGCACGGTCGCGCACCTTGCGGTAGGTCGAACGGGCCGCCATCGGAACATCCGGCAGGTCGATCGCCGTGATCAACTCGCCGTGCGCGAGCACCGTGTCCCGGTGTGGCTCATCGCCGGGGAGCCGATGAAAGTCGGCCACCGGAACGCTCCGCTCACCGTCCACACCGAGAACGACGACAGCGGCGTCCAGCGCAGCCAGGGCAACCGCCATGTCCGACGGATGAGTCGCCACACAGTGCTCGGACGCACCGAGAATGGCGAGGTCGCGGTTGAAGCCGTCGACCGCCGAACAGCCGGCACCGGGCTCGCGCTTGTTGCACGGGGTGCTCACGTCCTGGAAGTAGACGCACCGGGTGCGCTGCATCACATTCCCCGCAGTTGTCGCCACGTTCCGCAGCTGAGCCGACGCGCCGGCGAGCAATGCCCGCGACAGCATCGGATAGCGGGACCGGACGACAGGGGCCACCGCCAGATCAGTGTTCGACACAGCGGCACCCACCCTGATCCCGCCGTCCGGCAGCGACACGATCCGGTCGTATGGGAGCCCCCTCACGTCGACAAGAAGATTGGGGTTCGCGACACCCAGCTTCATGTGATCGACGAGGTTCGTACCAGCACCCAGGAATGCGGCACCGGGTCGCTCCGACACGATGGCGACCGCCGTCGCCGCGTCGAGCGCCCGCGTGTACTCGAACGGCCTCAACGCTCAGCCACCTCCCGGATGGCGGCGACGATGTTGACGTACGCACCGCACCGGCACAGGTTTCCGCTCATTCGTTCCCGGATCTCCTCGGCGTCCAGGCCCACGTTGCCGGCGTTGAGATACCGCGTGACGTGGCTCGGATGGCCGGCTTCAACCTCGTCCAGCATCCCGACAGCCGAGCAGATCTGACCTGGCGTGCAGTACCCGCACTGGAACCCGTCGTGGTCGACGAACGCCTGCTGCATCTCGTGCAACGCGGCACCGTCGGCGAGTCCAGCCGCGGTCATGATCTCCGCGCCATCATGAGCCACCGCGAGCGCAAGACACGTGAGTGCCCGACGCCCGTTCACCAGGACCGTGCACGCACCACACTGACCGTGGTCACAACCCTTCTTCGGCGAGGTCACACCAAGCCGTTCCCGGAGGGCATCCAACAACGTCGTCCGCGTATCCACAATCAGCGATCGGGACTCGCCATCGACCCGCACAGTGATCTGGGCATCCACACTGATCTCCACCTGGCCGTACGGCATTTCATACGCTTATGCGACGTACCCAACCGGCGAACCGGCGACACCTCCCAAAGGGGGACATCCGCTGATGTTCGCTGCACACAGCCGGAACGGGGCAAATCGACAAAACGGGTCACAATGTCAAGGAAGTACCTGCGGCACTCCCCGGCCGAAGACTGCTTGACGCCGACATTCATGCCGCGGACCAGGACCTTCTCATTCCTCCATCCGGCGGTAGGCCCTCGAAGGCGCAGTGGTTTGGCCGGCGGGGCGGATTTCAGGCGCCCGCCACCGTCCGCCGCGAACTGATCGCCGTCCCCGCACGCCTGGCGTCCTCCGTGACCACCCAGCCGCAACGGCGCAACCCGGGAACCTCGAACGTGGACACCCTGGCAACCAGGCCAGGCACCAGCCCCTGCCCCACAACAACCACACCGCCAAGCCACACCGGAGACGATCAACCACAGATCATCGGTGGATTCGGCTAAGCGACAGCAACCGACAAGCGGCGGCCATCCGGGCCATGTCGCCGTGAAACTCGGCCAGCACGAGATTGTGGCGTCCCCTCGAACCGGCGACCCCAGCCAGCGGAGACTGACGGCTTCACGATGCTGTGGCGTCGTGCTGGTCGAGTTCAAGACCGGCACCCAGAACTCAGACTTCCGCGCGGTACCTCGCGAGCGGCATGGGCTGCGGCATGACGACCCGGGTCCGAGGGCCCGACGGTTCGCCGTTCACCGCAACACGACCAGCATCCCCGATGCGACTGCCCAGGAGGTCGTCGGCCGAGGAGTTCCCGGCACCGGGACTCACGTCGCGGCGTCCGCGTCGAACGGCTGTAGTCGCCCACCCTGGCAGATTGCCGAGACCGTTGCGTACGGCGGTTTGGGCACAGGCGTTGCGTACGATCGTGCCGCGTGTCACACTCACAACGAATTCGTCATTCTGCATGGTCGCAGTGGCTTGGTTCGCTCCGGTTGTGCTCAGTGCTCTCGGGTGCTTCAGTGCTTTCGTAGTGTTCTTTGTTGAAGGGTTCGAATCCCGGCGCATTCACGCAACACCACGTCGTTCGACGAACGCTCCCCGGCTCCGGCCGACGGGGGCGTTCGTCGTTGTGGAGCGGGTGTTGGAGCGCGCTGTCGAGTTGCCCGTACGGCCGACGGCGAAGATCGGCAACTCCCCCCTCTCGCGCTGCCCCGGACGTACTATGATCGTCTCTGCTGAGTTGCGACGTCGCGGGGGGCACGTGAGCGTCATCGTCCAAACCGCGCCGGAGCGGCCAGGTACCGGAACCACTACGTTGCAGGTCCAGGTGCTGCGGCACTTCCGGATCGTCTCGAACGGCTCGGTAGTCGAGGTCGGCCACGCCGGTGAACGACTGGTGGCCTACCTCGCGCTCGAGGACCACACCCGCACCCGCAACCAGGTGGCCGGCGCGCTGTGGCCTGAGGCCGCGCAGTACCAGGCCGCGGCCAGCCTGCGCCGAGCCCTGTCCATCGTCCGCCGGCTGGCTCCGGACCTCATCCGGCGGGAGGCGAACCGGCTGTCCCTGCAATCCTGGGTGAGCGTCGATGCCCAGGCGCAGCGGCACCTGATCGACGCCATCACCACCGGCCAGCGTGACAGCGCCGACGGCGTGGAACTGCGACTGCTCGGCGGCGACCTGCTGCCGGACTGGGACGAGTACTGGCTGGCGGCCGCGCGGGAAGAGCTGCGGCTGCTGCGACTGCTCAGCCTGGAGGCGGTCGCTGCCGCGCACGTCGCCGCCTGCCGCCACGCGGCCGGACTGAATGCCGCGCTGCTCGTGGCCCGGGAGGAACCGCTGCGGGAAAGTGCGCACCGGCTGGTGATCCAGGCCCACCTGGCTCAGGGCAACCAGGCCCAGGCAGCGCAGCAGTACCTGCGCTACCGCGGGCTGCTCTGGGACGACCTGCGCCTGCTGCCGAGCCCCGACCTGCAGGCGCTCGCCGAGCCGCTGGTACGCGAGGCCGCCAGGCGGACCCGCCCGAGCCGCGCGGGCGTTCCGCTCACCTCGCGCTGACGCAGCCTCCTTTCGTACGCCACCTCACGCGGACCCTGCCTCCTTCACGTACGCCATCACGCGAGCGGCGGTCTGCACGGCGCAATCACGCCAGCGTCACGTTCGCGTCATGCGGAACGTACGTCCGCTCGTCGCCGCCCTGCGAACATCACCGCATCCATCGACGTGGAGGGGCGTTGCGATGTCGGTGCAGACCACCTATCCCGGCGTGTACGTCGTCGAGAAGATGACCAGTTCGCACGCGATCGCCGGGGTCTCGACCTCGGTCACCGCGTTCGTCGGGTCGGCCCGCAAGGGCACTCCCGACACCCCGACTCCGGTCGGGAGCTTCACCGAGTTCGTCCGTGAGTTCGGGGACCCGGTCGACACCGGTGACAACCCTATGGGCTACGCGGTGGCGCACTTCTTCGCCAACGGGGGCAGCCAGGCGATCGTCGTCCGCGCGCTCGCCGCCGACGCGGACTACGCGAAGCGCGCGCTACCCGCGGCCAACGGGATCACCGTCACCCTGACCGCCCGCAGTCGCGGCGAGTGGGCCACGGGCACCGGCACCGGCGCCGCCCGCAACGGCGTCTTCGTCGAGGTCGTCGCCTCGACCCGCAACCCCGACGACCGGTTCACCTTGGTGGTGACCGAGTGGGCGGCCGGGGCCGGGTCGGCGGCTCTGCTCGCCCAGGAGACCTGGCCGGAGCTGTCCATGTCGCCGGGCAACCCGCAGTTCGTCGCCGATGTGCTGGCCGGCAGCGCCCTGGTCAGCGCCACCGTCACCGGTACGCAGACCACGGCTTCGGCCGGGCGCTCGGCGGGAGCGGCCGACATCTCCGCGGGGATCATCGGCCTGCCCGGGCGTACTCTGCGCATCTCCGTCGACCAAGGCGCCCCCACCGACCACGTGCTCTGGCCCGGCGGCGACCCTGGTGACTCCCACGACACCGCGGATCTGGTGGCGTTCGTCAACGACGCCGCCAACGGCTTCGGGGTCACTGCGTCCGACGACTCCGGCCGTCTCGTGCTGACCAGCCCGACCACCGGCCCGGACAGCGCCGTGGTGGTCGGGCTCAGCGGCACCGGCGACGCCGGCATTCCCCTCGGCCTCGGCGTCGCGCACGGCGGCACCGAGGTCTCCGGCAGCGCCGCCGACCGTCCCGCCGTCGCCGCGGCCGCCGGGCTGACCGGGGGCGACGACGGTTCGGCGGTGACCGCCGACGCCATCGTCAGCCCCGCCGCCGGGCAGGGGATGAACGCGCTGGAGGTGCTGAACTTCCCGCGCTTCAACCTGCTGTGCCTGCCGGGCGTCACAACGGCCAACGTCGACCAGGTGAGTGCCGCCCTGGCGTACTGCCGGGACCAGAACGCCTTCCTGCTGGTCGATCCCGCCCCGAGCGTCACCCGGGACAACGCGGTCGCGACGGCCGGGCTGTTCGCCGCCGAGGGGGCACACGGCGCGCTGTACTGGCCCCGGCTGGTCACCACCGGGTCGGGGGACGGCGGGCTGCCACCGTGTGGTGCGGTGGCCGGTGTGATGGCCAGGACCGACGCGGCCCGCGGCATCTGGAAGGCGCCCGCGGGCCTGACCGCCGGAGTGGCCGGCGCGATCGGCGTCACGTACCCCACCAGCGATCCGGTATCGGGCGCCCTCAACCCCTTCGGCGTCAACGTCCTGCGCAGCTTCCCCGGCGCGGGCCTGGTCGTGTGGGGCACGCGGACGCTCGCTGGTTCGGACGTGCGCCAGGACCCGTTCAAGTACGTGCCGGTACGACGGCTGACCGACTACATCGAGGCCAGCCTCTACCTCGGCACGCAGTTCGCGGTGTTCGAACCCAACGATCCGGTCCTGTGGGGTCAACTGCGCCTCGCCGTGGGTGGCTTCATGCGCGGGTTGTTCCGGCAGGGTGCGTTCCAGCAGTCGGAGAGCGGCGCCGAGTCCGACAGCTTCTTCGTCCTCTGCGACAGCACGGTGAACCCGCAGAACGAGATCGACCTCGGCCGGGTCAACGTCGTCGTCGGGTTCGCGCCGCTCAAGCCGGCCGAGTTCGTCGTCCTCACGATCACCCACCTCGTCAACGGAGAGGGCTGAGGTCCGATGGCCGAGTTCACCGTCAACCCCACGCGCTACGACCCGTACAAGACCCACATGTTCAGAATCAAGTGGGACAAGGAGTACGTCGCGGGGCTGTCGAAGATGGGGCCGCTGACCCGCACCACTGCTCCGGTGAGCCATCGGGTCGGCGGGGACCCCTCGCACGACCGGCGTAGCCCCGGGCTGACCACGTACACGTCGGTGCAGTTCGACCGGGGGGTGACGCACGACCCGGCGTTCGAGGCCTGGGCGAACAAGGTCGCGAGCTACACGGCCCCGGGCATCTCCCTGCCGGACTTCCGCAAGGACGTCACCGTCGACGTCTTCAACGAGGCCAACCAGTTGGTGCTGAGTTACCACCTCTACCGCTGCTGGGTCTCGGAGTACACCGCACTGCCCGCGCTGGACGCCGCCACCGCAGCGGTCGCCATCCAGTCGATCAAGATCGAGTTGGAGGGTTGGGAGCGCGACACGTCGGTGACCGAGCCCAAGGAACTCGTGGTCTAGGTCGACATGCCCGACCGCGACGACCTGCCGCAGCCGCCGGGAACGGCGACCGGCCTGCTGACCGGGCTACCACTCGGGCTGCCACACGCACTGGCCGCGCCGTCGCGAATGAGCCTGGCCCGGCTGTTCGGTGAGGCCGGCACCGAACTGGACGAGGTCCTCGTCCTGCTCGCCGAGTGCGGCGTCACCGACCCGGCCGCGCTGCCGGTTGGCCTGCTGGACCGCGTGCTGCTGCTGGCGCACCGTGCGGTGCTGGGCCACGACCTGGAGGTGGTGGCCCGCTGCACCGGATGCGGCGAGCTGAACGAACTCCCGCTCGGCGCGGACGACGTTCCGCCATACGAGCCGCGCTGGGCGTGGTGCGGTCCGGGGGCCGGCGTACGGGAACCGGTCGCGACCGACCTGGCTGGGCTGCCCGCCGACGCCGCCGAGGCGGGTGCCGAACTGCTGCGGCGCTGCGCGGTTGGACCGGCCGCGCACCGCGTACGGGACGAGACCGCCCTCGACGTGGCCGAACAGTCCCTGTGCGGGCAGGTGCAGGTCGCGTGCGTCCGGTGCTCCGGACCGGTCTCACTGGTGGTCGACGTACAGCACCTGGTGGTGAGTGCGGTGGCGCGCGCGGTCGCCGACGTGGACGTCGAGGTGCACCTGATCGCGTCGCGGTACGGCTGGGACCTGGCCACCATCGAGGCGTTGCCGGAGAGGCGGCGGGTGCGCCTGGCCGCCCTGGCCGGAGGAGGTGCGCCGTGAAACCCGGGCCGGAGCAGACGGAGGCAGGTGAGACGGAGGCAGGTGAGACGGAGGCAGGTCAGTCGAGGGCAGGCACGTCGGCTTCGGGGGCGTCGGCGGCGGTGCGCGCGCTGACCGGGCGGGCCCGGCGACCGGCCGCGAGTGCGCTGCCGGCCTCACTGAGCGAGACGGCGCTGACGGCGGACGTCGCCGAGCGGCCTGATCGGAGCGGGCCAGAGGAGACGCCAGGCGGCTGGGCGCTCGGCCCGGATCTGCCTGGCGCGCAGGAAGCGGTTCCTTCCGTGCGTACCGATGGCCGCTCCTCGCCGGCGACCCGACCGACCGCGCCGGCCCCCACCACGCCGACCGCATCAGCCGATCGGCCCGCTGCGGTCACGTCCGTACGCGTCGAACGGCCCGGCGAGTCCGGGCCGCGCTCCGAGCCGCGACCGGTGCCGCGTCCGGCGTCGGCTGACCAGGTGACGAGCCGGCCGGGCGGCAGGTTCGCGGCCCGGTTGCGGCAGCGCGAGTCCGCATCACCCGGATCGCCTGCGCCGGCCGTCACGTCCACACCGGACGACCCCGCCGCGACAACCGGCATGGTCTCGTCGCGCGCCGACGACTCCGCCCGTACGTCGGCGGCCGGTTGGCCCCCACCGGCCGGCTCGGCGTCCTCGACGGAACTCGCCGCGGTGGCAGCCCTGCTGGATCGGGCCCGGCGCGACCGGCCAACCCCGACAACCTCGACAACCCCGACGGAGGAGCCCGGCCAGACCCCGCACCGGCCGACCGGCCGGACGCTCGTCCCAGTGCGGGGCCACGACCCTGAGGCAGCGGCGCGGGACAGCGCCGCGCACCGCGCCGAACAAGCCGCCGCCCAGGCCGAACGCGCCGCCCAGCTCGCGCAGGCGCATGCGCGTTCGGTCCAGCCGCCGGTGACGATCGGCGAGATCCATGTCCACGAGGCGGGACCGGAGCGGGCGCCGGCCGATCCCCTCGCTCTGCTCGCTCCTTACGCGGCCGGGCTGACCGCCCGCCGTCCGGCCGGGCCGGGTGCACGATGAGCGTGCTACCCACCCCGGCCCCCGTCCTGTCCGGCGTGGACGACGTGCTGGTGGCGATGACCCGGGACGCCGTCGGCACTGGCATCGGGGTGAGCACCGGGCCGCTCGACCGGCCGAAGGACACCAGTGCCCGGCTCAACTGGTTCCTTTACCGGATCACGCCTGCACCGGCGCTGGCCAACATGGAACCGCCGCAGACGGGGTGGCGGTCCCGACGCGGCCGGCCACCGCTCGCGCTGACGCTGCACTACCTGCTGTCGGCCGACCCGGGCGAGCTCAACGCCACCGGCAACGAGGTGCCGCCCGCCCACGACGCGCTCACCGCGGTGATGATGCTGCTGAACGAACGCGCGCTGCTCGGCCCGGACACCCAGATCACCGCCAGCCCGGTGCGGACGGTACGCCAGGTCACCGGCACCGCTCTGGACGGCCTGGTCGAGCCGCTGCGGATCGTCATGGACGCGGTCCCGCTGGAGACCATCACCGGCCTGTGGGCCAGCGGCCTGAAGTCATTGCGGCTGTCGGTGGCGTACCAGGTGAGCCTGGTCATCGTGCCGTCCCCGGTGCCGTTCGCGCCGGGGCCGCCTGTGCAGGAGCGGCGGATCGCGGTCAGCCCGTCGCCCGGCCCACGGATCATCGGCGTCGCGCCGGCGACAGCGTCGTTCGGCGACCAGGTGTCGATCGCGGTCACCGGTGCGGGCCCGGACGTACGGGTCACGCTGTCGCGGCTGGCCGACGACCCGCCGGACCCGTCGGCCACCGGCAGCGGCGAACCCTGGACGCTGACCGCGCTCCCTACCAGCACCGGCCTGACCGTCACCCTGCCCGACCCGGAACTGGTGCCGGGCCGACGGGCGCTCGATGTCAGCAACGTCGCCTCCGGCCTGCCGGCAGGTACTGCGGGTGCCGCGCTCACCGTGGCCCCGGCGGTGCTCGGCGCATCAGGTCCACTGCTGCCGGGCCAACCGGCCACACTGACGGTCGCGCACGTGCGCCATGAGGGCCGGGTCACCTTCGGCGGGATCGCCGTTGCGTACACCTTCGTGGATCCCGCGACCGTGACCGTCACCGTGCCGGCGGCGGTGGCGGCTTTCGCCGGCGGCACCGTTGCGGTCAGCGTGGAGTCGGGCACGATCACCGGCCGCCCCCGTCCTCTGGCGGTGGCGCCATGAACGCCACCAACGGCACGAACGGGAGTTCGGTGAGCGCCATGAGGGCCTTGGCCCAGGTGGCCGACGACGGCGAGCCGACGATCGCCGAACCGGCCGGTGACCTCACCCCCGCGCAACGGTCGGTCGGCCACCTGAGGTTGCTGCGCGAGGCGTTCGTCCACCTGATGGGTCAGTACCGCGAGGCGTGGGACGGCGACGCCGACAGCGTTCCGGAGACGTACCCGCGTCGACCCGAGCAGGCCACCGCGGCCGGCATCGGGCTGCGACCGGCGGGGGTGACCGGGCCGGGCGACGATCCTCTGGACGGGGCGCTGCCGCTGTTCGGCGAACTCGGTCTGTCCCGCAGTGCCGAGACGGTGCTGGCGGCGGCGTGGTGGGCGGTGGCGGATCCGCAGTTGGCGTCCGCCTTCGGCTGGGTTCACGACGACCCGGCCCGGCGCTACCCGACCCTGGCGGCACTGCGGCTGCTGCTGGAGCCGTACGGCATGCAGGTGCCGTTGGCGCTGCCGGCCGACAGCGGGCCGGTCGCGCTCGGGTTGCTCGCGCCGATGGCCGACGCGGCCGCGCCGGCACGCCTGACCGCGACGGCCGGGCTGTTGATGGACGGTTGGCGGCCTCCACCGGAGATCTCCACGGCTCTGCCCGGCCGGCTGCGCCCCGCAGCCGATGAGGCCTGCGCCCTGATTCGGGCCGGGCACCGGGTCGGCCTGCGCTGTGCCGATCTCGACGACGGACCCGTGCTGGCGCGGGCGGTCGCCGCCCGACTCGGCCGCGCACTCGACGACGGCCGCACCCGACCGGCCGCCGAGACCAGGCTGCTGGAGCGGCTCGGGCTTGTACTCCCGTGGACGTCGGACTCGTCGCAGTCGACGTCCTCGGCGGCATCGGCGTCGGAAGGCGGAGAGGTCGCCGACACGGCGCTGCTTCGCGTGACCGGGCCCGGTGTGGGTTCCCCGCCCGGCTGGCAGGTGCTTGACGTCGCCGCGATCGACCCGGCCGGGGTGACCAGGGCCTGGCGCCTTGCTCTCGGCCAGTCCGGACTGGACACCTCCGCGGCCGGTCAACTGGCTGCCCGGATGAGGCTCACCGAGGCCACGGTCGCGCAGTTGCACGAGACCGCCCGAGCGGCGGCCAGGGTGCAGCGCCGCCACCTGACCGTTGCGGATCTGCACACCGCGGTACGCCGGCACCCCCAGCACCGGCTCGGCGACCTGACCCGGCTGGTACCGCCCGCGCACCGACTCGACGACCTGGTGCTGCCGCCGACCACCAGGGCCGGCCTGCTCGACGTACTCGCCCATGCCCGGCACAGCCACGAGGCCCTGGCCGCGCTGCCGAGTGGTGGGGTGCGCGGACGTGGCGTCGTGGCGCTCCTGCACGGGCCGAGTGGTACCGGCAAGACGGCGGCGACCGAGGCGCTCGCCGCCGAGCTGGACCGCGACCTGTGGCTGGTCGACCTGGCCCAGGTGGTGAGCAAGTGGCTGGGTGAGACCTCGCGCAACCTGGACCGGCTGCTGACCGAGGCCGGCCGGGCCGGCGCGGTGCTGTTGTTCGACGAGGCCGAGGGGCTGTTCGGGCGCCGGGCCGAGGTCAACGACGCCCGCGACCGGTACGCCAACCTCGAGATCGACCACCTGCTGCAGCGGATCGAACTCCACGAGGGCCTGGTCGTCCTGACCAGCAACCGGCCGGCCGCGCTGGACGACGGGTTCGGTCGCCGGCTGCGGCTGACCGTCCGGTTCGAGTTGCCCGACCACCTCGCCCGGGAGCAGGTCTGGGCGCGGCTGCTGCCGGACGGACGGCTGGCCGACCCGGACGCACGGCCGTTGACCCAGGTCGCAGCGGCCGAACTGTCACCGTCCTCGATCCGGTCGGCCGCGCTGGCGGCGTTGGTGTTCGCCGCCGACGACGGACGTGCGGCCGTCACCGAAGTCGACCTGCACCGGGCCGTGCGGCGCGAACTGGAGAAGAGCGGCCGCGGCTGGCCGGCGTACCGGGAGGCGTACCGCGAGACGAACCGAGACACCAATCGCGAGGCGTACCGAGGAGCAGCCCGATGAGCGAGCACATCGCCCGACTGGACGTGACGGTGCCGACGGCGCCCGTACCGGGCCTGATCCGACCCGGCATCGAGGCGGCGCTGGCCGGCCGGCCCGGACCCGAGCCCGCCCTCGGACAGGCGGTCGCCGACGCCGTCACCTCCGCGAAGTCCCTTACACAGAAGGGAGATCCGGCATGCTGATGCGCGGGATGCTGCTGTCGTTTTCCGACCCGGACATCGGGCTGGTGCCGACGATGGCGCCGTTCCAGTACAACCCCGCCGAGATCACCCGCACGCTCACCGTGGCGGCCGGGCAGCAGGGCGGGCCGGCGCTGCGGGTCGCGGGACCACCGGCCGAGGCGTACACCTTGAAGATCGAACTCGACGCGGTCGACGCCGTGGACAAACCGATCAGCGGCGTGATGGGCGTGCAGCCGCTGCTGGCCACGATCGAGGCGATGATGGAGCCGGCCGGGAAGCTGGGCGTCCTCGGCGCCGTCGGTGGTGCGCTGGCCGGAGCGGTCTCGGCGCTTCGCGGCGGCGGTGGGGGCGGCGGCCCTATCCCCGCGCCATCCCTCCCGCTCGTCGTCATGGCCTGGAGCCCCACCCGGATCGTGCCGGTCCGGATAACGTCGTTCTCCGCTCACGAGACCGGCTTCAACGCGGGTCTGCTCCCGGTGCAGGCGACGGTGGACCTCGGGCTGACCGTCCTCCGGCCCGCAGACCTCGACAGCAACCTCAAGCTGGCCGGCTTCATGGCGCAGGCGTACCAGGCGGTGCGCAGCACCCTCGCCGTCGCCGGCGTCGCCCAGGGTGTGGAGCTGATGTTGTGACCGCCTCCCGCTACGCCGGCCAGACGACGATCACGGTGCCGCAGGACCAGGGTCCGGCCCGTGCGATGGGCGTGCCACGGATCGCCGCCGCGGTTCCGGCCGCCCTCGTCTACACCGCCCGCGCAGGTGACCGGCTCGACCTGCTGGCCGCGACCGCGCTCGGCGACAGCACCGGCTGGTGGCGGATCGCCGACACCAACCCGTACGCCGACGCCCTGCGCGACTCCGAGCCGGGCACCACCATCGGGATCCCCGATGAGTGACACCTCGGTCGTCGTCTCGGTGGGCGGCAAGCCGCTGCCCTCGAACGCGCTCGACAGCGTGCAGAGCGTCGACGTGAGCGAGGCGATGGGCGCCCAGACCCAGGTGAGCGTGGTGGTCACCGCCCGGGTGAGCGATCGCAGCGACTGGACGAGTCCGCTGGACGCGCTGGTCGGTCCGTTCGCGCCGTTCCAGGTCGCGATCACCCGCGGTCAGGACGAACTCGTCGTACCGGCGCGGGCGACCAGTGCCGCCTGGTCGCTGCAGGCGGGAGCCCTGTCCTCGCTGACCATCGCGGGCCTGGACGCGAGCGCCGACCTGGACCGCGAGGAGCACGACAAGGCCTGGGGCGGGGTCAGCGACGCGAACATCGCGACCACCCTGCTCGGCACCATCTGTACGCCCCGCGTCGGCACCACCCCGCAGCCGGACGGCACGGACACCTTCACCCCGCACCAGCGCGCGACTGACTGGGCGTACCTGAAGACCCTCGCCGCACGCAACGACTTCGACGTCTACGTCACCAGCGAGCACGGCCGGCTGGTCGGGGTCTTCGATCGTACCGACCCCTTGGCCGCACCCCAGGCGACACTCGACCTGGGTTACGGCGCGCTCGGCGGCACCGCGTCCGTCAGCGTCCAACTGGTGTCCGGGCAGAAGGTCAACGTCACCCACAGCGCGGAGGGGCAGTCCCAGCAGCAGGTCGCCAGCAACGACGGCACCGGACACAAGATGGGGCCGATCTCGCTGGGCGGGGCCACCACCGTGCTGCGCGACGAACACGACCTGCCTGGACGGCTGCCGCCCGAACAAGCGGCGCAGGTGCTGGCCGAGTCGTCGGCGTTCGGGGCGACCTTGTCGGTGACCATCTCGGCCCCGTCGATGCCGCTGCTGCGGGCGCGCAGGACGGTGACCGTACGCGGGCTCGGGTCGATGGTGTCGGGGCTGTGGCTGGTCAAGTCCGTACGCCACACGATCAGCCCGGCCGGGCACACCCAGGCCCTCAGCCTCACCCGGAACGCGCTGGGCGACGGCAGTTCCGGCGCGGCGACCGGACTGGGGGCGCTCGCGGCGGCGGCCGGCCTTTCGGTGTCGCTGTGAGCGCGGGACGGGACGCCGGACGAGGAGGGAGAGCGGGAGATGACTGATCGCTACTGGGGGAAGTTCGAGGGTGTCGTCGTCGACAACGACGATCCGGCCGGGCTGTGCCGCCTCGACGTCGCCGTACCGACGCTGCTGCGTCATCCCACCGGCTGGTGCAGGCCTGCCCTGCCGTACGCCGGGAACGGTGTCGGCCTGGCCGCGGTGCCACCGGTCGGTGCGACCGTCTGGGTGGAGTGGCCCGGCGGCGACCTGGCCAAGAAGCCGGTGTGGTCGGGTGCGACCTGGACCTCGGGGAACGGGGTGAAGGGTGCAGGGCCGGGGACGATCCTGCTGGTCACCCCCGGCGGCCACCGGATCGAGGTCTCCGACGACGACTCCTCGATCACGCTCACCACCTCTGGCGGCGCCTCGCTGACCCTGAGCTCCGACGGCATCGTGCTCGACAACGGGCAGGGCGCGACCGTGGAACTCAGCGGCGCCAGCGTGTCCCTCAACGGCGACGCGCTGACGGTCGGCTGAGGGGGACGGCCATGGGCGACGCGGTGCTGACCAGTTCGGCGACCATCACCTGCCCGCACGGCGGTCAGGGCACGATCGCGCCGTCGCAGACAGCCGCGAGCGCGGGTGCCGCGATCTGCACCCAGGACGACCAGGTGACCATCGCGGGCTGCGCGTTCACCGTCGGGCCGAACCCCAGCCCGTGTGTGTCGGTGGAGTGGGAGACGTCGGCTTCGACCGCGGCGGCCGGAGGCACCGCGCTCCTCACCATCGGCAGCGTCGGCGTGTGCCAGAACGCGGCCAAGGCGCCGCAGGGCCCGGTGGTGCTCAGTCCGGCGCAGGTAGCGGTGAGGGCGTCATGATCCCCGGCGCGAACCCCGTCGCACCCGGCGGTCCGACCGACCGCCCGGGAGTGCCGGCCCGGGCGCCCTGGACCGTCGGCGCCGGTCGGAGGCTGGCGCCCGCGGGAGCTGTCGAGCACCTGGACGACCTGGTCCGTGCCGTACTGCTGACCGGGGCCGGCGAACGCCTGCACCGGCCGGGGTTCGGGGCGGGGCTGGGCGCCTCGGCGCTGTTCGAGCCGCTGTCGGACGCCGTCGGCGCCACCGTCTCCGCGCGCGCCCACGGCAGCCTCACCGACGCGCTCGGGGACCGCATCCAGGTGGTGGAGGTGACGGTCTCGGTGCGGGACAGCGTGCTGCGCGCCGACGTCACGTACCGCCCGCTGCCCGCGGGCGAAGGGCGCACCGTGAGCGTCGACCTGCCCGGGGGTGTTTCGTGAGTACGCCACCTTCCGACACCGAGCCGGTCCAGCCGATCCAGCCCGTCGCAACCCCGGTCAAGCGGCCCAGGGCGCTGTTCGCCGGCACCGGCGGGGTGGTCGGGCTGCGCGCGGCAACCTGCCGGCTGACCGGGGGTGCCCGCCTCCTCGACGTGTGGATGTACGGCGATCCGCCCGCCGTGCTGGCCGACCCGGGCCGATGGCTGCTGCGTCCGGCGCCCGGCGCGCCCCGCCCGACGGTGAGCGCTGCCGTGGCCGTCGCCGCCGGGACGGACGCCGACGGCTCCCCGATCCCGTCGCACCTCACCCTGACCCTGGACGGCGGACTCCCCGGTCGTGGGGTGTACCAACTGCGGTTCGACCCGACCGGCCTGGAGGTCGATCCGCTGCGCGCCCACCTGCCGGTGCGGCTGCGGCCGGAGTGCACCGACGTCGCCGACACCGTCACCGTGCCCGGGCCGCCCCGGCCGCTCACGCCACCGGACTACGACACGCTGGCCCGCGACTACCCAGCGCTTCGCGAGATGCTGCTCGAACGCCTGACCGCGCTCGACCCCGCCGCCGACCTGAGCGCGCCGGACTTCACCGTCACCGCGCTGGAGCTGATGGCGCACCTGGGTGATCTGCTGCACTACCGGCTCGACCGGGTGACCACGGAGGGCTGGCTGTCCACCGCGCGCCGCCGGGCCAACGTGGTCCGGCACGCCCGGGCGGTCGACTTTCCCGTACGGCCCTCGGTCAGTGCCGCCACCGCGGTCCAGGTCGTCGTAGCGGGCGGCGGAGGTGGCGGGGGCGATCCGAGCGTCACGGTCCGGCCCGGCGACCTGGCCACGGCCACCCCTGCGGGAACGACCAGGATCGACGATCCCGCCGCCTGCTTCACGCTGGAGCCGGCCACGCCCGCGAGCGTATGGGCCAGTCACGCCGAGGTGGCGTTGTACGACTGGACCGAGGACGACGCAATGCTCACCGCCGGCGCCACCAGCGCGGTGCTGGTCCGCCCAGCGGCGGCGTCCGGGAACGCGGACTGGCTCGCGCCCGGCGACCTGCTCGGCCTCGAAGTGGTCGCGGTGGACGACGTGACCCGGCAGCGGAACTGGGCCGCGACGACCGTACCGACGGCCGCCGACGTATGGCCGCGGGAACCGCTGGCGAGCCACCCCGCCAAGGTCGTCACCCTCACCGCGGTCGAGGACATCACCGACCCGCTGCGGCCCGGGCTGGAGCTGGTCCGCGTGTGGTGGGCCGCCGAGGACGCCCTGGTCGCGCCGGTGCCGTGCAGCATCGACCTCGGCGACGCCGGATCGGACGGGCCTCGCGTGGGAGTGGCCCGGCTCGGGGTGTTCGGTGCCCACCACGGGCTGCTGGTCGACGGGCCGGCCACCCTCGCGCCGGTCGACCGGCTCACCGGCCGCCGGGCCGACCCGGCGGTGGAGGAGGTAGCTGACTGGCTGCTGGTCGCGGCCGGTCCGGAAGCCGCGCCCGGTCTGGCCTGTGCCCCGGGCGGGCGTCCCTGGCAGCTCGACGTCACCGTGACCCTGCCCAACGGCGTCCGCGTCCGGGCCGAACGCGTGCACTCCATGCTGGCGGCCGGCACCGCGGGGTTCAGCGTCGTGGTGGACGCCGATGACGAGTTGCCCGCCACCCTGCGGTTCCGTACGGGCGCGCTGGGACTGGAACCCCCGGCGGGCAGCCAGGTCTCGGCGCGCTACCAGATCGGCGCCGGGCCGGCAGGGAACGTGGCCGCCGGCGTGACTCGCCGGCTGGTGCGCACCACTTCCGGTGCGGGGGTGCCGTGCGTGTGGCAGGACGTCCTGGACTCCGGTGCCGCCGCGGTGAGCGCGCGCAACCTCACGCCCGGCACCGGCGGGGCGCGCGCCACTCCTCTGGACGACGTACGCCGCGACGCGCCGCAGGCCTACTCCGCCGTGCCCCGCAGGGCCGTGCTGATCGGCGACCTTCCCGGCTTCGCCGCGCAGGTCGTGGGAGTACGCCGCGCCTCCGCGCGGCGGTCCTGGTCGGGCTCCTGGCCGGTCGGGGTGGTGGCGTACGAGCAGGCTCAGGCCGGGCAGGGCGGGGCCGACCCGGCTCCGGTTCTCGCGGCGCGGGTGCAGGCGGCGCTGGACGCGGTACGGATGGCCGGGACAGAGGTGGTCGCCGTCCCCGCCACTCCGGTCGGCATCCTGATCGCCTTCACCGTCTGCCTGTTCCCCGGCTCCGATCCCGGTGCCGGACGAGCCGCGATCCTCGCGGCGCTGCGGCCGGGCAGTCCCGACGCGCCGGGACTGTTCGCGCCCGGCAGTCACGCAATGGGCGCCGACGTCTACCTGTCCGCCGTGGTCGCCGCGGTGGCCGCGCTTCCCCACGTGGACGCGGTGGCGGTGACCGAGGCTCGGCGGCTGTCCGACCCGCCGGGCACCGTCGCCGCGGTATTGCCGATGGGCCCGGCGGAGGTGGCGGTCTGCGACGACGACCCGGACGCGCCCGACCGCGGCCGGATCATGCTCACCGTGGAGGGCGGCCGATGAACACGCCGACGAGTACACCGATGAGTACACCGCTCCCACCGCCGACCGATCCGCCGCCCGGCCTGGCCCGCCTGCGCCGCCGGCTGGGTGACCGGACCGCCCTGCGCGACGACCTGCTGGCCCGGATGGCCGCTGTCCGGATCCCGCCCGCAAACGGTGGGGGCAGTGGCGGCGACCCGATGCCGTTGGGCTCGTTGCTCGACGTCGCCGGCGACCCGACCGTCGTCACCCTCGCCGACCTGTGGTCCCGCGTGGCCGACGGTGTCTCCGCGTACGCCGAACTGGACGCCGGCGAGCTCTACCTCGGCACCGCCCAGGACTGGACCGACGTACGCCGGCTGGTGGACCTGATCGGCTACCGGCCGGCACAGCGCACCGCGGCGCAGGGGTTCGTCCGGGCCGAGATCGCGCCCGGGAGTTCACCACTGCTCCCGGCGGGGACGCGGGTGCAGGCGCCCGGCACTCCCGAGCACGACGCGCAGACGTACGAGGTGGCGGCGGACACTCAGTTGCATCCGGAGTGGCACGGCCTCACCGTCACGGGCGTACCGGCGCCCGCCGCGCCGGCCGGTCGGCAGATCCGCTTCCTCGCCGACCCGGGGTTCCGCCCGCCGGACCAGATGGTGCTGGTCTCCGAGAGCGGCACCCCGCCGGCGCCGAGCACCTGGGAGGAGTGGATCGCCTGGCTGGTCGCACTGATGACGGGTACGGCGTACTACGGCTCGACCGGAATGGCCGTCCGCGGGACCGTCCGGATCACCAAGCGGAGCGACGACCTCGGCGCCACCCTGTTCGACACCGACCGGTCGCTGGCACCGCTGCTGCCGCAGACGCCCGGGACGAGCTACGCGGCCTACCGGCTGCGGGCCGAACTCACCCTCGCGTACCGACTGGACACCATGGCGTACGTCAGCGGCAACACGGCCGCGACGGTGAGCGCGCCGTACCCGTCCGGTGAGCAGGGCGAACCCTGGGACGCCACGTCGGTACTGGTGCTGGAGGCCGGGCAGGTCAGCGTGGGGCAGACGCTGATCCTGTACGCCGGAAAGGCAGGCAACTGCCTGGTCACCACGGTTGCGTCGATCACCCCGCTGGACCGGCACGTCGCGCCCGGCACGGTCCGGCGGGTGGCCCGGCTGGAACTCGCGCACCCGTTGCCCAACGTGCTGCGTACGACCGGGCTGACGGTCCTGCTCGCCGACGAGCGGCACGTCGCCCAGCACTACGAACTCCCCGCCCTCGATGGCAACCGGGCCACCGCCCGGCTGCACCCGCGGATACCCGACCTGCCCGGGCTGCCCGAGAGGCTGGCCGTTCGCACAGTCGGCGCCGACGGCCGCCCCGGCTGGGAGCTGACCAGGTGCACCGCCAGCGCACTGGACGCACCCGGCGATCCCGGCGGCCGGCTGGTCAGCCTCGCCGACGCGCGGACGGGTCGTGTCGATCGCGGCGCCGCGACGGGCAACGTGGCCCCGATCCGGCACGGGGCCACCGGACAGGGGCCGCTGACCCTGATCCCGGCGGCCGGCGCCGGCGGGTCCACCGCGATCGTGACCGGGCCGGTCACCGGCGACGTCGGCCCCGACGGCACCGTCACCAACAGCCTGGTCATATACGTGGACGGGGTGCGGTTCGACGAGGTGCCGAGCCTGTACGGACGCGGCCCGACCGACCTCGTCTACGCCACCCGGCTGGCCGCCGACGGCCGGCTGGTGCTGGCGTTCGGGGACGGGGTCACCGGTGCTCTGCCGCGCGGAGAGGTGCGTGCGGTCTGGCGTACCGGCGGCGGGCTGGCCGGGGAGATCCCAAGCGCGGACATCGACACCCTGGTCACAGGCGTGAACGGCGTCCGCACGATCGCCGGGGTTGGTCCGCTCACCGGCGCGGCCGACCAGGAGGACCCTCCGCGGATGCGCCGCGGTGCCGGGGCCCGGATCCGCGCGCTCGACCGGGCGGTCGGGATGGGTGACCTGCGCGACCTCGCGCTGACCGTTCCGGGTACCACACACGCGGTGGCCTGGCGCGGGTCCGGTCCGTCCGGGTGCGCCTGCGGCGGTTCGGGCCTGCACGTCGCCGTCCTGCGCGGCCGGTCACACGGGGTCCGTGCGCCGGTCGCCGCCGAACTCGTCGCGCTGAGCGGCTACCTGGACGCCCGGCGAGACACCGCCGTACCGCTGTGCGTGTGTGCGGCGGTGGCCAGCGCGGTCACTGTCACCGCCGACGTCTTCGTCGGGGAGCGGCGGATCCCGGCGGTGGTGGAGTCGCAGGTACGGGCGGCGCTGGTCGACCCGGCCGGCGTGCTCGGGGCAGGGGCCCGCGACCTGGGGGTACCCCTGGACGGCAGCGATGTGGTCGCGGTGGTGCAGCCGGTACCCGGCGTCTCGGGGATCTCCGGCCTGCAGCTGACCGGTGGACTGACCACACCGGCGGCGGGCGACCTGTCCCTCGGCCGGCTGCCCGCCGAACCCTACGAACTCCTTCACGTCGTGGCTGCCGGGTTGGGGGTGCGTACGGCATGAGCGGAACGACCTCGCCAGGCCGAGGGCCTGGCCCTTCCGCGCGGTTCCTGGCCATGCTGCCACCGGCGTTGCTGGCGCCGGCCGATCCCGATGGCGTGCCCGTGCTGCTGGCGCTGCTGGAGGCGCTGGAGGGGCAGTGGCTCGAGTTGGCCGCCGACGCCGACCGGGTGCTCGATGACGCTTTCCCCGACAGCGCGGCCGACTGGGCACTGCCCTACCTGGCCCAGGTGCTGGGCCTGCCGCCCGACGCCGGGCGGGCCGAGATCGGTTCGGCCACGGCTCTACGCCGGCGCCGCGGTACGCCGGCCGCGATCGAGGACTTCGCCACCGTGGTCACCGGGTGGCAGGCGCGGGTCACCGAGGGCTGGCAGACCACGATCTGGGCCCAGCAACTGCGCCACCCGATCCGCCGTACGGCCAGCCTGTCGCTGCGCCGCCGCGAACACCTGATGGCCGGCACCGGGCTGGACCCTGCCCGGCGCAGCCTCACCCCGGGCGGGCCGCACCACCCGGCCGCGGTCACCGCCACCGTCTTCCCCTGGCAGGTACGGCGGTTCGAGTTGAGCGAGGCGTGCCCGCTGCCGGACGGCCGGTTCGCCGTTCATCCGCTCGGCCTGCCCGCACCGCTCTACCTGCGTCCGGACGCGGTGGTGGTCGGCGGAGACGCCGACGACGAACGCCCGCCGGGCAGCCCACCCGCGCTGCGCCCGCCCCGCGCAGCCGGTGACCTGCCGCTGCGCGCGACCTGGCGGCTGATCGAGGCACTCGCCCCCGACGAGGTCGGATACGGCCCGGTCTGGCAACTGGGGCCCGGCCACCCGCTGACCGCCGGGGCTGCGGATGACCCGGCGCTGCTGGCGATCACGGTCGACGGCGACCCGGTGCCCTGGACCGACATCGGCCTGACGAGCCTGCCGTCCGGCGGAGGTCCGACCCCGACGGCCGACCAGGTGCTGGTCGACCTGGCGCGCGGCGTACTCCTTCCCGGCGCCAACCGCACCGGCCCACTGCGGGTGATGGCGTACCGGCCCACGCCCGGCCGGATCGGCGCGCTGGCCAGTGACGCCGAAGGCGACGACCGGGCCGGGACGGTGATCGTGGTGGACCCCGCGCTCGGGCCGCACGCGCCCGGCCAGACCGTGGTGACAACGCTGGCCGACGCCGTCACCGCCGCCCTGGCGCTGCCCGGCTCGCGTACCGCGCCGGCCGGTCACCCCGACGTCGAGATCCGGCTGGCCACCAGCGATCGGCTCGCCGCGCCACCTCCGCTCACCGCCACTCCGGCGCTGACCCGGTGGCGGATCGTCGCACCCACCGGGCTCACCCCCGTGGTCACCGGCACCTGGGAGGTTCGCGCGCCCGGGCTGCACCTCGACCTCGCTGGGATGTTCCTCGAAGGCGACCTCGCCATCGGTGCCGACATGGCGTCGGTGACCCTGACCGGGGTCACGACGAACCCGGCCGCCGGGCGGACCGTGACCGTGGAGCCGGGGGCGTGGACGCTTCGGCTCCGCGCGGTCAACTGCCATCTCGGTCCGATACGCGCCGACCTCAGCGCTTTCCCCATCGACCTGGCCGACTGTGTCGTGGACGGCGCCGGGGCCACACTCAGCCCGTGTGGCGCGCCGCCACCCGCGCCGGCTCCAGTGCCCGCGGTCGCCGCCACCGACCGGTTCCCACCACAACTGCGGACCAACGGCTGCACGTTCGCGGGCCTGGTCGCGGTGGACACCATCACCGCGTCGGACTGCCTGTTCCTGGACGGTGTTCGGGCAGTGGTGACCTCAGCGGGAGGCCTGCGGTTCTGCCACCTCGGCGACGCCGATGACGCCCAGGCTCACCCCTCGCCGTTCTGCTGCCTGACCGGCCCGCTGCCCGCGCTCGCCTCCACCGGTGCGGAATCGGCCGGCTACTACGCACCCGTACTGACCGCGCCTACCGGACGCGGCGCCGACCCGGCGCTCAGCGGCGCCTCCGACGGCGGCGAGATCGGCGCCTACCACCACGCCCGGCGCGGTCCGCTCGCACTTCGGCTCGCCCAACGGCTGCCGGAGATGACCCCGCTCACAGTGCACCCTCACCTCGACATCATCGGCTCGGAGGAATGACGTGACCGGCGACCACACCTCAGTTCCCCTGCGCGCCGGCGACCGGTGGACCAGCGCGCGCATGCAGCAGGGCCGGATGCTCCTCGACGGCGACTACAACCTCGGGATGGACGGCGCCCGCCGGGAGACCGACCGGCTCGCCGCGGCGGTGGTCGGCCCAGCCGGGGTGGCCGAGGGCAGCACGGCGTTCGGCGTCACGTTCGCCGCGGACGGCACCCTGCAGGTCGGAGCCGGTGAGATGTGGGCGGGCGGGTTACGCGCTGTCAACCCGACCTTGCTTCCCTACGCCGCGCAGGAGTCGGTGCCCGCGCTGCCCGCCTCCGGGACCGCCGTCGTCTACCTCGATGTCTTCTCCGAGGAGGTGCAGGCCGCCGAGGACCCGGATGCCCTGCTGGACCCTGCCCTGGCCGGCACCGACACGATGACCCGTACGCGCACCGGATGGCGGGTGCGGGCGGCTGCGGTAAACGCCACGTCCTGCGCGGGCGCGGCGCCCGCGCTGCCGCAGCTGGAAGTGAGCACCGGCCGGCTGGATGTCGTCCGTACCTCACCACCTGTGCCGACGGATCCGTGCGCGCCGCCGGACGACCCACGCGGCAAACTGCCGGACGGGTTGCTGCGGATCGAGGTGCTCGACTCCGGGTCGGCCTCCACCGCGAGGTTCGGCTGGTCGTTCGAGAACGGCTCGGCCGCGGTGGCGGCGACCCTGGCCGGAACGCTCGCCACCCTCAAACCGTCCCCCGACATCAGCTTCTTCCCCGGTGACCTGGTCGAGGTCAGCACGCTGGTACGCCGTGCAGACCGGCTCGACCACGGACCGCTGTTCCAGGTGGACCACGTCGACCCCGGTGCCGGCGGGAGCGTGGTCACGCTCACCACAGCCGCCGCGGTCACCGGCACCCCGTCCGGACTGTGCCTGCGGCGCTGGGACGGGCAGGCGGTCGGCGCCGCCACCCAGGTCACCGCGCTGCTCGGCGGCGTGGACGTCGGGGTGGCGTTCACCGCGAGTTCGGGCCAGTACCTCGCCGGGGACTGGTGGGCGGTACGCGTACGCGGATCCAGCGCGGATGCCGTAGAGGAGCTGGCCGACGCACCGGCCGACGGCACACGGCACGTGGTCCAGGCCCTGGCCGTGGTCGACCTCGGCACCCGGACGGTGCTGAGCGACTGCCGGCCGCACTTCCCGGCACTGACCGCGCTGCGCGGGACCACCTGCACCGTCACCGCGTTCCCCGGCGACAACCTGCAGGCGGCCGCCGACGCGCTACCCACCAGCGGCGGCGAGCTGTGCCTGGCGGCCGGCACCTACCGGCTGGACCAGCCGGTGGTGGTCAAGAACCGGATCCGGGTGGTGGTTACCGGGATCGGGCCGGCCACCGTGCTGAGCTGCACCGGGCACGAGAGCGTGCTGCAGTTCCTCAACTGTCGCGACGTCACCGTACGCGACCTGCGGGTCGAGGCGGGCCTGGCCGCACAGCCCAACAATCCGGCCGGCGACGAACACCTGCTCGGCGCGATCACGTTCGTCGACAGTCCGGGGGCAACCGTGCGCGACTGTCAGATCGCCTGCCCGGACAGCCCCGGCCTGGCGCAGTCGGCCGTCTTCGCCGGGACGTTCACCCGGGGCCGATCCAGCGGCCGGGTGCGGGTGCTCGACAACCTCCTGGAGGTCGGGAACGCGCAGACGGGCGTACTGGTGGTTTCCGCGGACGAGGTGCTCGTGGCCGGGAACGAGATCCGGCTGGGCCCGGCACCGCAGGGCAACCAGGTCGTCCTGCACCCGTTGCTGGTGCACGAACTCGCGTCGTTCGTCGGTTCGCACGTGGTCGCCGGGCAGAACGCCACCACAGGCCAGGTCGTCACGTTGCCCGGCGGCGCGACGATGCGGGTGGCCGGCGCCAGCGTGGTGCAACGGCTGGCCGCACAGTTCGGCCGGACAGTGACCGAGAACGCGCTCAGCCGCGGGACCCCCCGCCAGGTGCTGCAGAAGTTCGTCCGGCGTGCTCTGCTCGCCCCGCAGAGCGTGCAGTTGTCCAACGACACCAGCCGGTTCCTCGCCACGGCAGCGAACGCGCGGGCGATGGCCCAGGGCATCGTCGTGGCCGGCATGCGGGCGGGCCAGGTCCGGATCGAGGGCAACTCGGTGAGCGGAGCCGTCCAGGGCGTACATGTCGGGCTCAGCGGCGAGGGCGGCGCCACCGCGAACGCCGGACAGGTGGTCGTCAACGGCAACGACGTGGCCAGCGCGGTGCCGTTCTTCTGGCGCCGGTCGCGGCACGCCTACTACGTGGGCAGCGTGAACAGCCTCACGATGACCCAGAACAGCGCCTCCCTGCAGCGGATCGGCGCCAGCGCCATCGTGCTCGCCGCGGTCGCCGCCACCTCGGTCGAGGCGGTACGCGTCCACGGCCGGCTCGGCTACCTGCTGCGCGTGCAGGGCCTGGACCTTACCGGGCCGTTCACCACCGGGCTCGCGATCACCGACCACTCCCAGTGGGGCCGGTCCCCGCGACTGATGTACGTCAGCGACGTGATCAACAGCGCCGGAACCGGGCCGGCCCTGGTACCGGCATCGGTCCCACACGATCGGTGCGTGCCGTAGTGCCGGAACCGCTGTTCGCCCCGCACCTGCTCTCCGTCCCGGGGGACGCCGCCGAGCGGGCCGCCGACGCGCGGGTGAGCAGTGGGGCCGGGCTCGGGGTCGCGGTCGGCACGCGGGACGTCGCTCCCGCGGCCGCGCTGCCGGCGGGCACCCCCGCACCGGTCGCCGCTCGGGCCGGCCACGCTCGCCCGCTGGCACCGGGACTGGCCGCGGAGTACGGGCAGCGGCTGGGCGCGGACCTACGTGACGTACGGATCCACACCGACGCCGCAGCCGCCGAGCTGGCCGGGCAGGCCGGCGCGCGAGCCTTCACCACCGGCAGCCACATCTTCTTCGCCCACGGCGAGTTCAGCCCGCAGACCCCGGGTGGGCAGGCGCTGCTGGAACACGAACTCGGGCACGTACTCGCCCCGCCGCCCGGGCCGGCCCGGCTGCTGCGTGCTCCGACCACGCCGACCAACACGACCACGCCTACCACGAAGGATCCCTCAGCCGAGCGGTGGATCCGGCTCCAGGTCGAAGCAAGCGGCATGGACGACGCCGCGCAGAAGCTCGCAAAGGTGGGCGCGAACGACGGCCCCAACTACGTCTACATCGGCCTGAGCGCGTCGTTCGCCAAGGCGTACGACACCCAGGGCCGCCCGCTCGGCCCGCGGGTGGCGATGAAGGAGGCCACCGAAGCCAAGCCGAGGGCGAGCTTCGTGCCGGGTGTGTATCTGATGCAGCCGGACGGGTCTCTCGCCGCGATCGAACTCGAGGCGAACACCGGTCGCCAGCGGTTCGACGTCGACGACAAGGGACACGGCCGCAGTGTGGTGGCCACCCGGCCGCTGACCAAGGAGGAGCAGGAGGCCGCGACCAAGGAGAAGGAGGCCGCCGAGAAGGCGGGCCGGCCGGCGAAGCCGACCCAGGTCCAGGGACCGCTGGACCTGATGAAGGAGCTGACCGACCCGGCGGCCCTGATCTCGCAGGTGATGTCAGTACCCAAGCCGGTGGTCATCTACTTCGTACCGAAGATCGTCAGTGTCGGCGGCGGCAAGGGCGGGGGCGAGAAGGCCACGATCTACGCCAGCCCGATCGCCGGGCGCGGCGACGGCAAACCCGCGAACGCTCCGCCGTGGCCGGTCGGCATCGAGGGCCCCAAGCTCGCGCCGACCGACTCCAGCCCGACGTTCTCCGCGAAGGTGGACTGGTCGGCCAACGGCAACTGGAGCTGGCAGTCGCAGGCGATCACGCAGGTGGGCGAGAGCATCCACTACCAGTGGGACTACTTCGACATCACGTCGTACGCCCGCAAGCAGATCGCGAAGGATCCCGCGCACACGAAGGACCCGCACGGCAGCGCACCCGGAGAGGGGCGCACGCTCGACCAGAACATCGCCGACTTCACCAGCGCCAAGCGCGGGGCGGGCACCGACGTCACCGGTACGGCAGCGGCCCGAAGGGAGTTCCGGCGCGAGTTCGAGGACTGGTGGAAGGACAACCGGCGGGCCGCGCGCGACGCCGGCGACCCGCACGGCGAGACCTCCGCAGAACGGCTGCTGAACGCCCAGGCAAACGTGCTCACCCTCGAACTCGCTCCCGTCTCCTTCCTGATCACCGCGGTGGGCGCGATCGCGCACTTCATCGCCGACCTGTTCTCAGGTCCGCGCCAGCAGCAGGAGGTGAACCTCCCCAAGGACGGGATCTTCCTCATCCGCGTGATCACCACCCCGGCCGTACACGAGGACAAGGACGGCAAGGAGATCATCCGGCCGCCGTCGGTCGCCGGGCACGTCGTCGAGGTCATGCCGATGGAGCGCGCGGTCCAGGAGTCCCTGGACGATCCGGCGGCCCAGCTCGCGGTCCTGCGCGCGGACATCGCCCTGGCCGAGAAGAGCGGCAACAAGGCCAAGGCCGAGTACCTCCGCGACCTCCTCAAGCGTGCGGAGGAGCAGTACACAGCGTCGCCGGTGACCCTGCTCAGCCGCCGGCTGGCCGAGAAGGAAGCGGAGCTCGCGAAGTTCCGTACCGACTACCCCACCCTGTCGGCGTACTCGAAGGAGCGCGAGGTCGACACCCTCAAGGAGCAGATCGCGCTCTACGAGGCGAACGAGAAGGACCGGCTCGCGTCGTTCGAACCCGGCGTCGTCCCACAGGCAATGACCCGCGTGAACGCCACGCTGATCTCGGAGGTCTCCGCCCAGGCCTACCCGCTGATGATGACGGCCGGGCCGATGGGCGGCACCGGCGGCAAACACCGCTGGATGATCAACGACGTCACCCAGCTCGACACCGGCGGCCAGTACGTCGGCGAGCTGCGCGACACCCCGAGCGAGGCGTTCCACTCGGCGCTGGAGGCGTTCGGACGCAAGGCGGCGTACGGGCGCGGCACGGTCGGTGCCCGCACGGCCGGGCTTCCCGGGATGGAAGCGGGCGCGAAGCTGGAGTTCCTGGTGGAGAGCGCACCCGCGGACACCGCACTCGCGCTCAAGCGGATCGACGACCTGGTGATGACGCTCGCGGCGGTGGGGCTGTTCGTCGCCTCGGCCGGCACAGCGAGCGCGCTCATCGGTGCGGCGGCTGCGGCCATCCGGCTGATCCAGCGCTGGAAGGCGCACAAGCTGTCGCTGAACGCCGAGACCGTGGGCGACATCCTCGGCATCCTCGGCGGTCTGGGTGCGGGTGCCGGCCTGGTCGCGAACCTGCGGGTGGAGCGGATGGGGCGGGCGTTCACGATCCTGGAGGAGGGCGGTGCGAGCCCGGCGCAACTCGCCCGGGCGGCCGAGGCGGTCAAGGGCGCGCAGGGTCTGCTGAAGGCGGCCGAACTCGCCAACGAGGCCATCGGGTACGCCGGGCTGCTGTGGGGCGACATCCAGTTCGCCGACCAGATCCTGGCCATCAACGCCGCCGAGAACGACCCCAACTCCGGGATGACCCACGCCGCCGCCCGCCGGGCCAGGGCCGACGCACTCAACGCGGCGATCCAGAACAACGGGCTGTTCCTGGCCGGGAACATGCTGAAGTACCGGGCCGAGGCCAAGGCCGCGTCGAAGGCCGTGAACGAGGAGGGCGCGGCGGCCAGGACATCCGAGCCGACGCGGGTCCCCGACCGGCCCGCCGGTACAGAGGAGCAGACCGGCACCGACAAGCCCGTACCCGAGAAGCAGCCAGCCGAGAAGCAGCCAGCCGAGAAGCAGCCAGCCGAGAAGCGGCCGGCCGAGAACGAGCCCGCCGGCGAGCAGGGCCAACTGCACGAGAAGTCCGCGGGGGCCGACCGACGTCCCACAGCCAAGGAACTCGTCGACGCGCTGCCGCCCGACCTGCGGTCGATGGCCGTGGTCGACGACACCCTGCACGGCGACTCGGTACGAGTTGAGTGGACGCCGGACAAGAGCGGCCTGGTCGGCGAGATCACCATCCGGATCAGCGCGGAGGCCCTTCCGCGCACGGTGCAACTGCACGAGGCCACGGTGCGGACGATGCAGAAGTACCAGGGCCTCCTCGGCCAGGTCCGGCGCGCACTAGGCCGGTTGTCGAACATGCTCGGCGGGAACGCCCTGGACCCGGGCAACAAGCCGTTGTTCGACGCCCGGCTGGAAATCGCCAAGCTGCCCAAGCTGATCAACGAGCACATGGTCGCGATGGAGTCGATGCAGGGCAATGCCCGCGAGGACGCCGAGGCCAAGCTCGACAGCCTGCGCGCCCAACTGGACGAGCACCTGGGCAGGATCGAGATCGGCGAGCTCACCCCGTCCAGCGGGGTCAGCGCCCGCGGCGTGGCGAAGCGAAACCAGGCGAAATACCGCCAGCTGCTGGAACGACTACGCCAGCTCACGCCCGGCGAAGCCGAGCACATGGAGACCCGCTGGGAGATGTACCAGCTCGACAACGGGGAGATGCCCCGCGCGAGCTGGGAGCGGGTCTACCGCTCCAACGTCGAGCGGGCCAACGTGGCCAACGAGATCGTCGCGGCCGAGCGCGCCCGGCTCGGCTGGCCGGAGAAGGAGCACACCGTCAAGCTCGGCGGCGACGAGGTACGCCGACTGGATCTGGCCGACCCGGAGAAGTTGAGGGGTGCCGAAGTCAAGGCGTACGACGAAGGAACGGTCTACCTGAGCAAGGACATCGATTCGGAGGTCCAGCGCGACCGCAGGCTCGTACGCCGCCACGACTGGGAACTCACCTGGATCTTCATCGACTGCAAGCCCAGTGGCCCGCTTCGCGCGGAGCTGCTCTCCGCCGGCATCATCATCGAACTCCGCACCTCGTCGCAGCGCAGTTCCCGCCTGTCCGAACGCATCCTCCCGCCGGCCAGGAAGAAGTAGGTGCACAATGGCGGCCATGAACCTGGCCCCGATGCGCATGCACTCACGCGAGGAGTTCCAGACCTGGCTGGCCCAGGACCTCGACGTCAGGGAGGAGCTGTACGCGCTGATGGGCGGCGAACTCGACGTCGACCTGGCGTCGCTGGACGAGCTGGAACGCTTCCTGCTGGACCGCTATCCCGATCCGGACGCGATCCTGGCCCTGGACCAGCGCGGGGTCGCCGACGCTGCCGCCCGGCACGTCGGCAGGGTGATCACGCTGAACGTGGACGACGCGGTCTGGGACATCGACCTGGACGATGAGAGGACCGCCTTCTACCGGCTGCCAGTCGTCCGCATGGCCGATGGGTACGAGGACTGCCCGCTCGCCCTGGTCACCACCGCCCTCGACCGGCGTACGGGCACCTTCCTGCGCGAGCACGTGGAGAAGCTGGCCGAGGACTACAACGAACCAGAGTAGCCGGTGAAGAGCAGCGTCCTGGTCGTACTCGCCACCGCGCGGTGGAGGCGTATCTCGACGGCGCAACGGTCACGCCAGGGCTCACACTCAGCACCAAGTGCATCGGAGTAACCGCCTCATTCGGAAGGCCTTCTCTCATGGAACGGACCAACGCCAAGCCAGACCGACGCCGGTCACGTAGGACCAACGCCTCGAGCGGTCGCCTCGGCCCAGCTCACCCATCAGCTGACCGGACCGATCCTGGTCGCGAGCGACCCCCCACCAAACTTTTACAATTTGTTCCTCGCACGCCTCCTCAGTAGTACGCCGCCTACCTGACTGTGCTCAACGAGTAGAAGATCAACCATCAGAGCCTATCTAATGAGGGCGAACTTAACCCTGGGTCATTAGGGGCAATAGATGCTGAGGCAGCTCAAGCCTATTCCAGACCTCAATAGACCGCAATCCACTCGGGCCGCGTCTGAAATTTCTACGCATATACCCCCAGACTATGAACCTCATTCGCTCCTCAACCATATCGAATACTTTTAGCAATTCATTACATGCGGCCGCTGGTGACCACTCCCGGGCAAGCAGTTGGTCCGAAATCACGTCGACTACCTCTACGTCATTCCTCGAAATACGTGTGAACTCGTCCGCGATATCGTCGATGGGTTCGCCCGACCTAATTCGGAGGACCAACTTTGCCGACGCCACCACAAGGGACGGTGACTCCCCCATCGACACAAGGTTCAATACCTGACCGCAAGTTTGAGCATCAGCGGCGACCAGCGGTACAAGCAGTCCTTCATAATCAGGCTTAGCCTCAAGACCCTTCAGGAGATGCCTCGTAGCTGCATTGAGCCGCTGGTACCTCACGACATTGTGAAGATAGCCCACCGGCAGATCCGAGCAGATCCGCGCCCATTCACCGTCGTCCAGATTCAGGCTGGTTAACCACTCATAAAAATACGGATGCAAGAATTGGCTCTTGGTACACACTTCCCGCAGCGCTAAATCTAGTAGGCCTATACCCCGCGTCGCTACCCCTATAGGTAGTCGAGGACCAGCTGTTCTGACGACAAGCTCCGCTAGATACGAGCGGACCAGTCCACTGGGCGCCGCGCGGAAGGCATCGAGCAGGACCGGCGAAGACGCCGCGCGGACCTGGCCTAACCTATTGAGTGCACGGAATGGAACCCTATACAGTACGCCGTTTCCAGCTTCATCTTGCAGAATCGGCTCTAGGGATGAAAATTCAGATACATCCAGCCCATCACCTTCCCATTTTCGCTCCTCAACGACCCAATCTTCGAGGTCGCCAAACCGACCCGAACGTATTATAGCTTCCAACGCGCTGGGGTTTACGCCATTGCTAACCGCCCGCAGGCACTCTGCTAGGGGCCATGGATGTTCCATCCATAGACAATGTAGAACATTCTCTAACAGATCCGAATCTTGCAACTGCCGGATCAGATCAGCCAGCAATTCGGCAGTTGGCCTTGCGCCAAACTCTTCTACTAATGCTAGCCAGCGCCAGCTAGGGGAAGCATCGGCGAAAGGGACTCGACTTTCATCGGAAAGCTCCGATCGTCGCGATCTTCTAAAGACACTCCGAATCGGAACCGTACCGATAGATCGGGCCCTCGCACGCAGACGGACCGGAACGTAGTTGTGCGATCCGGGATCGTCTAGTGTATCGGTTAGTCTCAAGTACCAACGTAGCCAGGGCGGCAAGTCGGAGGGTTTCCACGGCACATGCGTCACTAAGCTGCCACTATTCGCTACGCGCCTCCTGGAAAATCGGAGGTCCATCACACTCTGCTTTGGAACTTCCTCAAGAAGGCGAGTCGCAAGCTCCGAATTTCGACCCATTGCGGTCGCTATCAACACGCTAAAGACATGCGGCTTCATCGGCGTGTGACGCAAATATCTTGCGGAGAATTCCGAAAGTTCTTGGCCGTACTTCTCAACAAGGTGGGCAAATACTTCCCATGAGAGAGTCTGCGACATGGACTCATGATCTTCTTCAGTCCGCAAACGTTTCTGTAACTCCTCGATAAAGACGTCCGCCGTCTCCGACGAATACACGGCCGCTAGACGCTCAGCAACTCCAGATGCCGGATGGTCGAGAAGACGCAAGCTAAGACGCGTCAGGGCTCTTCTCTTACTGGGTTGGCGCCTTGCTGGTCCGTCTTCCAGCAGGTCGAGTGCGAGCTCTGATCCAATGAGCAGTTCCCGGCATGTACGGTCGTTCACATTATCGTTCATCTCGACACATATTGACTCAATTGTGTCGCGCAAGTGTCGCCTCTCCGCGAAGCACTTACCGGCTGCAAACAGGAAAACGTTGCGCCAGTTCGAAGACGGAGCTACTTCCCGCAACCTCTCTTGAATGATCTCGTCTCCGCCATCCATTAACCCTTCAGCGGCCATAAATTCCTGAAGTGAACGAATCTCAAAGCCCACTTCTCCTTGTTCCAGCCCGACCAAAAAGACAAGTCGGTTCGCGGCGGCTTCAATGATCTGCTTCTTGAGTTCGTCGACAGTGGCACCTTCATACCCCTCCTCCCGTAGGTAGTCTTCGACGAGCATCCCGAACTGCTCTACGCTTAGCCGCGCGTCCGTACCACCAGACCGCTCGCTTTCGACTTGAAGTAGTAAACCTACCCGAGTATGGATTGCATCGACATCCTCGCGATTTGCCTTTAGAACCTTGACAGAGGGAATTTCGCGCTCTGTCTCACGTTGATAAATTATCTTGTAATACTCTCGAAACAAAGCCCATCGTTCTTCGGGCGGGTGTCCTATTCTGTCTACCAACAAAGTCAGGATTGTAACCTGGAGAGGGCTGCGCATCAGCCTCGCCGTGGAGGGTTGGCCTGCTGCTTTCCTTAATCTCCCACAGACCTTTTCCCTTCGATCTCGGTCTTCGCCGAACCTCACCGCAGCGAGGCGCGAGCCATAATCTATTGCAGCGTCGGCCGAAAGGGGTTGCAGGTAGTGATGATCGTACTGCATCGCCGAGAATTCTTCGTTGTATCCTTGCGGCCGGCTTGTGGCAACCAGCATTATGTCGATATTACTAACAGCAACCTCGATCGCGAAGTTCGAGATAGCTTCCATAATCCCATCTCTGTTTGTCGAGGGTGGCACTTCATCTAGGCCATCCAAGACAAGAAGGGTCGGATACTCTTTCATTATAGATTCTATGTCCTCAGCGAGCACCGTCCTATCAGTCCGCGCGCTAAACCGTGCGGCGATGTAGCCTAGGACACTCTGGACTTCACCAGAAGCAAGACTCGCCGCGAATTCACTTAACACAATCCGAAATGGTAGTCGTCTAGCCTTGGGTTCCGGCAGCGTTGCACCCGTAACCCACTGGGACGAGATTCCATCTGCTGCATGTGCCGCATCGGTACTGAGCATATGCCTTGGAATATCGCGAAGAATAGCCGCCCGGAAAGCTTGACACACGAATTGCCCGATGGTGGTCTTTCCTTGTCCTGGCCCACCGATTAATACATATCTTCCTTTTGGCTCTCGCCGCTCTTCGGAGCCGCGGTCTTGTGGGTTCGAGAAGGCTTCCCGTCCAAAGCGGTAGCGCGCCTCCTGAATCACTGTAGCGACAAATCGCCTTGTCCGCTCTTGCCGGTCAGGGACTTCCATATCGCTAGCTGGCGTGCGGCCGGTAGGCAGGTCAACGAATACCTGGGCGAGTGGAATTGCCTCGTCGGCTGTATGGCCAGCTTGCTCTAACTTTGCGTACTGGTCAGCTAATAGCTCGCGCTGCAAGTATTTGATTATCAAGCCATAGTAGTCAGGTCTCTGGCTACTTAGGTGCTCTGCCAGTTGTGATAGGACGTCGCCGGAGGTTATCCATGCGGCATTTGCGCGTCGTACATCTGCATTATTATCTATTAGTATCCTGAGTTTGTCGTAATCCCAGACATCAAAGCCTTTTAAGTTGTGGCGCGTCGCGAATTTCGACAATCGGTCAAGCACCTGATCCTTAGATCCATCAACGCCTGGAGTAAGGACGACGTTTGTTGCATAGATAAAATATTCTGGTATCCTCCTTGAGGAATTCTCCTTTTCAAAGCTGTTTAATTCTCTTCGTAGGTGGTCTAGCGCCCATCTGCCGTCGCTTGCTACGTCCCTTGTCCGAGAACGAAATTTTGCTTGGATCACACCATAGCCAGACCAGGTGGCCCCTGCGGCTCCGTAGTGCGTTGGCCCATCGAACGACGCTTCACGACCACCATCTGGCCCATCGCCGAATGGTGTGATCGTGGAAGAGATCGCGCCTACCGCCAGCGCTTGAACTAAGTGCTCGAAGGTTCGCGGAGCCAATCCTTCGAGGCGATAATCAGGCATGGTATACCCCCTATATCTTTTTAGAAATTACCAGGCTGCACTTAAGGATGCGGCAAGCGATCTCATGTATGGCTTTCCCCAATCAACCGTGTACATACCTGATGGATTCCTGCTTTGTCTTCAAGCCGACTTGCGAGGGCCGTTCTGGCCAGTTTGAGTGGGACGGCGGCGGAAAACTTGAGGCCGGCGAGGGCTGCTTCGTCTACATGCGGGTGTGCTTCGAGCAAGGCTTCACGTCGGTCGTCCAGAACAGATCGAAGGTCAGCAACGCGCACGTGCGATCTCAGCCGGAGCCCCAGGTCACCTACCGCTGCAGCGTCGTCCACCAAGTCGCCCAGGCCTTGAGCGAGCGCCGAGTTGGCGGCGAATCCGGCGAAGGTCCACCACTGCACAACCCCTGACGAATCGCCGACCACGTAGGTCCGGTCGCCGGCGCTTACGAAGGCGTGGTCTTCACGTAGCTCGCCCAGTGCATCCTGGGCTCGGCGGGAAAGCCGGACTCCACCAGGCGAGGAACCAGCCACGACGTCGTGGTGCGCCCGGGCGAGTTCGTATGACATGGTCCGTCCTCCCCCGTTCCATCGAGATCGGCCACGCAGATCGGTCGCCTCCACGAAGACCTGCCGCCTTCTCCAGTCGACGTGCCGCACGAGCCACGAGCGTCCGCCGAGCAACACCAACCGCGGTCCGCCCTCGGGCCGCGCCACCAGGGACAGCGCGGACAGCGATCCCAGCGCCTGCCGGCCGAGGAGAACCTGGAGCAACGGTTCGCTGGTGAACGCGGACGTCAGCTCCAGGAAATGCCGCCGCCCGTACTCCTGCTCCGCCCGCGGACCGATCGACAACAGGCCACCGTCGTCGACGACGAAGCCTTCGGCGACGAGATGGGCAAGCACCTTGTCAGCACCCGCTACGTCGGCCAGCCCGTCGAGCCAGTCCCACACGTCGTGGTGAACGACCTGACGCTCCTGCAGCATCAGCCCGAGGATCTGCTGCGCGATGATGTGCAACGGGAGGACAGGCGGTCGCACTGGTTCCACATAGCAGCGGCCCCAGAGCAACAGGATCGACGCGGCCTGCCACAACGCGCTCTGGCGGGTGGTGAGGAACAGAGTGTTGCGCGTAGTCCCCGGTCGCCGCCCCGTACGCCCCATCCGCTGCAGGAATGACGCGACGGTGGATGGCGCGTCGATCTGGATCACGCGATCGAGGTCACCGATGTCCACCCCGAGTTCGAGCGTAGACGTGGCGACGATGACGCAGTTGAACGCTGCGGCGAACCCAGCCTCCGACTGCCGCCGCTCTGCTGCCGAGAGAGACGAGTGCGAGACGAACGTCTGCACTCCGTTGTATCGGAGCGCGACAGCCAGGTCCTCCACCTGAGTCCTGGAGTCGCAGAACACCAGTCGCTTCTCACCCTGGTGCAGGCGCGCGATCACGTAGGCCGCGTTCTGCACCGAGCCCACGTAGTCCAGCTCCACGTCTGGCGCGACATCGGAAGTAGCCACCGGCGGGTTCACCACCCGCCGCACCGCGGCCGAGTCCCCAGCGAACCAGTCCAACAAAGCGTCAGGGTTGCCGACGGTCGCCGAAAGCCCGATCCGTTGCACGAGCCGGCCGGCAAGCCGGGTGAGCCGGGAAACGACTCCCAGCAGGTGCCAGCCGCGGTCGTCACCACCGAAGGCGTGGAGTTCGTCGACCACGATCGTCCGCAGGTCGCCGAACAGCCACTGATGGTCCACACGGGCAGACATCAGCATCGCTTCCAGCGACTCGGGTGTGGTCAGTAGTACGTCGGGCGGGTCCTTGGCTATTCGCTGCCGAACCGAGTCCGGCACGTCCCCATGCCACACCGCGGCACGGCGGCCGAGCCAGGCTGTCATGGCCGACAGACGGGGTTCGAGGTTGTTGACCAGTGCCCGCAGCGGGCACACGTACAGAACGCTCAGCCCTCGCCACCCGCCCGCGGCCATCCGGGACAGCAGCGGCAACATCGCCGCCTCGGTCTTGCCGCCCGCGGTCGGGGCGAGCAGCAACGCGTCCTCGCCGCCAAGCACCGGCGACACCGCTGCTTCCTGCAACGGCCGCAGCGACGACCATCCCAGGCTGTTCACCACGTGGTACTGAACGGCCGGGTGCAGGCCGTCGAAGCCGCTCACAGCCTCAGGTCGATCTCGTCAACGGACTCGGCCGGAGCCAGCGGCGGAGGTGACGGCATGGTCGCCCGTTCGGCGTCGGTGAGCTCCCGGCCGGACACCCGCACCGAGTAGTCCCGCCGGGGATCGAATGAAGCATGCTGATCAACCCGGTCCAGCACGTCCACCAGCTTCTTCACGAAGGTCCGCGGCGCCACGCCCACCTTGTCGCCGAAGTGACCAGCGACAGCTCGCGCGAGATCGGCGACATAAGCGTCATCGACCACATCAGTGAGCCGATCCCGGTGGGACAACCCCTGCACGTATAAACCCCTCACCCTCGACCCAAGCTCGAGCAAGGAGTCCTTGTCAAAGCCGGGCAGCCGGATCTGCACGGCCCGAGGATTGTCGAACGTCGGCTCGCTGGAAAAGTCCACGTGCAAGCGCTGGGCGAGCGGGGCGAGCCGTTGCATCCCCTGCGGCCCGTCGAAGAACGCCGGCGTGCCGGTGATCACCAGCATCAGCCCCGGAAAGCGCCCGGAGTCGACGTCGTCGACCAGCTGCCGCAGCGCGTTCAATGCCTTGTCGCGTACGTCGGAACGAACCCGCTGCAGCGTCTCCACCTCGTCCAGGACGACCAGCAGCCCCGCGTGCCCGCTGTCGCGCAGCACAGCAAGTAGCCCCTGCAGGAACCCGAGCGCTCCGTCATGGTCCAGGTCGCCCCGAATCCCGGCAACCCGCTTGACCGACGCGCCCACGTGAGGCTGCCCGCCCAGCCAGGCCATCAGCCCCTCGGCCACCGCCACATCGCCCGCGACACTCGCCCGTCGATACGCACGCAGCGCGGCGGCGAACGACGGAGCGACCCGGCTGACTGCGGCCAGCCGCTGCTCCAGAAGTTCCCCGACGCGTCGCTCCAGCTCGTCCTCGTCCACCTGTCCCTCGGCGAGCACGTCCTCCTCGAGCGCGAAGAACCACGAGTCGACGATCGGACGCAGAGAGCTGGGCGTGAACTCGGCGGTGGCCAGATGCTCGGTGAGCCGCCGGTAGACCGTCTCCAGCCGGTGCAGCGGCGTCTCGTTTTCCGAGATCTGCACTTCGGTGGTGGCGAGCCCGGCACGCTTGGCGCGTTCGGCGAGCCAGCGACTGAAGAACGTCTTGCCCGAGCCGTACTCACCGCGCACCGCCTTGAAGACCGCCCGACCAGCAGCGATGCGCCCGAGCTCCTCACCCACAGCGCCCTCGAACCGCCCCAGCCCGACGGCCAGGACGTCCAGCCCCTGCTGCGGCACCGTCCCACGGCGCAGCGCGTCGACCACCTCCCGCCGACGCTGCTCGCTGATACTCACGCCTCTCCCGCCTGCGTCCTGAGTAGGGCGGCATTGAGTCGTACGGTGTCGCCCTCGATCGTGAGTACCTCGTAACCGTCCAAGTTGACAACCCGCTGCGCGGCCGCGACCTGGTTGGCCACCCGCCCCTCCGGGATGTCCAGCGCCCGCGCCACGACGGCACGAGTCGCCGCACCGCCGTGGTCGTCGAGTGCCCGTAGCAGCACCTCGAGTCGGTCGGCCGGCATGCCGCCGCGCCGGACCCGCTGCAGCTGCGCGGTGACCGCCTCGCTGGCGAGTACCCGCGTGATCCAGTTCTCGGCCCCGAGTTCCTCGGCGCCGAAGAGTGCATCCTCGGCAGCTGCCGAAGCGGGAGCTGGGACCGAGGCGCCACGGCGGCCGTTCTTCCGCTTCGCCGACGCCCGCTCGGCCGCCGGTCGCTCCGCCTCCACCCCGTTCGTCGTGCCCACCCACCAGTCGGGCTGGGGATGATGCCGTACGCGCCAACCAGCCAGGTCCAGCGCCGTACGCGCCAACAGAGCAAGCGGGATGACGACCTCCTGGGCGCTGGCGCCCCCGTGATAGCCGTTGCGCTGCTTGGCATAGCGCAGCTTCTCGTTCCACGGCGCGACCACCCGGCCACCGCCGAGCAGCACCCGCGATCCGGACAGTTCCACCTCGTCAACCTCGACCGGACGCGCGGACGTACGGAAGCGCGCTCCCCCGCTGCTGTCGGACTCCAGCCGCGACCCGCGTTCGTGAACGTGGCCGTGGTCGCTGACCAGCAGCACCACGCGGTCCGCCTCCTGCGCCGCGGTGAGGAGCTCCACGAAGCGGTCCACGGAGTCAGCGCTCCAGGGCGCACGGCCACCCTTGTCGAGCGTGTCGTCCACCGTGTTGACGACCGCGCCCACCACCTTCGCGGGCCCGCCGATGGCGTCGCGTACCTCGACCGACAAAGCGCTGCCGGCCTTCGCCGCTGCCAGGTCGCTCTTGTGGAAAAGCGACCATCCCCGCTCGCCGAAGGCGGCCCGCTCGGTGGCAGCCGATCCGTCGGTGAGACGGCCGGTCAGCAGGCTCGTCCGGGAGACGCGGGTGATGGACGGCAACACCGAGATGACCGGACGCTCGGGCGCCAACGTGTGCTCGAACCAACCCCGATTGGACAGGTCCTCCACGAGCTCGCAGGCGACACCGGTGGACATGCCGTCGAGCACGAGCACCAGCACACGCTCCTGCTCGACCAGCGGAAGGACGACCTCGCTCAGGACATCCTCGACGGGCAGCAGATCGGTCAGGGTAGTGCCGGTTCGTACGTGGTCGGCGAGAAGGCGGGCGAACCGTTCCTCGTGAGAGGCACGGATTCCGTCGACGACCTCACACAGTGCGGCGTACGCCTCGCCGACGGCTTGATCGACGTCGCCCTCCCAGACCCCGACCCGAGCTACGTCCACCCAGGCGTCCTCGCGCTGTTGCCGGCGCGCGGCCTCGGCCAGATCGGGTGCGGGCTTGGGCGGATGGGTCCGCTGCGAAGCCACCCAGCGCATCAGCCGAGCGGCCATCTCGGCTCGTCGGCAGCGTTCGGCGTGGTTACCCGCCAGTGCGTGGGACAGGACGTCGCCGAGCGCCTCCTCCATCGGCCCCAGGTGCGCGGGCGAGAGGGACCGTTTGCGCAGCAGCCGGGCGATCTCGGCTCCCAGCCGGCCGATGCGCTGGCCGAGGCCGATCTCGAGGATGACACTCGCGTACGCCAGAGCCGTGGCGTTCTGGTCGGTGAGGATCTCCTCGGCGCGGTGGATGACCTCGCCCACTCCGGCGCGACCACCCGCTGTCAACCGGCGCTGGACAAGCGCGTCGGCTGCCTTGCCCCATTCACGGGCCACCTCGTCGGCCAGTGCGCCCCCGACGGTGCGGGTCTCCAGCATCGTGCGGGGCACCTTGCCGTCGTTCAGCACACGCGGCTGCGTCAGCGCGGACAGGACGAGGCCCACCGCCACGGTGTCCTCGCCGTGCTCGCCGGACATGCAGCGCACCACCGCGTCGATGACCCGGCCGTCCCGACTGCGTCCGACCAGCCACTCCGACAGGCCGGCTCGCACTGGTTCCTCGACCGCCCGCCACCGCTCGACGTGCGTCGGGTCAAGCGTCCACTGCAGCAGGGCGGCCAGGTCCAGGTCGGCCCGACCCAGACCTGCCAGACGGTGGCACAGCTCCGAGAGGGCGGTCTCCTTGTCCAGGTAGCCGCTGCGTACGGGCTCGTAGCCCTCGCTCGGCGCGTACTTCAGCAGGGCATCCACGGCCCAGCTCATCCGGGTGAGTTCCGGGGCGATCTCGCGGCAGCGGAACAGGCTGGTCAGCTGGTACCACCGGTCGAGCGGCAGCACCCGTTGCCCGGCGATCCGGGCGCGGATGCTGTCACCGAGTTCGGCGCTTTCCTGGTTGGTGAGGAGTACGAGCAGATCGGAGTCCGGCAGGTCGTGCAGCTGGTCCAGGGCGTCGCGTATCGCGAGGGTGGACACGCACGGACGTACGACGGCGCCGCGTCCACCGGACAGCTCCACCCGTTCGTCGTGGGTCCATGAGGGGCTGGCCAGCAGCGCGACCACGCGGGCCGTGCTGTCGGCCTTGAGGACGTCGACGACCTTGGAGCGCACCAGGGCCGGTGTGGCGAGGAGGCTCATTCGACCTCCCATGTGATCCGCACCCGCCGGTGCTGGCGTACGAGGTTCTCGATCGTTGCGACCACGTCTCGTACCGAGGCAGTATCGGCGGTCAGCTCCCCTCGCGATACGGGCTCACGTGGCCGCGGCGAAGGTTCAAACGGCGTAGGCCCAGGGCGCGGTGGAACGTCGGGCGTTGGCTCGGGTTTCTCGTCGCAGCCAGGACGAGCTGGCGTGCGCCGGCGTCCGCCGACCCGAGTGCCGGCTGCAGATGCTTGCTGAACTCGTTCGCCGTCCACACCTGTGCCAGGTCGTCGACGAGGCCGGCGGCCCGTAGCCCGAGCGGGTGGTCGGTCCCCCAGCTCGCCACGGTGGCCAGGATGTTCCAGTCCACCCGACGGATGGCACTGAGCAGATCCCCAGCGGTCGCCAGGCTCCGCCCGACGTGCAGTCCGGCAGCAGGCAACGCGATGCCAGCGAGCCGATCGACCAGCGCCACGTCGCCAGTGGCTGCTCCCAGCTCCTCGCACAGCCGGCTCGCACCGTCGGCGATCTGGTACCGCTCGGTCGACGTCGGGTCGACCCCGCGCAGCACGGTCGGCCCCCTCTCCGCGAGCGCGTCGACCAGTTGCTCGGCCGCACTTCGGTAGGACACGACCTTCGATCGCACCCGTTCGGCCAGCACGTTGACGTTGCGGGCGGTCAGCAGTTCGGTGACGTCGCCGATCCCGAAGATCGCCTGTGCCCGCTCGCGTGCCTCTCGCCAGGCGTCCTCGCCGGGGAGTTCCTGCTCGATCAACTCGGCGTCGGCCGGCAACGTCTGCAGCAATCCGACGTCGATCGGTCCGCGACTGCGGCTGGCGATGCCGCGGTTGGTCTGCTCGGCAAACACCAGCAGCACCAGGTCAGCGATCTCCTGCGGGAGTCCCATCCGCTTCGGCTCGTCCAACCAGGCCCGCAACTGCCCGACGCTCACCGGCTTCCCGGTCAGTCCCGCATCGGAGATCTTGCGATTCAGGTGCTGCACCCAGTGGTGGCCGAGGACGAAGTGCTGTGCGTGCTGTTCACCGAGCCGCAGGGGCATCGCGATCCGGCTCATCACACCGCGTTCGCCGGTCTCGACCATGATGCGGTGGCCGGGGTCCTCGATCGCCCGGCGCACCTGGGCGTGCACCTTGCGCAGGTCTGCCGTCCGCACCTCGCCCGTCCCGAACAACGGATGCGCTGGGAAGTCCGAGGTGAACATCTGGTCCAGCAGGTTCTCGTACGCCTGCCGCAGAGTCGCCCCGGCTGGCACCTTCGGCTCGAAGCTGGGGTCGAGGCTGGCGAACATGTCGATCCCACCGTGGGCGGTGTCGACCAGCGTCTCGTCGGGAGTGCCCACGCCGTACGCCTGCAGCAGCGCGTTCTCCAGCCGGCTTCGCAGCTGGTCCCGCTGGGCGACCATCTGCTGCCGCGCGACCGCCCGGTCGTTGTCGGACAGGTGCCCGGCCAACTGGTCGAAGCTCGCGCCTAAGGCGTACTGCAGCCGCACGTAACGGCCGAGGTCACTGACCGCCTGTGAGGTGAGGTGCCGCGGCACCCAACAGACCGTGTGCGCGGGCCGGCGGTCGCGCAGGGTTCGGATGCGTTCGAGGTCCTCGACCGGTGAGTGCCCCTCCTCGTCGAAGGGGTAGTCCAGGACCGCCCGCCAGCCGTCGTGGCTGGGTTGGAACGAGCTGTCGGTCAAGTCGGCGGGGTCGCGGACGTTCCCGTAGAGAAGTTCGACGGTACGCCGGGTGCCGCGCCAGATGGTGGAGGTGACGGTGACACCGTCGATGCCGAGGCTCTCCCGGGTGCCTAGCATGTCGAACAGCAACAGGCGTACGACCTGACGCCGCGCGCCGGAGGAGTCGGCGGACTTCGCATTGTCGAGGATGCCCTCGATGTCGACACCTTCGAGGCGTACGGAGATCAGCGGGTTCGTCTCGTCGCCGGTGATCTGCACCGTGCCCAGCCGCGCGGCCCACTGGCGTACGGCACCCAGCACGATCCCGGCCTCCTGACCGGGCACCATCGAGCGGATGTAGCCGTGGTTGAGGGCCACGATCTTGCGCGCGGTGAGGTCGCGCAGCGAGTCAACCTCGGGCATCAGCGCGGCGAGCACCAGGGTTTTCGCGATCCGGTCATCGCGGCGGAACGCGTGCGTGGCCGGCAGGCCCGGCACGTCGTCCTCGCTCACCTTGTTGATCTCCAGGATCAGCCGTCGCAGGTCGCCGTAGACCTTCTGCGCGCTTCGCCACAGGTTGCCGAGCTCGCCAGTGAGCGGATCGTCGCCGGCCACCAGCACGTCAAAGAGATCCGCGATCGGGACGAGCTGACCGAGCTGGAGGGTGTCGCGCTGCTCGACCAGGATCTGCCGCATGACCCGCAGTGCGGTCCGCTCCCGCTGCAGCGCGCCGGACAGCGCGATGAGGGTCTCCACGAACGCCGGGGTGAACGGGTACGTCAGCCGGAACTCGTTGCGGCCCGCGTTCTCGGTCATCAAGGCCGAGCGGATGTCCTGGCGTACCTGTTCGGTCGCGGCGAACGCGGCGTCGATCTGCGTGCGAGCCGATTCGCTTCGGGGCTTGAGGACGCGACGGGACGCGATCAGCGGGAGGTTGTTGTCGGACAGGCTGATCGTCCCGAACCGGCCCTCCCACCACTTGAGGCTGTCGGCGAACGCGAGGTGCTCGGTGCCGGGTAGGTTCGTGCCGACGAGTTCGCGCAGGTCGCGCTGGCGGGCGATGAAGCTGACGATCGGCGCGGGGCGGTTGGCGTTGGCGGCCTCGACGAGCTTGCCGACCTTCGGCGCCTCGCGGGCAACCCAGGTGTGGTCACCCATCCTGGTCGCGAACCACAGGATCAGCTCGTCCAGGAACAACACCAGCCCGTCGTAGCCGAGCTGGGCGGCGTGCTGGCTGATCGCCGCCAGCCCGTCGTCGATGTTGACGTACGACGACCGCGCGCCGCGGGCCAGTTCGGCGAAGCCGGGCAGGACGTCCTGCAGTGAGGTAACAAGTTCCGCCCGGTCGGGGTCACTGGGCGGTTTCTGCAGGGCGGCGTCGAACCGCTCGGCGTCCCAGCCGGCGGCGACCTCACCCCAGCCGTCGTCCTCCTCCTTGTCCCCGAGTAGGGCGAAGAAGGCTTCGTCACCGAGCCGTTCGCGCAGTGCCCGAGCGCTGTCCAGCAGCGGTGTGTCGATGAGCACGGCAGGCAGTGGGGCGTCCGGGTGCACGGTGCGCACGTACGAGAGGTAGCCGCCGAGGACGCCATCCTCCACCGACTCCTTGCCGACCAGGTGGTACGGCACCATCAGGAATCGCTTGCTGCCGATGAGCTTGTCGTACTTGTGCACCACCGGCGCGAGGTCGTTGATGGCGCGCGCCCTGGGATGGTTGTCCAACAGGGCATGCAGAACGGCCATGAAGTGGCTCTTACCGGAACCGAACGAGCCGTTGAGGTAGGCCGCCTTGCTGCTGCGATCGGCGAGCGCCGACCGGATCAGCGACAGCGCCTCGTCGAAGCGCTGGGCGAGTTCCGGTGTGACGACGTAGTTGTCCAGGGTGCGGTCGACATCACCGACCCCCTGGGACAGGTCGAGTACGAAGTCGCCCTTGTGAACAGCGTCGGGGACCTCGATGACTTCGGAAATCAGCGTCATGGTGGCGGTTCCCCTCAGGTGGTCTTGCGTCGGCGGCCGCGGGTCGGGGCCGGTGGCCGCCACGCGGTGAGGTCGTCTCGGGTCAGGCCGAGCTGGAGCAGCACCTGGTCGAGGTAGCCGTCGTAGGCGTCGGCAGGCGCCTGCCCGAACTCCGGGTCGACGTCGGGATGCCATTGACGGATCCACGGCAGCAGTTCGGCGAGTGCGGCAAGGAGCGGGACGAGTTGCTCCGCGCCCCAGGCGTCCAGCTCCTGGCGTTCGGTGACGTAGGCGACGAGGGCCTGTGCCTGCTGCAGGTGGTCGAACCCGGCCCAGCCGAGCAGCAGCGTGCCGTCGCGGGAGGACTCCGGGTACGACGTGAACCGCTCCTTGGGTACGTCGAGCTTGCCGCGGTTACGCCAGTACGTCGCGGAGCGGAAGTCACCCTGCTTGTACTTCGGCGGCACCGCGATCTTGCCGACCTTCTCCCCCGCGTCCTCGCGGCGCTGCAGGTCCCAGGTCTGCTCCCAGGCCTTGCGAACGCGCATGCCGGAGTCGGTGTAGCGCCAGGCGGAGTTTCCGGGGACGTGCTGGTCGCGCACCAGATCCCTCACCACGTCGAGCAGGTCCTGGTCGCGGGCGTACAGCTGGGCGACGGACACGAAGTCCTCGTCGGTACGCAACTCGTCGGCAAGCTGCGCCGCACTCCGCAGGGTCGGCTCGGGACGGAACCACAGCGCCCGGTCCTCCAGCCGGTCCTGCAGCCAGCCACGCAGCGCGTCGGCCTCCATGTCCTCCCACGAGCGGGTTGCCCAGCGTCGCTTGCACTCCGGACGCTCGATCAGATGGAGGTATGGGTCGTCGGCGATCTTCTCCAGCCGACGCTCAACCAGCGCGCGATAGTCGGCCGGCCAGTGGTCGGGGAGTTCGGTGATCGACGTCGAGCCATGGCGCGCGAACCATTGGGTCTCAACCTCGCCGACTGCCATCTTGCGGGCCAGCGCGATCTCGAACGCCCGCTCGCCCAGCTTCAGCGGCGGCTTGCTGACGTCCTTGCCGGCCAGCGCCTTGCTGTCGTCGCCGAGCAACCCGTAGAGCCCGTAGACCTCCCAGTCCAACTCCTCTTGCGCCGAGATCATCTCTGCCCGGATCCCCGACCACTCCGCCTGCGCGGCATTGAGGGTCTCCCGGTCAGGCGCCCCCTTCTCGGCAACAGCCTCAGGAGTCGCCCTCTGCAACTCCTGAGCAAGTGAGTCAAGTCGGGTAGCCAGAGCCAGCGGGGCGCCGCCTGGCAACGGGAACTCCTGCAACTTCGTGCCAGTGAATTCGTAGAAACGCTCCCACATCTCGGTTTTAATTCCAGATTGGTAGCCTTCGTTCCCCTTGTTATGGCTGACCTGCTTGAGCCAGAAGCATGCCGTCGACGAGTTCAACAACCCGAGCAGCCGCAGATGCTCCTCCTCGGCCGCCCCCTCCGGCAACTTGATCACCGGCGCCGTCCGGTTGAATACCTTTCCACCACGATCAAGAACGAAATGGTTATGCGTCGACACGAACGCAAACCCAATACCGAACGGCACCTCGTATCGCTTACCAAAAAACATCGAGTACTCGAACCAGCTTAGGCCTCGCTGCAACTGGGACTTTCCGAACGCAACTCGCAGCTGAAGCTGCGCACGATACGGCCAGAGAAAGCGCAGCACAGCCCGTTCGGGTTTCGCAGTAAGAGTTTTTTCCCCGTATGGCCATAATGCAAGCGCAGGACTCTGCAGACGCCAGTCGCGCACATCGTCGCCCACCACGAGAGCGCGCCGCATGGTTTCCGCGATCCCATTGCGGCGTAGAGCGCCCAACCCGACGAGGTACACGTCATCTTCCCGCGTGACAGCACCCGTTACCGCTTTTCCGAAGCTCGCAAAGCTGGCACTCTTCGCCTCATCGAGGTGACGCATCACGTCCCCAGCGCCACCGCCGCTTAGACTCCAAGGATGGGTCCTCATCAAGGAGCGGTCAACGTCAACTACTGAGACGTACTCCGTGTTGGCACCCACCATGTCAACGCTGTCCACGATTGATGACCAGACGAGACCTTCAGCTGGCACTGTAGGCGCACTTGGTTCTCCACGGACACCTAGGACCGCGCGCATGGTCTGAGATACTGGCTGACGGTGCCGGCCAAAGAGGAGGACCGTCGGGGTTCCGTGCCCGGGTATATAAGCTCCACTCGTATCTATTACGAGCGACAGGTCCACGGTGGGAAAATACGCCTCGATGAGCTTGCGTCCAAACTCACGTTTCATGAATGAATTGGAGGTGATCTGTCCGGTAAACCCAGTCACCGTCGCCAGATCAAATATCCGCTCCGCGAACGGCACCGACAACGCATACGACCCTGAACATGAGGACCACGCGTCACGGTAGGACTTGTTAAGGACTGGGTCCTTGACGGTGATGTAGGGCGGGTTCGCGACGACGGCGTGGTAGCGGTCACCGAGGATCTCTTCCAGTTCAGTGGCGTCCTCGTACTCGTAGACGAATTCGCCCTCGCCGGACTGCCCGGCCATCGCTGCCTCGGTGACGCCGGCGATCGCGGCCTGACCATTCCGCGTACCGAACAACAACGAGTCCCCGATTGCGACCCGTACCCGCCACGCCGGGGCGTCCTTCAAGCGACTGATCCCGCAGGAAGTCAGCGCCGCGACCAGCAGGCGGAACCTCGCGATCGCCACCGCGTACGGGTTGATGTCGACGCCGTTGACCTGACGCAGCACGCGTTCGACATGCACGCGCACGTCCGCGCCAGGCTCCAGGTGCTGCCAGCGACGCAGCAACCGAGTGAACGCACCCAGCAGGAAGTGACCAGACCCGCATGCCGGGTCGATCAGACGCACGTCGGCCAGCCCGAACTCCTCGATCGCCGGGTCGAGCGTCCGGTCGAGGATGAACTCCTCCACGAACTCCGGCGTCTGCAACAGCGCGTAGTCCTTGCGAGCCTGCTCGGACAGGTCCTGGTAGAGATCACCGAGGAACCGCGTCGACAGCGACGGGTCCGTGAAGTCGTGCACGAGCAGGCCGGTCTCGGGGTCGATCCGCCGCCAGAAGTCCAGCAATGCGGTCGCCGTGTCCGGCGACGGGTCCATGACGTGCAACGGGTTCTGCCGCTCGACCAGGGCCCGGGTGACCTCGGAGTCCTCCAGCCGGTTGATCGCCGCACGCAGGTAGTCGAGATCGGAGTGCGAGGAGTACTCCCGGAAGTAGGCGTCCTGACGCTCCCGTGCCTCGGCCAGTCGCTCACCCGGCCCGGCCAGCATCGCCTGCTCCAGCAGGCGGTTGTCCTCGCAGAACCTCGCGAACACACAGGCCAGCACCCAGCCCGCCGCCACCTGGGTGAGCTGTTGCCCGCGCCAGGTCTCGAACGGCAGACCGGTCCGCTTTCCCTTGATCGCAGCCTCGTACCGCTTGGCCAGCCGGTCCGCCGCCGAGCCGTCGGACTCGGCCAACCGGAGAAGGTCGGCCTCGATCGACCGGACCTGGCGTTGCAGGTCTGTCAGCAGTCGCCTCGCGTCGATCATGCGGCTCCCCCCTCCCGAAGTGCCGACTCGTGCTTGCTGATCCACTCCTCCGGCAGCGGCATCCACTGCGACCCGAACACCGGCACGGCCACGCCGTCCAACTTCGGCGGCGAGTCGTCGGGCCCGGGCACCACCAGCCAGACCGTGCGCACCGGGGAGTCCGCCGTCGCCCGGAACACCTCGTCGCGGAGTTCGTCGAGGACGCGCAGGCTCGGGTCGTACCTCGTCAGCACCCCGGCGCGGGTGAGCACCACGCACGGCCCTGCCTCATGGATCGCCTCGCGCACCCGGGTCAGCGCGCCGCCCTGCACCACGCTCGACAACCGCGACCAGTCACGCGACGAGCGGTCGGCCGCGTCGGCGGCGAGCACGACGTCCCACTTCACGCGGCGTTCCTTGCAGTACGCACGCAGACCGGCCAGGAACTCCCGTTCGACGTCGACGGTGTTCACCTCTTGGTGCGACAGACAAGCCTCCGCGCGTGCCAACCGGCTCGGGCGTACGGAGAGAACGACCCAGCCACCGTCCTCCAGCGACCGCGCCAACCGGTCGTCGGCAGCCACGACGGCGTTCTCGACCCGACGCCAGTCCGCCTTGGACAGCGTGCCGCCCGTCGAAGCCCGCTGGGGGGTCGAGCGCCCGGTCGTCAGGAAAACCGAGGTGAGTCCTTGACCCTCCGGTTTGCGGGCGAGGTACTTCGACTGCTCGGCGTTCCACACCAGCGGTACGCCTGCGGACTCCAGCAGCGCGTCGAGTTCGGGTCGGCCCGGCAGCGGCGCGGCGTACGGGAAACGCGCCATCACCCGCTCGGCCACCTCGCCCGGACTCAGCTCGCTGACCCCATACAACGCGCCCGCAGCGAGGCGCACCGCGCGGCCGGCGTCCAAGCCGCGCGGATAGATCTCCAGGCGCGGGGTGACGGCAGCGGTCTCCGCGGCGAGCGCGGCCACCTCGACCAGACGGTCAGGTGCCAGCAGGCTGGGGTCCGTGCCATCGGGAGCGGGGACCTCGCGCAGCGTCTCCACCACGCGCGCGGGCACCGGCAACGGGTCCGCCGCCGCCATCGTGTCCGCGGCCTCACCGAGCCCGGAAGCCCACTCCAGCCGCTCCGCGGTCGACGGGCCTTCGCCCACCTCCAGTGGACCGGCCGCGACCAGAATCCCGTGCGTCTGCCGGCTGTAGACCAGACGCGGGTCACCGTCGAGGTGCTCGTCGGCGAGTTCGGCGTCGATCGCCACCCGTACCAACGCTTCGGCGAGCCTCGACCGCAGCGGCTCTTCAACTGTGCTGCCCAGCCGGTCCAGCAACCTGGCGGCGCAGTGCGCGGCGGACGCGACACCGCCGACGGACTCGATGACCTCCACCAGGACGTCGCGGAGGACGCGCATGCCGTCCAGGCCGACCCAGTGGTCCTCGAGCCGCTGGACGGCCTGGCGCATGGTGCGCTGGTCTCGGCCGAGCGCCTTGGACGCGTCGCGGGTGCTCGCCCAGGCGGTGCCGCCGGTTTCACCCAGGCCAAGCAAAGCCTCCGCGACTGCCCGGTCGGCGGAGTCGGGCACCAGCGCGTCGGCCACCTTGTCCAGCAAGGTGGGTTCGGTGGGGCGTTCCTGGGTCGAGGCGGCGACCTGGTCGGTGAGGTCGCTCAGCTCCTTGCGCAGCCGCTCGCGCGTCTTCGTCCCGATGCCGGGCAGCCAGGTGAGCTGCGCCGGCGGCAGGTCGAGCGCGGCGCCCACGTCGGCGGCGTTCAGGCGTTCGAGGACGGCGAGGACCTGAGGCGACAGGCCGACGGCGCCGATCGGGGTCTCGCGGCTGACGCGCTGTGCCGTCGGCTGCTCCGGCACGACCGTGGCCGGCTTGGCGAACACCGCGTCCCAGGCGCGCTGCATGTCCTCTGCGGTGTCGAACCGCTTGCGTGCGTCGCGGTGGAGTGCGCGGCGGAAGAAGTCCGCCAGGCCGACCGCGTAGGAACGGTCGAACAGCTCCGAGTCGATGGTCACGTCCGCGTCGCCGTAGCCGGGGTGCCCGCCACCGGCACCGTAGGTCGGGCGACGCGCGGTGGCCATCTCGTACAGCGTGACCGCAGCGGCGTACCGCTCGGCCGCGGTGTCCCAGCGGCGACGGTCTCCGCGGCCGAGGAAGGGATCGAGATAGGGCGGAGTGCCGGCTTCGACAGCCTCCAACGGCTCACGGGACAAGGAGAAGTCAAACAGGACCAGGCGCCGCTTCTTGCCCTTGCCGCCGACCTCGCTAATCCCGAGGTTGTCGGGCTTGATGTCGCGGTGCGCGACGCCGGTGCGCTCGAGGTAGTCGACAGTGGCGAGCAGGTCCTTGCCCCAGTCGTGCAGCCACTCCGGCTGCAGGCGCCCGCGCTCGCGGAGCTCCCTCGTGAGGGTGCCCCTGCCGGCGAACGTGAGCAGGATCGCCAGCCGGCCGCCAACTCGCAGCGGATCGGGATCCAGCAGCTGGACAATGCCCGGGTGTTCGCCGAGGAGCGCGAGCGCCGCGGCCTCGGACCGGATCCGGGCGTCCTTCTCGGGGTCCAGCGAGACCTTGAGGACCGCTTCCTTCTCGTCCCGCTCGACCAGCAGCGCCAGAGCGGTGGAACCACGGCCGAGCCGTCGTACGACCCTGAAGCCGTCCTCAAGCTCCGCGCCGGCCTCTGCGCTGAGCGGGTCGACGGCGACCACCTGCTCTGCGGTCTCTGCCGTGAGCTGCTCTCGCAAGGTGTCGAGGTCGAGCAGGAAGGCGGCCATGTCCTGCGTCCGCTTGGCCGCGTCGGCCATCGTCGCCCTGGCCACCAGCGTGTCCAGCCGGTCGCTGACGTTGTCCACCTGCGCACGCAGGGACAGACAACCCTGCGACAACAGCCGACGGGCCAGCGCGCCGAACGACGAAGCGGGCGGGTGCCCGGCGAACAACAAGTAGGCGATCGCGCCGACTCCGAACACGTCCAGCGGGACGCCGTTCTGGCTCCCCCACGCCCACTCAGGGGCGAAGTAGGCGGTCGCGCCCTCCTCGGCGAGCTCGGCGAACGTCTGCGTCGAACTCACCGACGCACCCGTGGTCGACTCCGAGCCCCTGGTCGCGGTCTGCCAGTCGGTCACCTGAAGATGGAAGCCGTCGCCGTCGCGGCGTACCCACACGCACTGGGGGCTCAGGCCGCGGTGGGCGAGCGTTCGGCGGTGCGCGTAGGAGATGGTCTCCGCGAGCGTCCGCAGGAGGGACAGGCGGGCGTCCAGGTCGAGCTTGGCGTCCTCCTGCTGCAGGAAGTGGTCCAGGCGGCCCAGGCTCGGGTCGTGCGGAAAGATCAGCGCCGGGCCGAGGTCGTGCTCGACGAAGTCGATCGGACTGGCGATGCCGCTGTAGTCGATGCCGCGAAGCGCGCGGTACTCGCGCTCGGCTGCTCGTACAAGCTGGGCGCGGCGGTCACCCGCCTCCGCCTCACCGGCCAGGTAGATCCGGACGCGGCGAGGTCGGTCGTCCTTGAAGCGCTCATGGTGGGCTACGAAATCCTGCCAGCCGGGACCTTCCTGCATTGCCGGCATCTCCAAGCGGAGGCTGCCGACCTTGCGTCCGCGCTGCGACTGGCGGATGCCCGCCTGGTCTACTGCTTTTGCGATCGCGGTCGACATCGTGGCATCGACGTCGTCGCCGGGCTCCGTGATGTGGGCAAGGACGCTGGGCAGGCCCTCGTGGTCTTGGCGACCAAACACGTGGGCAAGGCCTTCGGACTTCAGACGTACGTCGAGACTGGCGTCGGAGAGGAAGACTGCTCCCTCGATCCAGGGAACGCGCTTACCGCGCAACGCGGGCTGGGCCGCGAGCAGCGACTTCAGCTTGCGGGCTTTGCGGGTCGCCCCGATCACCGGGTTGTCGACCGGCGCACGGTGCGTCTGCTGCCAGGTGCCGGCGTCACCGACGAGGATGCCCGCCCACGACTTGACCTCGAGGACGATGAGGCGCCGTGGGGTGACGAGAAGCAGGTCGATCTCGTTGACCGACCCGTCGGTGCCGATGAACTCGGCGTTCGCCCAGGCGCGGTAGGGCTCCTTCTCCGGCAGAAGCGTGCGCAGGTACGCGAGCGCAGCGCGCTCCCACGAAAACTCCGACGGCGTGCACTGAACCCAGCGTCCGACGTCCATCGCCCCCCTCCCCGACGGCTTGGACACGCGAGCACCGGCCGCCAGTAGTTGAACCCGCGACCAAGATCATTCGCGCCGTCACCTTAGCAGCGCGTAAAGGACCTGCCAGTGAACAACCAACAACGTGATCGTTTGGTGATGCCGATCTCGCAGACCTGTCCGCCGCTGGTCAATCGGTCTAACCGGCCTTACCGTTCCGGTTCGCAGCCCCACTACGGAGCAACTCCGGGAGCAACGCGAGGTTGACACGTCCACTTGAGCGCAACTGCCACGAATCGCGAATGACGGCGCTATGGTCGATCGCCAAATGCCCGTGCTGGTCACAGGTGCAGCGTCTCGACTCACCTCGCGTGCCAGCCAGATGCCAACAGACCTCCGAGGGAGATGTGCTTCGTGCCGGTCGAAGCGTTCGGTATCGAGAAGGAGTTTCTGCGGAACCTGCTTCAGGAGGTCGGTGACGGCCGTGCTCAACTGCCCGAGTTCCAGCGAGGCTGGGTGTGGCCGGACCGGAACATCGCCAGCCTGCTGGCGTCCATCTCACTCGGCTATCCCGTCGGCGCAGTGATGATGCTGCGGGCCGGTGGTGACGTCAGGTTCAAGCAACGTCCGGTGGAAGGCGCAACTCCCCCACCCACATGCGAAGTCGACCGCCTCATCCTGGACGGGCAGCAACGTCTGACTTCGCTGTACCAGTCGATCACCCTCGGACGGCCAGTCGAGACACAGGACGTCCGGAAGCGGCCGACCGCCGGCTGGTTCTACATCGACATGGTGGCGGCCCTGGCCGAGCACGGCGACCGGGAGGAAGCGATCCGCTTCCTGCCTGCGGACAGGATCGTTCGAAACTTCCGTGGCGAACCGGTCGAGGACTACTCGACGCCGGAGAAGGAGTACGCAGCGCTTCTCTTCCCGGTATCCCACCTGTTCACCTGGACACAGTGGCAGATCGAATTCCAGAAGTACTGGGGATACGACACAGAGAAGATCCAGCTCTGGACGAAATTCCTCCTGGACGTGATCCAGCGATTCGAGCAGTACCAGATCCCGGTGATCGAGCTCGGTAGGCAGACACCGCGCGAAGCGGTCTGCACCGTGTTCGAGAAGGTGAACACCGGAGGCGTCACCCTTACCGTCTTCGAACTCCTGACCGCGACGTACGCCGCGGACGAATTCGACCTGCGGAAGGACTGGGAGCAGCGCCGAGACGCGTGGGCGGCGCCCGAGTACCGCATCCTCCGCGAGGTGTCCAACACTGACTTCCTCCAGGCAGTGGCGCTTCTGGCGACGCAGGACCGCCATCGCCAGTGGGTCAGCCGTGGCGGCGACGCCGGCGATGCCCGCGCGCCACGCATCGGGTGCAAGCGCACCGACATGCTGGCCCTGCGGCTGGAGGAGTACCAGCGCTGGGCACCGAAGGTCGTCGAGGGCCTGAAGCGAGCGGCGAAGTTCCTCCACCAGCAGTACATCTACGACACCAAGTACCTCCCGTACGGGACTCAGTTGATACCGCTCTCCGCGATCTTTGCCACCCTTGGGGCGGACTCCGAACCTCAAGGTGTCCAGGAGAAGATCGCGCGGTGGTTCTGGTGCGGCGTGTTCGGCGAACTGTATGGCGGGACCACCGAGACGAGGTTCAGCCGAGACCTTCCGGACGTTGTTGCCTGGGCCCGGTCTGGTGGAGAGCTTCCTCGTACGGTCATCGAAGCGACGTTCTCACCCGCGAGACTGCTGACACTCCGGACCCGAGGAAGTGCCGCCTACAAGGGGCTTTACGCGCTCCTCCTGCGACAGCGGGCCGTTGACTGGCGCACCGGTGAACTGGCCACTGCGTTGAACTACTTCGACGAGGCCGTGGACATCCACCACATCTTCCCGCGGGCATGGTGTGACCGCGCCGGCATCGACCCGAGGGTCTACAACTCCATCATCAACAAGACACCGCTCAGCGCTCGCACCAACCGGGTGATCGGCGGGAACGCACCGTCAGAGTACCTACGCAGGCTCGCCAACAGCGCAGAGACGAGCGAGGCCCAGATCAGCATCAACGTCCGCACTCACCTCGCCGACCCGGACCTCATGCGCAAGGACGACTTCGACGCATTCTTCGCGGCCCGGGAGCGGGAGCTGCTCATCCACGTCGGACGCGTGATGGGCAAGCCGATCGATCTCGAGGCATCCGAGCGGCCAACTGAGCCCAGCCCGCTGGAGGACGTCGATGACACCGACGAGTTCCCGGCAGCCCCTGATACACAGCCGACCGAACCGGCCGCCGGTGACGGAGCGACCTCCAACTCAGTATCGAACGAATCGCCGCCCACCCGATTCGAGATCGATGGTCACCATCGAAATCTGACGATGGATGGCTTCGACCGGTTGTGGGCGCGTATCGAGGCTTGCGCCGGCCAGGAGTTTCACACGACGACTGGCTTGCCGTTTGTCTACCGCGTGGAGGGATCACACCTAACTCCGGACAGAACTGGTTACTCCATCCACGTGAGCCAGTTCAGGAAGGCATACGACCTCATGCCTCTCACAGGACCGGGCCAGATCAACTCGCTCGTGCGGGGTCCGGCGTACGTCTACGCGATCCTCACAGACCAGCGCATGCAGGTGTGACAAGAGGCCCAGCCGAGATGGCTCGGCAGATCGCCGAGCCCATCCGTCTGGCTCCGCGCGAGTTCGAAGCGCAGGAGACGCCAGGACATCGGAATGGCGTGTCTCAAGACATGCGAATTGCTCGCCGATGGCTGTCGGTCGATGCCGGGAGGTGTGTCGCGTGAGCACCGCTGTCGTTGGCGAGAACCGTAGTCAAACGCGGTGACGCGGGCGTAGCGGGCCGCAAAGCCGAGTGAGCTGGCCGTCGGCCCGCTACCGCGCGGAGAAGCGCGTCGCACAACAGATGCACTACCGGATGTCGACATCCGCGACCAGTGGGAGATGGTCCGAAGCGTCGCAGCAGACCAGCCATGTCGAACGCACGTCGTTGCCGGTCGGCATGAAAATATAGTCGAACCGCCAGGTGTTGGCCGCGGACAAACCTTCCCCGATCCCGACCTCGGCCCAGACATCGTCGAGCCGGTCGGTGAAGGTCCGCATCCCGGGAAAGCTGGGTACCGCGTTGGTGTCGCCGACTAGGAAGTAGCGGCCGCCCGCGGCGTCGACTGCGTCTGCGATGGCGTCGGCTTGTTCCTGCCATTCGGCATCACTGGTGTGCTGCATGTGGGTGGTGCCGAAGCGGATCGGCGTACCTTCGACGTTGACCAACGCTTCCAACAGGCCGCGAGGCTCGCTGCCCGTGTACTGGGGAAGTCTGGTGTTGCTGTACTCGAGGATGGGCCAGCGGGAGAGTACGGCGTTGCCGTACTGGCGTCGTGGTTGACCTGGCTCGAGCGGATCGAGGTCGATGTTTGGCCCGTATGCGACGTGCATGTCGAGCATTTGCGCAAGTTCGGCCGGCGTGTCTAGCCAGTTGCTGCGCGGACGGAAGAACTTGTCAACCTCTTGGAGCCCGATCAGGTCGGGGCCGATCGCCGCGATGATCTCGGCAGTGTGTTGCAGATCGAAGACGTTGTCGGGCCCTGCTCCGTAGTGGATGTTGTACGTAGCGATCCGGAGCACACCCGTTCGGACGCGTGGTTTCTCGATGGTCGCCTCCGCTGTGCTCGGCGTTCCGACGGCGAGGCCGATGGCTGCCGCCGTGGCCGCCCCGAGCCCCAACGCGGCGCGCCTGCTGATCTCCGCCATGGACGGTTCTCCTTCTCGAAGTGTCGCCATCGATGAATTATGAGAGGATCTGGCATAAAGCTAGGCAGCGGAGACGAGCGCGGTCAAGAGGGCTATATGGAACCATCCGGGATAATTCACGGGACCTCCTTGTTACGACGCCGCAACACCCGGGTGGTCCTTCAGGCCCTACGGGAGGAGCAGCCGGACGGCGCAACCCTGACCAGGTTGGCCAAGAAGACGGAGCTTGCACGGCAGACAGTGGTGGCCGCGCTAGAGGACCTGATGCACCGCGGTCTGGCTGAACAGTTGGCCCCGACAGAGGGCCAGGCGGGGCGACCGGCCAAGCGATACCGATTTCGCGCTCACGCCGGTCACGTGCTCGGCTTGGACATCGCCCCTGACCATGCGATCGCCCTGGTCACTGATCTCGACGGTCACATCGTCGCGGAGGAGTGCGCGGCCATCGGTGAGAAGGTGCCAGCGGCCGACCGATTGGCGTTCGTGGAGCGTCTGTCTCGTTCAGCTGTCGGAGCACGTCCCGCCGTGTGGGCAGCGGCTGCCGGCACTTCGGGCGTCGTGGACCGGTCCGGCCGGGTCGTCGTGTCGAACCTGATTCCGGGTTGGACGGGGCTCGACCTTGGGAACCGGATCGGCGAATGGTTCGGGTGCGTGGGCCTCGCGGCGAACGACGCCAACCTCGCCGCCGTGGCCGAGCACTGGAAGGGAAGCGCTCGACACGTTCAAGACGCGATCTACATTCTGACCGGATACCGGGCCGGACATGGCCTGCTGCTGGGCGGCCGGGCCCATGCCGGTCGGAGCGGAGCCGCAGGGGAACTCGGCAAGCTTCCAGCCATCGGTAGGGACGATCCGTCGTTCGTGCTGAGCCAGGTGGGTCGCTCCGCTCGAGAGATATTCGCCGCTGCCGCCAGCGGCGACACCGATGCACTCGTCCTGGTCGACGAGCTCGCGCGAGGGTTGGCCCGCGGGGCGTCGGTCCTGGTGATGGCCGTCGATCCCGAGCTGCTCGTGCTCGGTGGGGAGTTCTTTGAGTCAGGCAACCAACTCCTGGATCCGTTCCGCCACTACCTCTCCGAGATGTGTTTGTTGACACCGGAGGTCACCAGCTCCACTCTCGGACGGCGCTGCGTTGCGCTAGGAGCTGCACGCATCGCGCTCGACCGGCTGGAAAGCAGTCCACGGCTCCTTGGGCCGGGCGACGGCGCCTAACGCGCTGGACTGTCATTCCCAGTTCGACTTGAGTGCTGTCAATAGCCCTTCACTGAGCCGTCCCGACGGTTACGATCGCCGTTGGGAGGCGCGCATGAAAGAAACGACCGACTTCATAACGGCGATTGCAGCCCTTGTCGGCGCGCTGGTTTGGCCGGCCCTGATCCTCTTTGTGATTGTCAGGCGCCGCCAAGGGCTCGCTGCCTTTGCCGGTACCCTTCGCGAGTTCAGTTTCAAGGGAATGGGTATCGAGGCGTCAGTCAGTCGGCAGCAGATCGAAGCTGCGGTGGCCGTCGGTGCCGCGTTGATGAAGCCAGGTGCGGCCCCCGACCTAGGGGACCCGTCCCTTGCTGCCGCCGAACTCGCCGACGTTCTGCCTAGCAACCGCGTACAGCGTGCCCTTCGGGGCTCGGTCGCACTGTGGGTCGATGACCAACCTGGCAACAACCATTACGAGCGGCAGGCGCTCAAGGCCCTCGGCATCACCGTAAACACGGCGAACTCGACGAACGCAGCTCTGGACTGCCTGAGGGAGAAACCTGTCGACGTGGTCATCTCTGACATGAGCCGACCGGAGGGCTCACGCGCGGGATACGACCTGTTGAAGGAGATGCGTCGGCGTGGCGATGACACCCCATTCGTCATCTACGCGGGCTCGCGGTCGGAGAGGCTCAACCAAGAAGCACGCTCCCATGGGGCGGTCGGCTCGACGAATTCACCACACGAACTCATCGGCCTGGTGACTCAGGCATTGAGTCAGCCCCGAGCAAGATGGAGCCGTGCCTGACCGGTGTACGGCTGTGCAACTTGGCCACGTCATCACGGGCCCTCCAGCCGGGCGCACCAACGAGAACGGCCCCGGACCTGTTTGCGTTCGTGGGGCCGGACTGGACGGGCGATCTCACTGATCTTCAGCGCCTATGGCCCGATCCCGTCGCACTCCTGAACCCAGCGATCCCGATTTCTATACAGCGAGAACATCAGCAGGACCGGAGTGTTTCGAGGCAGGCGCATACACCGCGACGGCGGCAATGGTTGGCCGCATGCTTGAAGGAATATGCATAGAGGAGGGGATCACTAAAGGTACGTTTCCTAAACGATAGAACGAGTTGAAGGAGCGCGGGCTGATCGATGGTCGCCTTCACGAATGGGCGCAAAGTCTGCGGGTCTTGCGAAACGAAGGGGCTCACTACACCGGGTCGCAAGTTAGCCGCGAAGACGCCGAGGACGCCTTGGAACTTTCCGCGCGGTGGTGGAACGGCCGGAGGTAACGGCGGATTGGCCTGCACGCTGGGCATCCCCCCGACGTGTGGACGGGGTTCCCCCCGGGCATGGTCAACTTGGCCGTTGCCGTCCGGTCAGTCCGCGGCGAAGGTGCGGCGATAGTGCTGTGGGGGTACGCCGAGCACTTGACGGAAATGGTGCCGGAGAAGGGCGGCCGTGCCGAATCCCGACTCGCGGGCGATCTCCTCGATCCCCATGCGCGTACTCTCCAACAGCTCGCGCGCACGCAGTACGCGTTGCATGGTGAGCCAGCGCTGCGGCGTCGTACCCGTTTCGGCCACGAACCGGCGCGCGAACGTACGGCTCGACATCTTTGCCCGGTGCGCGAGCGCGGCGACGGTGTGCTCGGTGGTGAGGTGCTCGGTCATCCAGTCCAGGACGGACTGCAGGCTGTCGGCGGTGGACGCCGGGATCGGCAGCTCGACGAACTGACGCTGTCCACCGTCCCGCTGTGGCGGTACGACCATCCGCCGAGCGATCGCAGTGGCGACCGTCGACCCCAGCTCGCGCCGGACGAGGTGCAGACAGGCATCGATCCCGGCCGCGGTACCCGCGCTGCTCAGGATGTCGCCCTCGTCGACGTACAGCACATCGGCGTCCACGATCGCGGCCGGAAAGCGGCGGCGGAACTCGTCGACGTGCCGCCAATGCGTCGTGCACCTGCGCCCGTCCAGCAACCCGGTCATGCCGAGCACGAACGCGCCCGAGCAGACGGTGAGCAATGTGCTGCCAGCCTCGGCGGCCGCCTTGATCGCGTCTAGCACGGGCGCCGGGTAGGCGTCCCGTATGGTGGTCGCAGGCACGACGACCAGATCGGCACTGGCTACCTGATCGAGTCCGTGGTCGGCGATGATCCGGCCGCCCGAGCTGGTGCGCATCGGGGCGCCGGGGTCCTGGGCGCAGACCCGGAAGTCGAACTTCGGTACGCCGTCCTCCCGGCGATCGAGGCCAAAGACCTCAGCCACCACGCCGTATTCGAACACGGCGATGTCCTCTAGCAGGAGCACGGCGACGGTACGAAGCATGCACGAAAGTCTAGGTGGCAGGAAATTGTTGCACTAGGGCAGTCCTGCCAATTGTGGCTGGATCTTTACATGAGGACTATTACTGCCATGACACTAGTTCTCATCGCTCTCATGGTCGCGAGCATTGTGATCACGATTGCCGTCGATTCGCGGATCGCGCCACGGTGGCATACGTCCTCCCGGGCCGCCACGGTTGCCAGCACCCGATCCAGACGGTTCTTCCGGCCACGCCTGACGGGCTCGGCCGGCTGGATCGGAGGCGCCGCGCCGCTCGACCGTGATCTCCAACGGAGCCGGGCTGACCTGCTCGCGACGCCGACTCCGGCCGCCTGGGCGGATGGTTTGAGACCACGACCCTCGCGCATTGAGGCCAGAAACGTACAACACCAGCAGCAGAGTCGGACCGCAAGTACAGCGACGAACCACCCTCGAAGAAGGCGTAGCATCGACCGATAGAACCTGGGGGGCGTGCCCGGTCGTGGAGTGGCACCGATCAACGTCCACGGAGTCACCCGCCGGTTCATCACCCCGACGGTAGATAGACACGGGTGTTACTCCAAGCCGTCCTTGCCGTCCTTGCCGTCCCTCGTGTCCTCCACGCCCTTTGACCAGGAGAGCCGGCGGCCGTTCGAGCCGGACACCCGAGGGACACCAGGCAGGCTCGTCTTGTCCCATCATCGAATGTAGGAGAGCCCACCCGACTGGAGGCCTGGCAGTGTGTTCGGCAGCCTCCGACGTGCGCCACGTCGCGCGGGTCAAGGACCTTGCAGCGTGCCTTCCATAACAAGCGGCGGCACGGCCCGATCCCCATAGTCGTCACTTGGGGCGTATCTGGGGCGGGCCGCCGCACGTCACCAGATCCGGTCGTAGACAGCCGGACAGATAGCACTACGGCCCCGGACCTGTTTGCGCAGGCCAGGGGCCGTTCTTGCTGCGTGGCAGGTACTGGATTCGAACCAGTGTAGGCTGAGCCGACGGTTTTACAGACCGCTCCCTTTGGCCGCTCGGGCAACCTGCCGCTTGCTGCTTCTCAGCAGCGAGTTGAGAGGATAGCGCAGACGCTGCCGGCCCGTGCCACCCGGCCGGTACGTCATCGACAGCCGCATACGAAGGGAGCCCGGATGGCCGCCGAATCGTCGTTCGACATCGTGAGCAAGGTCGATCGTCAGGAGGCCGACAACGCGCTCAACCAGACGTCCCGCGAGATCGCACAGAGGTTCGACTTCAAGAACACCGGCGCCGGGATCCGATGGTCGGGCGAGCTCGGCGTGGAGATCACCGCCAACTCCGAGGAGCGGGCGCTGGCCGTGCTCGACGTGTTCAAGGAGAAGCTGGTCAAAAGGGGCGTATCGCTGCGCAGCCTCGAGACCGAAGACCCCAAGCAGTCCGGCAAGGACTTCCGCCTGTCAGGCACCTTCGAGCAGGGCATCTCCCAGGAGAACGCCAAGAAGGTGGCCAAGATCGTCCGCGACGAGGGCCCCAAGGGGGTCAAGGTCCAGGTCCAGGGCGACGAGCTCCGGGTCGCCAGCAAGAAGCGGGACGATCTCCAGGAGGTCATCTCGCTGCTGAAGGGCAAGGACCTCGACTTCGCCCTCCAGTTCGTCAACTACCGCTGACGTAGATCACCAAGCGCGTACGACCTGACGTCGCGACGGCCGTCCCGCCCAGAGTCCCGGGCGGGGCGGCCGTACTCATTGACCGCCCCGGCCGCCGAAGCCTCCCAACCGGGTGGGCCCGAGACCGCCGGCACCCCCGGCGCCGCCGGGACGGCCGCGGAAGCCGCCCGTGCCGGTGTTCGTCGTCGGCGGAGGAAGCTGGAGATCGGCGAGTACGACCTGGGCGCCCTTCGCGACCCCGGACTTGATCTGCGTCAGCGCCGGCCCGACGGCACCGGCTTGCACCCGCGTACGCACCGGCTCCCCCGCCTTCATCGCCGTGACGTACTGCATGCTGCCGATCGTCCGTACGGCAGACGTCGGCACGGTCAGCACCTTCGTCGTACGCCCGGTGAGCACGGCCACGGTCGCCGCCGCCCCCACCGGCAACGCCGAGGCGTTCTGATCGATGGCCACGGTCACGGTGTACGACGGCGAGTCCCCGCTGGTGTCCGGGTTCAGCGTGTCGACCGCCCCGACGGTGCCGGTCAGGCTCCCGGACGTACCCGTCGGCGTGATCTTCGCCGTCATCCCCGGCCGTACGTCGCCCACCTCGGTGTCGCTCACCGTCATCGTCGCCACCTGCGCGCCGGGCGCTACGACCACCACGGCGGTGGTCGAGGACGACACCTGGTCCCCCACCGCCGTACCCACGCTCGCCACCGTCCCGGCCATCGGCGCGGTGATCTCCGCCTGAGCGCGGTTCTGCTCGGCGGCCGTCAGCGCGGCCTCGGCGGCGTCGATGTCGGCCTGGTCCGCGGCGAGCTGTTCCGGGGACGCGGGACTGCTGCGTCCGCCCGCCTGACCGGTCCCTCCCGTGGGGACGTCACCGGCATTGCCCGGGGCACCGGAGGACGTGCCGCCGCCGACCGGCGAGCGCGGCGCCGAGCCAGCGCTCTGGGAGGCGGACGCCATCAGGGCGGACAACGTGCGGCCGAGCGCGGATTGGGCCTTTGAGAGCTGCAGCTGGGCCCGGGCAGTGTCGGAC